>NZ_JBEZKS010000077.1:0-31207 GCF_040651775.1 Streptomyces sp. NPDC048383
CCGGCCGGCCGCCCCGGGGGCGGGTACGCGATCCGGGCCGGCCCGGATCGCGGAACCGCGTGCGTCAGCCCGCCCCACCACCCCCGGCCGGCGCACCCTGCCGGTACGAGCACGCCCGGCGGCCCCGACGGCTACGGAACCGCGGGCGTCGGCCCGGGCCGCGTCAGCGGGTTTCGGGGCCGGCCAGGTGGCGGGCGATGACCATGCGCTGGATCTGGTTGGTGCCCTCCACGATCTGGAGCACCTTCGCCTCGCGCATCAGCCGCTCCACCGGGAAGTCCGCCGTGTAGCCGTAGCCGCCGAGGACCTGGACGGCGTCCGTGGTCACGGACATCGCCGCGTCGGTGCAGAACAGCTTCGCCATCGCGGCCTGCCGGGAGAACGGCTTGCCCGCGTCCCGCAGCCGCGCGGCGGCCAGGTAGAGGGCGCGGCCCGCCTCGATCTTGGTGGCCATGTCGGCCAGCATGAAGCGCAGGCCCTGGAAGTCGGCGATCGGGTGCCCGAACTGCTTGCGGCCCAGCGCGTACGCGAGCGCCTCGTCCAAGGCGGCCTGCGCGACGCCGATGGCGCAGGCGGCGATGCCGAGCCGGCCCGCGTCGAGGGCGGCGAGCGCGATGGTGAAGCCTTGGCCCTCGTCGCCGATACGCCGCGCGTCGGGGACCCGTACGCCGTCGAAGTGGAGCTGGGCGGTGGGCGAGCCCTTCATGCCCATCTTCTTCTCGGGCACGGCCGCCGTCAGGCCCGGGGCGTCGCCGGGGACCAGGAAGGCCGTGATGCCCTTGGGGCCCGGCACGCCGGTGCGCGCCAGGACGGTGTAGAAGTCGGCGACCCCGCCGTGGGTGATCCAGGCCTTGGTGCCGGTGATCACCCAGTCGTCGCCGTCGCGGACGGCCTTGGTGGTGAGCGAGGCGGCGTCCGAGCCGGCGGCCGGCTCGGACAGGCAGTAGGCGCCGAGGAGCCCGCCGCCGAGCATGTCGGGCAGGTGGGCGGCGCGCTGCTCCTTGGTGCCGTAGCCGGCGAGGCCGTGGCAGGCCAGGGAGTGGACGCTGACGCCGAGGCCGACCGTCAGGCGGGCCGCCGCGAGCTCCTCCAGTACCTGGAGGTACACCTCGTACGGCTGGTCGCCGCCGCCGAACTCACCGGCGTACGGAAGACCGAGCAGCCCGGACTCGGACAGCAGGGTGAAGACCTCGCGGGGGAACCGGCCGGCCTCCTCCTCGTCCGAGGCGAGGGGGCGAATCTCCCTCTGGGCGATCTCGCGCACGAGCGCCAGGAGGTCGCGGGACTCCTCGGTGGGCAGCTGACGGTCCACCGTCTGTGGGGCGCGTTCGGTCATGGCGGCGCTCTCCTCCCTGGTCGGGCACGGCGGCGACGCGTGAGGTGTGGGACGCGCCACCGGGTCTCGGTGCTCACACAACCGACACGGCCCTTCCGGGTCACGGAAGGGCTCGAAGAGCGGCTGCGGCGGGTTGAGTATGCCCGATCAGACGCTTTCCGTCACCGGTGCTTGATCATCACCGTGGCCGAGGGCGTTCGACGCCCCGTCCAGGTCCGCCGGAGGGGCGGGACACTGCGGGACGAACTCCTCGATCACGGTCAGCGTCGCACGGAGCTGGCGTACGAGCAGCGCTCCGACGGTCGCCCGGTCGGGCTGCCCCTCCGCCCCCAGGGCGCCGATCCAGTCCAGGGTGACGCCCTCGACGCCGGAGAGCCAGCCGACGAGGGCGAGCCGGGCGAGCGGGGGGACGGTCCGGGTGCCGTAGGCGCCCTCCGCGATGGTGGCCGTCAGTTCCTCGCGCACCGCGTCCCGGATCGCCAGCACCTCGGCGTCCGAGCCGACGCCTCCGGTGACGATCGTGCGGTAGGCGGCGTGGTGGTGCTCGGCGTAGTGGAGGTAGCCGTCGACGGTGCGGCGGACGCGCTCGACGCCGGGCAGGTCCGTGTCCCGGCCGGCGCGGGCGACGAGTTCGGCGACGGAGTCCTCGACGATGGCGAGGTAGTAGCCGCGCTTGCTCGTGAAGTAGTAGTAGATCAGCCCCTTGGCGACGCCGGCCTGCTTGGCGATGTCGTCCATGGAGAGGGCGTCGTACGAGGTGCTGTCGAACAACTTGCGGCCGGTTGCTATGAGTTCGGCCCGCCGAACCTGCGAACGCCCGGTCCTGCCCCGCTGTTGACTATTATTCAAATCCAGCCCTAGCCTCGAACTGCCACAGGACGCCCGCAGTATGGCAGACCTGCGTGCCCGAGCCGGCTCGACCCAGTTCCTCCGCACATCCCCGCGCACATCACCGCGCACCGGACGACGTACGGGAGGCACCACCATGGGCAAGGACGGGAAACCGAACCCGCGGGGCCGGGTCCGCTGGAGGAGGTCGGCGCTCGTCGCCCTGCCCGCGCTCGTCGCGGTCGGGGTGCTGGGAACGGTCATGGCCCGGGGCGCGCTCGCCGCGTCCTTCGCCGTCTCGGGGACCAGTTTCCAGGTCTCCTCCTCGAAGCTGACCAGCAAGGGGCTGGCCTCGTACGTGCAGACGGACCGTTCCGTCGACGGCACGGGGCACCCGGTGGCCCTGCTCGGGATCGGGGACGCCACCCTCACCGACATCTGCCAGTCCGCGGAGGTGGACACCCCGCTGGGCACGGTGGTGTTCAAGCTGACGGCGGGCGGTCCGGCCGGGGAGGTGACCGCGAGCAGCCTGATCATCGACGGGGAGGACCTCGACGGCGACGCCACCTTCGGCACCGCCCAGATCGGTCGGGACGCGTCCACGCTCGACGCGGTGGAGGGGGTGCGGGGCGAGCCGGGCAAGTTCGGGCTCCAGGCCGGGAACATCGAGGTGGTCGGCGTGAAGTCGCACGCCTGGTCCGCGACCGGCGGGAACTTCCGGCTCAAGGGTCTGCGGGTCGCCGTGAGCCTGGACGGCCGCACGTGCTTCTAGGCCGTCCGGTCGGAACCCGCGGGCGGCTTCCGTTGCCGGAGCAGCGGCGGCGGCTGCGGACCTGGCGGCGCACCCGGCCGTTCTGGGGCGGGCTGCTGCTGGTGCTGGGCGGGGCCGAGCTGCTGCTGGTGCCGCTGTCCCCGTTGGCCGTGCTCGTCAGCCTCGGTCCGGGCGGGATCGCCGCCATCGGGATCGGGGTCGCGCTGATCGTGGCGGGGCTTTTCCTGTGGTTCCTGCCGCAGTCCCGCGCCTACGTCTCGATCCACGCGCTGCTGCTGTCGGTGCTGTCCTTCGTGGCGACCAACCTGGGCGGGTTCCTCGTCGGGATGCTCCTCGGCATCGCGGGCGGCGCCCTCGCCTTCGGGTGGACGCCGGACTCCGGGACGCGGGACGAGGACGCCGGCGCGGAGGACGGGGCGCGGGAGTTCGCCGGGGAGGGCGGCGGGAATGCCGGCGGGGAGGGCAGCGGGCCGCGGGTGAGGGCCGCCGCCCTGCCGGTGGTACTGCTGGCCGCGCTGGCGACGGGCGCGCCGATGGAGGGCCGGGCCGGGGCCGGGGCGGTGGCGACGGGGGCGGCGCCGGTGGTCGCGCGGACTCCCCCGACCGTCACGACCTCGTTGTTCGCGCCCCGGGGCTTCGCCCTCGCCGGGGTCACCGAGGTCGTGACGGTGGACGGGCCGCGCAGGGTCCTCGTACTGAAGATGGCCGCGGCCTCGCTGAGCGACTACCGGCTGCGCACCCGGGACGGGGGCGAGGAGTACGGGCTGGCCGCGCGGTCGCTCGAACTGCGGGGCGACGTGACGTTGTACCTGACCCGGTTCAGCGGGTGCATCGAGGGGCTGCTGTGCGTGACGTTCAGCCCCGACGGGCTGCCCGCTCCCCCGGTCATCCCGCCGTTCGTGTTCATGACGCGGGTCAGCGCCGAACAGGCCCTGGTGACCTCGGACGTGATCGTCACCGACGGGCTGCGCCTGGAGGCCTCGTAGGGCCCCCGGCAGGAGCTACATCCAACCGACCTGGGTGACGAACATGGCGACGACCACCACGAGGGTCCAGCCGAGCACGTGCTCCAGCCACGAGGAGCCCTCGTCGGGCCCACCGGTGGCGACGGTCGTGGGGGTGGCGGCGTTGAGGGCGGCGCTGTCTGCGGTCATGCCGTCCAATGTGCCGGCGGGCGCGTCGTTCGCGATAGGACGTCGGTCACTGGTGGCGCGCGTCACGTCACCGGGCCCCGACCGGGGTCCGCCGGAGCGGGCCGCGGCCGGGACCCGGCGACGGGTACCGCGTACGGTCAGGTCATGCCGTCATGCCGTCACGCCGGCGGCCGCCCATGGCCACCACGGCCGGGCCGAGGCAGAGGGCGACGGCTCCGGGGAGGAGGTCGCTGACCACGGTTTCGACTCTTGACCCCTCCGTGCCGGAGGGCGTTCTCACAGCACTCCGACCGCCTTCAACGCGGCGGCCTGGACCGGGCCCGGACGGGCCGGACCATAGAGGTAGCAGATGCCCCCGGTCCCCGCGACGGTCTTCCCGGCGGCGTTGCGGCGCTTGGTGCGCAGCCAGTTGTTCTCCCACTCCCGCCGCGCGTAGACGCGGCGGACGGCCGCGTTGTCGGGCGAGTTGGGGTCGTTGGCGATCACGTCCCCGGCGGCGGTGAAGCCGATCACGGTCATCAGGTGGCCCGCCGTGCCGTAACCCGCACCGGTGAGTTCCTCGGCGAGGAAGGACTGGGAGGTGATGACCGGGATGCCGGCGCGGACCAGGGTCTCCAGGTCGGCGAGGGAGGTGAGCCGGGTGACGACGCCCGCGAGGCCCCGGTAGGTCGCGGCGTAGGCGGCGTTGAAGGGCCAGTTGCCGCAGCCCTTGTACGCGGCGTCGTAGGTGGAGCGGGCCGCGTGGCAGACCTGGGGGTCCCGGTAGGAGGTGTTGACCCAGGACAGGGCCTTCGCGGAGGCGCGGCCGCCCCAGAACTCCACGACCATCTGGGAGGAGGTGGGGCTGCACCAGGCCTCGCCGCCGTTGTCGTACTCGGGGTACCGGCCGGCGTGGATCTCCTGCGAGTAGCGCGGGACCTTCAGCTCGTGCGCCTTCCCGGAGGGCGTGGAGGCGGTGACGGTGAAGCGGTCCGGGACGTCGGAGAGCATCGCGCCGGCCAGCCGGACGGTGGGGCCCCGGTCGGCGCCGGGCTTGCGGTACAGGGTCAGGCGCAGCTGCCAGTCCCTGATCCGGATGCCGGAGGACGGGTCGTCGACGGCCAGGCTGTCGGTCCGGACGGTGGTCCTGCCGTCGCTCTGGCCGTCGACGGAGGTGCGGCGGATGTCGCCGTCACCGGCGGCCCAACGACCCATCACGTACCAGGGGCCGACCTTGCCGTCGGTGTAGGTGCCGCGCAGTTCGATCTGGATCCAGGTACCGGCGGGGGTGGCGGCGTTCCAGGAGGCGATGGCCTCGGTACCGGGGACGGTGGAGCGGTGGACGGGCGAGGTCCAGGTGGCGTACTCCCAGGTGGCCTTCTTCGCCGTGTGGGGGTCGGTGTAGGTGGTGCGGCCGGTCGGGGTCGCGATCTCCAGACCGGCGCGGGCTCCGTCGACGGCCCTGGTGCCGTCGTGGATGCCCGCCCGCCAGTGGGCGAGGGAGTACCAGAAGCGGTTGTCGACGGTCCGGGCGGCGGCGGTCGCGGCGGCGTCCGCGCCGGGGGCCGCGGGCACGGGGAGCGGTCCGGATCCCGGCTCGGAGGCCGGGGTCGGGGCGGCGGAGGCCCGCCCCCCGGGGAGGCCGACCGTGGTGGCGGCGGCGAGGGCGACGGCCAGCAGGGCCCGGCGCGGCGTGGGTGCGGTCATCGGCGTTGGCCCCCAGGGCTCGGTGCGGTGGATCGGCTCGTCCACCCTTCCAGTTCCCGTGGGCCGAGGGCCGAAGCCACGGCACGTGTCGGGGTGAACGGACCCCTGCGAACGCGCGGCCTAAGCTGGCCGGGTGGAGCCACAGCAGTCACTTGAGTCACTCGCGCGGGAGCTCGCCGCCCTGCCGCCCTCCCTCGGCCCGGTCCGGCTGATCGGCGTCGACGGGCACGCCGGATCGGGGAAGAGCACCTTCGCGGAACGGCTCGCCGGGGCCCTCGGCGGGGCGCCGGTGCTGCACCTCGACGAGGTGGCCACCCACGAGGAGCTGTTCGACTGGTGGGGCCGGCTGGACGCGCAGGTGCTGGCGCCGCTGGCGGCGGGCCGGACCGCGCACTGGGCCCCGTACGACTGGGTGGAGCGGTGCTTCGGGCCGGAACGGGTGCTGGAGCCGGCGCCGGTGGTGCTCGTCGAGGGCGTCGGGGCGGGCCGGCGGGCCCTGCGGCCGCGGCTGGCGCGGCTGCTGTGGATGGAGACCGCCCGGGAGACCTCCTGGCGGCGCGGGAGGAACCGGGACGGGCGCGAACTGTCCGACTTCTGGGACGGATGGGAGCGCGCCGAGCGCGCGCACTTCTCGGACGACCCTTCGCGCCCCTTCGCCGACACCCCGGTACGCCAGAGCGGTACGGGATACGAGTGGACTTCAGGGGCTGGTGCGACCTCGGGAACGGCCGTTTCCATCACCGAGAGCGACGGGCTGCCCCAGGCCTGAGCGGCTCCGCGAACCGGCGCCCCGGGGCCTCCTCCGACCCGCTTGACCCCGGCCCGGCGACGGCCTTACGTTCAGAACGCGCGGTCCGCGAGGGCCGCCGCGGACACGAAGCCCCCGGTCGTTCCCCCGTGACCGGGGGCTTCGTTGTCCCCCCGGGACGGCTCCCGACCGCCGCCCGGCGCCCGGCCGCGCCCGCCGATCCTCACGGTGCGTTACCATGCGCCTCCGGGGCGCACGCGCGACCCGTCCCCGTCGCACCCTGGGTAAGGTGCGTCACCGCAGGTACGATGCAGCCCTGATTTCATCGGCGGGGTGGACAACTCGCGTGCGGAGCACGGGGGTTGCCGCGTACCACGGGGCTGGCTTGTGGGGGATGTGATGGACTTCGGCATGCCGGGCAGCGCACACGCCCCGGCCGAACTCGCCTGGCTGCGCGGAGTGGACGCCTGCACCATGGGGGCCTATCCGCAGGCCGAGGAGGAGTTCCGGGCGGCCGTGCGGTTCGACCCCACCATGGCCGACGCCTGGCTGGGCCTGCACGCGCTGCGCGTCGACACCACGAACGCCCTGCTGCGCATGTACGCGCACCGGGACCGCTTCGGCGAGCAGCGGGCACGGCACCGGCGGACGCTCAACTCCTGGTACTGGCTCGGCTGGTGGGTACAGCCGGTGCTGGAGAGCCGGCGCGACCTGCTGCTGGCCCACGCCTCGCACTGGCTGGACGGCCGGCACGTGCCGGAGCTGGACCAGGCCCTCGCCGCGCTGCCGCCGGTGGACACCGACCCGCAGGTGCGGTTCCTGCACGCCTGCCGGGCCTACCTGGTCAAGGACTGGGACGAGTTGGTGCGGCACACCGAACCCCTGGTGGAGGATCCGCTGCTGGGCATCGAGGCGGGCCTGTTCGGCGGGATGGCCCGGGTCCGGCTGGAGATGTACGGGCAGGCCGAGCCGATGCTGTCGGCGGCGTTGATGCGCTGTCGCAGCGAGCAGCCGCAGCGCAAGGAGCTGCGGTACTGGCTGGCGCGGGCGCACGAGGGCACCGGGCGCAGCGCCGCGGCGCTGCCGCTGTACCGGGCGGTGCACCGGGTGGATCCGGCGTTCATGGACACCGCGGCCCGGTTGACGGCCATCGCCGACAGCAGCGACCCCGACGACATGGCCGGGTACGCGGGGCTCTCCGGGCACCTCGGCGAGGGGTTGGCGGGGCACGGCCTGTCCACGGCCGGCGGGGACTACGCGGCGGTGGCGCTCGGCGGTGGCCCCTTCCAGGACGTCGCGGCCCAGGACATCGCGGCCCAGGACATCGCGGCGGACGGGCAGGTTGACCCCGATCCGCCGACGCCGCTGGAACCGCCCGAGCAGCGTTTCGCACCGTCGGCGGGCTCGGGCGGGCTGGAGGGCGTACGGCACAAGGTGTCCGTGCCGCCGCAGGGCGCACCGGCCGGGCTGCCGGCCGGACCCGCCGATCCGCGGGCGCTGGCGCAGGCGCTCGCGGAGCTGGAGCGGATGGTGGGGCTGGACCCGGTGAAGCGGCAGGTCAAGGCCCTGTCGGCGCAGCTGCACATGGCCAGGCTGCGGGCGGCGCAGGGGTTGCCGGTGCAGCCGCCGAAGCGCCACTTCGTGTTCTCCGGTCCCTCGGGCACCGGCAAGACCACGGTGGCGCGGATCCTGGGGCGGGTGTTCTTCGCGCTGGGATTGTTGGGCGGCGACCATCTGGTGGAGGCCCAACGAGCCGATCTGGTCGGGGAGTTCCTCGGTCAGACCGCGGTGAAGGCGAACGAGTTGATCGATTCGGCGATCGGCGGGGTGCTGTTCGTCGACGAGGCGTACAGCCTGTCCAACTCCGGCTACAGCAAGGGGGACGCGTACGGTGACGAGGCCCTCCAGGTGCTCCTGAAGCGGGCGGAGGACAACCGGGACCACCTGGTGGTGATCCTGGCCGGCTATCCGGCGGGGATGGACCGGCTCCTCGGCGCGAACCCGGGACTGTCCTCGCGGTTCACCACCCGGGTGGACTTCCCCAGCTACCGGCCGCCAGAACTCACCGCGATCGGCGGCGTGCTGGCGGAGGCCAACGGGGACCGGTGGGACGAGGAGGCCGTGGAGGAGCTGCGCAGCATCAGCGGGCACGTCGTCGAGCAGGGCTGGATCGACGAGTTGGGCAACGGCCGCTTCCTGCGCACCCTGTACGAGAAGAGCTGCGCCTACCGGGACCTGCGGCTGGCGGGCTTCGCTGGCGAGCCCACGCGCGACGACCTGGCGACGCTGCGGCTGGCGGACCTGATGCAGGCGTACGGGGAGGTCCTGTCGGGCCGCGGCCCCCAGGAACGGCCGGAGCCACCGCCGCTCTAGTGCCCAGCACTAGGCCGTTTCTCCGGGCTCCCCCGCGTCGGGCGTGGCCGCGTAGCGGGTGGCGAGCGCGCCGGCGCGCTCGCGCAGGGCGGTGCGCAGCCACTGCGGGGTCAGGGCCTCGGCGTGCGTGGCGAGCTGCCACAGCGCCCATTCGGCGTGGCGGGCGTCCTGGAAGGTCAGGGTCAGTCGTAGCCGGCCGTCGGGGTCGGCCGCTTCGGCGAGCACGTCCAGCGCGGTGTCCAGCAGCTCATCCCGCCGCGCCGGGTCCACCCGCACCAGCACGGTGACCTGGTCCCCGCCCGTACGGAACCGTGTGCTGCGGTCCTGCCAGGCCCGTTCCAGGTCGATCCGCTCCGGGCGCCGCGCGGGCTCGTCGAGTTCCTCGGCGGCCAGGATCCGGGACAGCCGGTAGGTGCGGTCGGCGCCCTCCCGCGCGGCCAGCAGGTAGCCCCGCTCCCGTACGGTGACCAGGCCGATCGGGTCCACCGTGCGCCACCGCGCCGGGCGGCCCGTGGCCGCGTAGCGGATGCGCAGCCGGCGTCCGGCGAAGACCGCGCGCCTGACCTCGGAGACGACGGGGTCGGGCAGTTCCTCGGCGACGACGCGGCGCGAGAGGAGGTCGGTCTCCGGGTCGATGAGGAGGCGTTCGGCCACGCCGGTCGCGGTGTCCCGGTGGCTGTCGGGCAGCGCGTCGACCACCTTCAGCATGGCCGAGGCGAGCGCCGAACCGAGGCCGAACGCCTGGGCGCCGCGCCGCGATCCGGCGACCAGCAGGGCCAGGGACTCGTCGTGGTTGAGCCCGGTCAGTTCGGTGCGGAAGCCGGGCAACAGCGCGAACCCGCCGTGCCGGCCGCGTTCGGCGTGCACCGGGACGCCGGCCGCGGACAGCGCCTCCATGTCGCGCAGCACGGTACGGGTGGACACCTCCAGCTCGCGGGCCAGGGTGGCCGCGGACAGCCGACCGCGCCGACGCATCAGCAACACCAGGGAGACCAGCCGATCGGCGCGCATCCGAAAACCCTATCGGCATACATGACACAAGGTGTCGTGATGCGTTGGGAGGCTTCTCGACACGACGCCGGGGCGGCCTTGAGGCCGGGCCGGTGGGCGGACGTACGTACCCCACCCGGGGTCGACGCATCGATGGGAGCGGACATGACGACGCAACGCACGGCGGTCAACCCGTGGACGTGGTCGCTGGAGCTGGGCTACCACCAGGGCGAAGTGGTCTCCGGGCAGACCCGGACCCTGTACTGCGCCGGGCAGGGCGCGATGGACGGCGACGGCAAGCCCCTGCACGAGGGGGACATGGCGGCCCAGTTGGCGCTCAGCCTGGACAACCTGGAGGCCGTGCTCGGCGCCGCCGACATGTCCCTGGGGAACCTGGTGCGGCTCAACGTCCACACCACGGACGTCGACCTGCTCTTCCAGCACTACGGCGTACTGGCGGCGCGGTTGGGGGCCGCCCGGGTGGCGCCGGCCACCACCATGCTCGGGGTGAGCCGGCTGGCGATCCCCACCCTGCTGGTCGAGCTGGAGGGGACCGCCGTCGCCTGACGACGGGGGGTACGCGACGCCGGCCCGACCCCGGCGCCCCCGGGGGGCGGGCGGGGCCGGGCCGGCGGTGTCGCGCCGGGGCCGGGGCTACGCGCTGCGGGCGTAGCCCCGGTGGGCGGGGTCGCGGACCTCGCCCACCAGCATTTCCAGGACGTCCTCCAGAGCGACGAGGCCGAGGACCCGCCCGGCCGGATCGGCGACCTGCGCCAGGTGGGTGGCGTCGCGCCGCATGACGCTGAGGGCGTCGTCCAGGGGCAGGGTCGAGCACAGGGTGGTCATCCGGCGCCAGACCCGTTGGGGCACGGCCCGCTCCCGGTCCTCCAGGTCGAGCACGTCCTTCACGTGCAGGTAGCCCATGAAGGCGCCCGTGTCGGAGCGGACCGGGAAGCGGGAGTAGCCGGTGCGGACGGTCAGTTGCTCGATCTGGCGGGGGGTCACCGCCGGACCGACGGTGACCAGCCGATCCCGCGACAGCAGGACGTCGGTGACGGGGCGGCTGCCCAGTTCCAGCGCGTCCTCCAGGCGCTCCTGTTCGACCGACCCGAGGAACCCGGCCTGCCGGGAGTCCTCGACGAGCCGGCCGAGCTGGGCGGAGGTGTAGACGGCCTCGACCTCGTCCTTGGGCTCGACCTTGAAGAGCCGTAGGACGAGCGCGGCGCAGGCGCCGAGCGCGGCAGTGACCGGTCCGCACACCCGGGCGAAGGCGACCAGGCCGGGGCTGAACCACAGGGCGGTCCGTTCCGGAGCGGCCATCGCGAGGTTCTTCGGGACCATCTCGCCGATCACCAGGTGCAGGAACACCACGGCGGACAGCGCGACGGCGTAGCCGAGGGGGTGGATGAGTCCCTGCGGGACGTGCAGGGCGTGGAAGAGGGGCTCCAGCAGCCGGGCCACGGTGGGCTCGGCGACCGCGCCGAGGGTGATCGAGCAGAGGGTGATGCCGAACTGGGCGGCGGCCATCATGCGCGGCAGGTTCTCCAGCCCGTACAGCACTTGGCGGGCCCGCTTGGATCCGGCCGCGAGGGGCTCGATCTGGCTGCGGCGTACGGAGACGAGCGCGAACTCGGCTCCGACGAAGAAGCCGTTGGCGAGGACCAGGAGCAGGGCGAAGAGGAGTTGGAGCGCGTTCATCGGGCAGCGCCTTCCAGCTCGGCCGGTGCTCCGACGGGGTCCGCGGCGCGGAGGGCTTCGGACCGGGCGTTGCGTTCGGCCCCGTCACGGTCGGCCCAGCTCCGGTCGGCCCCGGGGACGGACCCGTACGGGCCGCCGGCGGGGACCGTCGCCAGTCGGACGAGCCGTACGCGTTCGGCGCGGTTGCGGCCGACCTGGCGGACGGACAGCTTCCAGCCGGGGAGTTCGGCCCGGTCCCCGGGGGCGGGGATGCGGCCGAGCAGGTCGGCGACGAGACCGGCGACGGTTTCGTAGGGGCCCTCGGGGACTTCCAGGCCTATGCGGCGCAGGGTGTGGACGCGGCAGCTGCCGTCGGCCTCCCAGGAGGGGCGGCCGTCCTCGGAGGGTGCGGCGGCCAGTTCGGGGCGGCCGTCCTCGGCGAGGTCGTGCTCGTCGCGGACCTCGCCGACGAGTTCCTCCACGATGTCCTCCAGGGTGACCACGCCGGCCGTGCCGCCGTACTCGTCGACCACCACGGCCATCGGCTGTTCGCTGCGCAGCCGTTCCAGCAGCGGCTGCACCGGCAGGGAGCCGGGCACCAGCAGCGGAGCGACGCAGATCCGACCGACGGGGGTGCGGGAGCGGTGCGCCTCGGGGACCGCGAGGGCGTCCTTGAGGTGGACCACACCGGTGACCTCGTCGATGCGGTCGCGGTAGACCGGGAACCGGGACAACCCGGTGGCCCGGGTCAGGTTCAGCACGTCGGCCGCGGTGGCCGTGTGTTGGAGGGCGCTGACCTTCACGCGGGGGGTCATGACGTGCTGGGCGGTGAGCCCGCCCAGCGACAGGGTCCGGACGAAGAGGTCGGCGGTGTCCTGTTCGAGGGTGCCGGCCTGGGCCGAATGGCGGACCAGGGAGACCAGTTCGCCGGGGGTCCGGGCGGAGGCCATCTCGTCGGTCGGCTCCACTCCCAGGGCCCGTACGAGACGGTTCGCGACGGAGTTGAGGCCGGCGATGACGGGCCGGAAGGCCCGGGAGAACACCTGCTGGGGGCCGGCGACGAAGCGGGCCACCTGGAGCGGGCGGGACACCGCCCAGTTCTTCGGGACGAGCTCGCCGACGACCATCTGGACGGCGGAGGCGAGCAGCATGCCTATGACGACGGCGATGCCGGGGACGGCGCCCCGGGGCAGTCCCGTCGCGGCGAGCGGCCCGGACAGCAGGGCGGCGAGGGCCGGTTCGGCCAGCATGCCGACGACGAGGGAGGTGATGGTGATGCCGAGCTGGGTGCCGGAGAGCTGGAAGGACAGCTCCCGCAGGGCGTCGACGACCGTGCGGGCACGGCGGTCCCCTTCGGCGGCGGCACGTTCGGCCTCGGGTCTCTCCACGGTGACGAGGCCGAATTCGGCCGCCACGAAGAAACCGTTGGCGAGGATCAGGGCGAAGGCCGCCAGGAGCAGGAGCAGCGGGGTGGTCATGCCGCCGCCTCCGGGGGGAGGGCGGCGCGGGTACTACCGGACGATCCGTCCATCGCTGGAGGGAGTCACTCCTCTGGTCGCAGGTGCCCACGGGCCTCGGGGTCCCGGGGCGTGTGGGAGGGCGCACGGCGGCGCCCCGCCACCAGGGTAGTCACTGGGATCGCGGCCGCAATGGGACGCAGCGGCGAGCCCGGTGGGCTAGTGGTCGTTCGCGCCGGTTCCCCGGGTTTCGGCCAGGGCGCGCAGGGCGCGGGCGTCGCCGATCGCCTGGGCCTTGGCGACGCCGGGCTGGATGCCGAGGACGGGCAGGCTGGTGCCGTCGCTGAGGTCCAGGAACACCCACGGGTCGCCCGGGCGGAGGTTGACGCGCAGGATCTGCGCCCATTCGAGGCGGCGGGTGGTCGTCAGGTTGATGACGGTGACCCCACCCTCGTCGGCGACCACCTTGGGGCGGCTGAGCAGCACGAGGACCGAGCTGAGCAGGGCGGCGGTGAAGACGAAGCTGACGCGCTCGCCCGCGCTGAGCTTCTCCAGCAGCAGCGCCACGGTGGTGATCGTCGCGAACATGGCGAGTCCGACGCTCAGCAGCACGACCCGCGTCCGGTTCGGCCGGAAGGTGACCGGCAGGGTGGGCGGTGCGGGCTGGGCGGCGGACTCGGCCATGGGTGCGCTCGGTTCTGCGAGGAGGTGGGGGGGACGTCTGTTGCCGGCGGGCAGCAGGTGTCAGAGGCGGCAGGCGTGGATCGAGGTGGTGAGGATCGCGCGCGCGCCGAGCTCGTACAGGTCGTCCATGATCCGCTGGGCTTCCTTGGCGGGGACCATCGCGCGGACGGCGACCCAGCCCTCGTTGTGCAGCGGGGAGATCGTCGGCGACTCCAGGCCCGGGGTGAGGGCGACCGCGCGCTCCAGGTGCTCGGCGCGGCAGTCGTAGTCCATCATCACGTAGCTGCGGGCCACCAGGACGCCCTGGAGGCGGCGCAGGAACTGCGCGACCTTCGGGTCGTCGGCGCCGGCTCCGGTGCGGCGGATGACGGTCGCCTCGGACTTGAGGATCGGCTCGCCGATGACCTCCAGGCCGGCGTTGCGCAGGCTGGTGCCGGTCTCGACCACGTCCGCGATGATCTGGGCGACGCCCAGCTCGATGGCGGTCTCGACGGCGCCGTCGAGGTGCACGATGGCGGCGTCGATGCCGATCTCGGCGAGGTGCTTGGCGACGATGCCCTCGTACGAGGTGGCGATCGTCATCCCGGCGAAGTCCTCGGGGCCCTTCGCGGTGCCGGGCTTGGTGGCGTAGCGGAAGGTCGAGCGCCCGAAGTTCAGCGGGAGGATCTCCTCGGCGTTCGCCCCGGAGTCCAGCAGCAGGTCACGACCGGTGATGCCGATGTCGAGCTTGCCCGAGGCGACGTAGATCGCGATGTCCTTCGGGCGGAGGTAGAAGAACTCCACCTCGTTCTCGGGGTCGACCGTGACGAGTTCCTTGGACTCCTTGCGCTGGCGGTACCCGGCCTCATGGAGCATCGCCGACGCCGCTCCGGAGAGTGAGCCCTTGTTGGGGACGGCGATGCGCAGCATGGGGCTTCCTTGGGTGCGTAGGTGCGAAAGGGTGGTGCGGGCGGGGCGGGGGGCCCGGGTGGAGCTCCGGCCTAGAGGTGCGCGTAGACGTCGTCGAGGGTGATCCCGCGCGCCACCATCATCACCTGGACGTGGTAGAGCAGCTGGGAGATCTCCTCGGCGGCGGCTTCCTTGCCCTCGTACTCGGCGGCCATCCAGACCTCCGCGGCCTCCTCGACGACCTTCTTGCCGATGGCATGGACGCCCTTGCCGACGAGCTCGGCGGTGCGGGAGGTGCTGGGGTCGCCGGTGGCGGCCTTGAGCTGGAGCTCGGTGAAGAGCTCTTCGAAGGTCTTGGAGGTGTTCGCCATGATGGTCCTCAGAATAAGGGGTCCCCCGCTGCCACTCAGCGCCAGGGTTCGCTGACCGTCCGCAGGGTCATGGCGGTGGAGACGGCGGCGGTGACCGCTTCGTGCCCCTTGTCCTCGTTCGACCCCTCAAGCCCGGCGCGGTCCAGCGCCTGCTCGTCGTTGTCGCAGGTCAGAACGCCGAAGCCGACGGGAACTCCGGTGTCGATCGACACCTGCACCAGGCCCTGGGTGACGCCCTGGCACACGTAGTCGAAGTGGGGGGTGCCGCCGCGGATGACCACTCCGAGGGCGACGATGGCATCGTAACCGCGACCGGCGAGTACCTTCGCCACGACCGGGAGCTCGAAGCTGCCGGGGACGCGGAGCACCGTGGGCTCGTCGATGCCCAGCTCGTGCAGGGCCCGCAGGGCGCCGTCGACCAGCCCGTCCATGACCTTCTCGTGCCACTGGGCAGCGATCACGGCGACCCGGAGGTCTCCGCAGTTCTTCACGCTCAGTTCGGGTGCGCCCTTGCCGCTCACAGCTCTGCTCCTCGGTGGTTCGTCTGTCGGTGTGTACAGGGGTGTTCGGAATGTGCCTGGTGTGGTGCGGGGTGTGCGGTGTTACTGGTTGCCACAGGCGGAGGTGGCCACGGCCCCCTCCAGCCAGGGCAGGTCGTGCCCCATCCGGTCCCGCTTGGTGCGCAGGTACCGAAGGTTGTGCTCGCCCGCCTCGACGGGCATCGGCTCCCGGCCGATGACCGCGATGCCGTGCCGGACCAGCGCGGCGGACTTGTCGGGGTTGTTGGTCAGCAGGCGGACGCTGCGCACGCCGAGGTCGGCGAGGATCTGGGCGCCGGCTCCGTAGTCGCGGGCGTCGGCGGGGAGTCCCAGTTCCAGGTTGGCGTCCAGGGTGTCGCGGCCGCGTTCCTGGAGCTCGTAGGCGCGCAGCTTGGACAGCAGTCCGATGCCGCGGCCCTCGTGTCCGCGCAGGTAGACGACGACGCCGCGGCCCTCGGCCTGGATGCGGCCCATGGAGGCGTGCAGCTGGGGTCCGCAGTCGCAGCGCTGGGACTGGAAGATGTCGCCGGTCAGGCACTCGGAGTGCATGCGGACCAGGACGTCGGAGCCGTCGCCGACGTCGCCGTGGACGAGGGCGACGTGCTCGACGCCGTCCACGGTGGAGCGGAACCCGTACGCGGTGAACGCGCCGAACGCGGTCGGCAGGTTGACCTCGGCCTCGCGGCGCACGGTGGGCTCGGCGGATGAGCGGCGGTAGGCGATCAGGTCCTCGATGGAGATGATCGTCAGGCCGTGTTTGCGGGCGAAGGGGATCAGCTCGGGCAGCCGCAGCATGACGCCGTCCTCGCCGGCGATCTCCACGATGGCGCCGGCCGGGCGCAGTCCCGCGAGGCGGGCGAGGTCGACGGCGGCCTCGGTGTGGCCGTTGCGCACCAGCACGCCGCCGGGCTTGGCGCGCAGCGGGAAGACGTGCCCGGGGCGGACGAAGTCGGAGGGCTCGCTGGTGCCGTTGGCCAGCAGGCGCAGGGTGGTGGCGCGGTCGGCCGCGGAGATGCCGGTGCTGACGCCGTGGGCGGCGCTCGCGTCGACGGAGACGGTGAAGGCCGTCTGCATGGATTCGGTGTTGTGCTGGACCATCTGCGGGAGTTCCAGCCGGTCCAGCTCCGGGCCCTCCATGGGGGCGCAGATCAGGCCGCGGCACTCGCTCATCATGAACGCGATGATCTCGGGGGTGGCCTTCTCGGCGGCGATGACGAGGTCGCCCTCGTTCTCGCGGTCCTCGTCGTCGACGACGACGATCGGCCGTCCGGCGGCGATGTCGCGGATGGCCTGCTCGACCGGGTCGAGCCGGAAGGTCTCCTGCGGCTCGGCTTCGGGCACGTCCGGCACGGGCTTGAGGGGGGTCATGCCGTTGCTCCTTCGAGGGCCGGGGCGGGGGTGGTGCGCGAGCGCTGGTACCAGTCGTACGCGCCCCACAGGACGAGGGCGAAGTAGACGACGTAGACGAGGCCGGAGAAGGCCAGGCCGCTGTTGAAGGCGAGCGGGACGCCCACCAGGTCGACGAGCAGCCAGGCGAACCAGAATTCGACGAGGCCGCGGGCCTGGGCCACCATCGCGACGATCGTGCCGACGAAGATGTAGGCGTCGGCCCACGGGCTCCAGGACAGCGAGGGGACGAGCGTGAACAGGCCGCCGACGGCGAGGGTGCCGGCCGCCGCTCCGGCGAGGAGCAGGCCGCGCTCCTTCCAGGTGGCGGTGCGCACGGCGATGGAGCCGTCCTGCGCCTTCTGCCGGCCGAGCTGCCAGGCGCGCCAGCCCCAGATCGCGACGGAGATCACCAGGAGCTGCTTGCCGATGCCGCCGGCGAGCTGCGCGGAGGCGTAGGCGGCGACGAGGATCAGTCCGGAGAGGAGCTGGGCGGGCCACGTCCATATGGAGCGCCGCCAGCCGAGGGCGAGCGCGGCCAGGCCCATCAGGTTGCCGATCATGTCGGACCAGATGACCTTCTGGCCGAAGACCTCGAAGGCCTCCGCGTTGAGCCAGGTCAGGGCGCTCATCGCTGCTCTCCCTGGGTGTGGAGCGGATCGACGCCGGCGGCCATGAGGCGCTCGACGTACTTGGCGAGGACGTCGACCTCCAGGTTGACCGGGTCGCCGGGCTGCTTGATGCCCAGGGTGGTCAGCGCGAGGGTGGTGGGGATGAGGCTGATGGTGAAGTGGTCGGCGGCGGCGTCGACGACGGTGAGGCTGACGCCGTCGACGGTGATCGAGCCCTTCTCGACGACGTACCGCGCCAGGTGCGCCGGGAGGGCGACCTTGACGAGTTCCCAGTGCTCGGAGGGGGTGCGGGCGAGGATCTCGCCGGTGCCGTCCACGTGCCCCTGCACCAGGTGGCCGCCCAGGCGTCCGCCGAGGGCCATCGGGCGCTCCAGGTTGACCCGGGAGCCCTGGGTCAGGGAGCCGAGGCTGGAGCGGTTCAGGGTCTCCTGCATGACGTCGGCGGTGAACTCGCCGTCGGCGCTCTCCACGACGGTCAGGCAGACGCCGTTGACGGCGATCGAGTCACCGTGCTTGGCGCCCTCGGTCACGACCGGGCCGCGCAGGCGGAAGCGGGAGGCTTCGGCGAGCGGCTCGACGGCGGTGACCTCGCCCAGTTCTTCGACGATTCCGGTGAACACTCAGTGCTCCTTGGGGGCGGTGGGGCGGGAGGGGTGTGTGGGTGTGGCGGTGATGCGGATGTCCGTGCCGAGGCGGGTGGTCCCGGTGAGGGTGAGCCGGAGGGCCTCGGTGATGGTCGTGATCCCGGCGTCGGCGAGGGCGGCGGGGCCGGCGCCGAGCAGGACCGGGGCGAGGTAGCCGACGACCCGGTCGACGGCACCGGCGGCGACGAAGGCGCCCGCCAGGGTGGAGCCGCCTTCGAGGAGGACGGAGCGCACGCCGCGCCCGTGGAGTTCGGCGAGCAGGGCCTCGATCGACAGTCCGCGCCCGTCGTGGGGCAGTCGGACCAGGTCCACGCCGGGCAGGTGGTCGGTGTCGGCGTCCTCGCCGACGGCGATCAGGGTGGGGGCGGCGTCGTCGAGGACGCGCGCGGTGGGCCGGACGCCGGCGTGGGTGTCCAGGACGACCCGCAGCGGCTGGACCGCGCCCTCGATGCCGCGCACGGCGAGGTGCGGGTCGTCGGCGCGCAGGGTTCCGGCGCCGACGACGACGGCGTCGGCCTCGGCGCGCAGTCGGTGGACGTCGGCGCGGGACTCGGCGCAGGTGATCCAGCGGCTGGTGCCGTCGGCGGCGGCGGTGCGGCCGTCGAGGGTGGCGGCGTACTTCCACAGCACGTGGGGGCGGCCGAGGCGGACGGAGGTCAGCCAGGCGGCGTTGCCCTCCTCGGCCTCGTCCGCGAGGAGCCCGGCCGCGGTGTCGATCCCGGCGGCGCGCAGGGTGGCGCCGCCGCCACTGGCCTGCGGGTTCGGGTCCGGTACGGCGTAGACCACGCGGGTGACGCCGGCGTCGATGAGGGCCTGGGCGCAGGGGCCCGTACGGCCGGTGTGGTTGCAGGGTTCGAGGGTGACGTACGCGGTGCCGCCGCGGGCGGCGTCGGCCGCGGCGCGCAGGGCGTGGACCTCGGCGTGCGGGCCGCCGGCCCGTTGGTGCCAGCCTTCGCCGACGACGTTGCCGGCGGGGTCGGTGATGACGCAGCCGACGACGGGGTTGGGGCTGGTGGCGCCGAGGCCGCGGGCGGCGAGCTCGACGGCCCGACGCATGGCGGTGACGCTCGGGTCGGGTGTTGCCTGCGCGGCGTGTGTCGCCACCGGGTCCTCCTGCCTCATCGGGCACGGACTCCGGGGCCTGTCGGGATACGACAGATGAAGCGGGTAGCACACGCGGGGACGCCGAGGCCGGGAACGCGATCCGTTCGAGACGTATCCGGTGGGGATACGCCGATGGACCGCCGACGGCGGCGTACCGGTGACTGGCCCGCCGCGCACTGCCTCCCATCCGGACTTTAACCGTCGGTCCAGGAATTTCACCTGGTCAACCGGCCGCTGGCTGCGGACGGGTCGCGGACTATAACCGCCGGTTCGGAATTGCACCGACCCCGGAGTGCGCTGCTACTGGTACTAGGGCCAGTGTGCCACGGGTGATCGGCGGCCATGCGGGTGAATCGCTGTGGCCTGGGTCACAAACAAGCCGTTCTTGAGCGGCGGCGACGCACGGCATGTATGCCGCCGGCGGCGCCGCCCGGCACGTGCCGCCGGCGGCGTGGCCGCGTCGCGCCGGCGCGGCGCCCGCGTCCCGCACGCGCCGAACCGGCACTCCCGAACGCGCCGAGCCGGCACTCCCGAACGCCTTTGGTCCAGACCTATTGACGGGTTGGTCTAGTCCTCTTAACGTTCCCTTCATCCTCCCCGGGAGCCGGCCCTGCCGACGTGCGCACGTCTCAGGCCAACCAGCGCCATTCTTCTGCTTGTTGCTGCACGTGGTGTCCTGCCATCCTCCCCTCCCCAGGAGGCACAATGCTGTCCCCCACTCGTACGAGAGCGATGCTCCTGGCATCCGGCGCCGTCATCGCCGGCCTGCTGGTCGGCGGGCTCTCCGCGGGCGTCTCGCACGCCGCCGACAACGAGAGCTGTCGTCCCGACGGTCTGCACAAGACCCCCGGGGTCGACACTCCGTACTGCTCGGTCTACGACTCCGAAGGCCGCGAGAAGATGGGCGCCGACCACCAGCGGCGCGTCATCGGTTACTTCACCGGCTGGCGCACCGGCAAGGACGGCACCCCCGCCTACCTCGCCAACAACATCCCGTGGTCGAAGATCACGCACATCAACTACGCCTTCGCGCACGTCGGTTCCGACAACAAGATCTCCGTCGGCGCGGACAACGCGAACAACGCGGCCACCGGAATGACCTGGCCGGGCGTCGCGGGTGCCGAGATGGACCCGTCGCTCCCCTACAAGGGCCACTTCAACCAGCTGACGAAGTTCAAGAAGCAGTACCCGAACGTCAAGACGCTGATTTCGGTCGGCGGTTGGGCCGAGACCGGCGGCTACTTCGGTGACGACGGCAACCGGGTCAACTCCGGCGGCTTCTACTCGATGGCCACCAACGCCGACGGCTCGGTGAACCAGGCCGGCATCGACACCTTCGCGAACTCCTCCGTCGACTTCATCCGCAAGTACGGGTTCAACGGCGTCGACATCGACTACGAGTACCCGACCACGATGAAGGACGCGGGCAACCCGCTCGACTGGCAGCTCGCCAACGCCCGCCGCGCGGGCCTGGTCAAGGGCTACGACGCCCTGATGAAGAGCCTGCGCGAGAAGCTCGACCGGGCCGGCGCCGCCGACGGCAAGCACTACATGCTGACCGTCGCCGCCCCCTCCTCCGGTTACCTGCTGCGGGGCATGGAGACCTTCCAGATGCAGAAGTATCTGGACTACGTCAACATCATGTCCTACGACCTGCACGGCGCGTGGAACGAGTACGTCGGCCCGAACGCCTCGCTGTTCGACGACGGCAAGGACGCCGAGCTGGCCGCCGCGAACGTCTACGGCAGCTCGCAGTACGGCGGCGTCGGGTACCTCAACACCGACTGGGCGTACCACTACTTCCGCGGCTCGATGCCGGCCGGCCGCATCAACATCGGCCTGCCGTACTACACCCGCGGCCACAAGAACGTCCAGGGCGGCACCGACGGGCTGTGGGGCAAGGCCTCCGCGACCACCTGCCCGGCCGGCGCGGGTCTGACCAAGTGCGGTGACGGCGCGACCGGCATCGACAACCTGTGGCACGACAAGGACACCAACGGGGTCGAGTCCCCGGCGGGCTCCAACCCGATGTGGCACGCCAAGAACCTGGAGAAGGGGATCGTCGGCGACTACGTCACCAAGTACGGTTTCCCTGCGAACACCACGCTGACCGGCACCTACGTCCGCAAGTACGACTCGACGCTGGTCGCGCCGTGGCTGTGGAACGCGCAGAAGAAGGTCTTCCTCTCCACCGAGGACGAGCAGTCGGTCGCCGCCAAGGCGGACTACGTGGTCAACCGCGGCATCGGCGGCACCATGGTCTGGGAGATGGCGGGCGACTACGGTTGGAACGCCGCCAAGGGCCAGTACGAGATCGGTGACACGCTCACCACGCTGATGTACGACAAGTTCAAGGCGGCCACGCCGTACGGCGCGAAGAAGTCCAACACCGCGATGCCGACCCAGGCCGTGGACGTGAAGGCGGAGTTCACCGAGTTCAAGCTCGGCGACTCCAACTACCCGCTCACCCCGAAGGTCAAGATCACCAACAACACGAAGTCGGCGCTGCCGGGCGGCACCGAGTTCCAGTTCGACTACTCGACCTCGGCCCCGAACAACGCCTCGGACCAGTCGGGCTTCGGCACCAAGGTGATCAAGAGCGACCACACCGGCAGCAACGTGGGCGGTCTGAAGGGCGACTTCCACCGGGTCTCGCTGAAGCTCCCGGCGTGGCAGTCGCTCGCCCCGGGCGCCTCGGTCGACCTGGCCTTCAACTACTACCTGCCGGTGTCCACGCCGTCCAACTGGACGGTGAACATCTCCGGTACGACGTACGCCTTCGCCGGTGACCTGGCGCGCGGCACCACGGTCGTGGAGCCGGGCGGCACGCAGCCGCCGACCACTCCCCCGACCACCCCGCCCACCACGCCGCCGACGACCCCGCCGACGACTCCGCCGACCACGCCGCCGACGACCCCGCCGGGCGGCACCTGCACCAACCCGGCGTACGTGGCCGGCCAGGTGTACAACAGCGGCAGCCTCGTCTCGCACAACGGCCGCAACTGGAAGGCCCAGTGGTGGACGCAGAACGAAGCTCCCGGCACCACCGGCGAGTGGGGCGTCTGGAAGGACCAGGGCGCCTGCTGACACCCGGTGCGTGAGCACCGCTGAACACCCTGCATGAGACCCGGTGGCCCGGCGGCCCCCGGGTCCTCGTGCGTCCCGGGACCTGTGTCCGGATTCCCGCCGCGGGGCCATCGGCTGGGGGGCGGCTGGTCGGAGGCCGGCCGGCCTGGGGGCGCGGGGGCTGGTCAGGGGGCGGGCGCCCCCTCAGGTGCCGAAGAGGATCGCCTGGGCGGCTTCGCGGGCGGCCAGCAGGGCGCCCTCCATGACGGCCGGGCCCCCGAGGGCGGTGGCGCGGACGGCCGTCGGGACGGGGGTCAGCGTGGTGAGGCGGCGCTCGACCCGGGCCGCGAGGGCGGCTCCACCGGCCCGGCCCAGCTCACCGCCGAGCACGACGCAGCCCGGATCGAGGATCGCGGCGACGGCCGCCGCCCCGAGCGCGAGCCGTTCGGCGAGGGCGTCGAGGAAGGGATCCCCCGCCGCCCCGGCGACGGCTTCCTCCACCGGTCCGCGGAAGCCGTGCTCCGCCGCGAGGGCCGCCACCGCCGCGCGCCCGGCCAGGGCGTGGAAGCCGTCGCCGCAGTCGCCGGCGGTGGGCAGCCCGGCGGTGCCGGGGACGGGGAGGAAGCCGATCTCGCCGGCCCCGCCGGAGGCGCCCCGGCGCAGCCGACCGTCCAGGACGACGGCGGCGCCGACCCCGGCGCCGAGCCACAGCAGGACGAAGGAGTCCAGGTCGCGGGCGGCGCCGACGCGCTGTTCCGCCAGGGCCGCCAGGTTGGTCTCGTTCTCCACCACCACCTTGGCGGGCAGCCGTTGCTGGAGGGCCGTCACGAGGTCCCGGTGCCAGGACGGCAGCCCGATGGTGTCGCCCAGCTCCCCGCTGGCCGGTGCCACCAGGCCCGGGGCCCCGACGACGACGGTGTGCAGCCGCTCGGCGCCCGCCTCGCGGGTCAGGGCCTCCAACCGCGCCACCGCCTCCTCGACGGCGTCGACCGGCAGGGACGCCCGGGCCAGGGGCCGGCCGAGCAGGTCCGTGACCACCGCCGTCGCGCTGTCCGTGCGTACGTCCAGCGCGGCCAGGTGGGCGCGGCGGGCGACGATCCCGTACAGGCGGGCGTTGGGGCCGCGCCGCTGTTCGCCCGACTCTCCCACGACCTCGATCAGCCCCGCGCCGGCGAGCCGCTCGACGAGGTCGGCGACGGAGGGCCGGGACAGCCCGGTCAGCCGCTTGAGCTGGGCCGCCGTCAGCGGCCCCTCGGACTGCAGGAGTTCCAGCGCGAGCCGGTCGTTCATGGCCCGGGCCGTGCTCGGCGAGGCGGGGGACGGGGCGGCGGCGGTCGTCAGCACCTTGGCAGGGGTCACGGCGCCCATCTTAGGGAGGTTCAGGGCACTAACCATCAGGAAGGGTCCCTGATAGTTTACGTCCATGACCGGGGACACCGACCTCAGCCCGGCGCGCCTGCGCCACGCCCGCTTCGCGATCGCCGCCGTCTTCTGCACGCACGGCGCCGTGACCGGCTCCTTCGCCACCCGCATCCCGTGGATCCAGGACCACGCCCAGCTCGGCTCGGGCACCCTGGGCCTCGCCCTCGCCTTCCCCGCCCTGGGCGCGGCGCTCGCGATGCCGCTCGCCGGGCGGATCAACCACCGCTTCGGCGCGCGCACCGCCCTGCGCGGGCTGCTCTGCCTGTGGACCCTGTCCCTGATCCTGCCCGCCCTGGCCCCGAACCTGGTCACCCTGTGCGCGGCGCTCTTCGTGTACGGGGCCACCGCGGGCATGTCGGACGTGGCGATGAACGCCCTCGGCGTGGAGACCGAGAACCGGCTCGGCCGCTCGATCATGTCCTCGCTGCACGGCATGTGGAGCGTGGGCGCGCTGCTCGGTTCGGCCGCCGGAACGGTCGCCGCGCACCTGGGGGCCGACGCCCGGCTGCACCACACGCTGGTCGCGCTGGCCCTGACCGCGGCCGGGTTGGTCGCCGTACGGGGCGTGTTGGACCTGAAGGGCGATCAGGAGGCGGAGGCGCCGCCGCACTTCACCCTGCCGCCGAAGTCCGCCCTGCTGATCGGCGCCATCGGTTTCTGCGCGGTCTTCGCCGAGGGGGCGAGCCTGGACTGGTCGGCCGTGTACCTGCGGGACGTACTGGACACGGACGCGGGCCTGGCCGCCGCCTCCACCACGGCCTTCGCGCTGACCATGGCCGTGGCGCGGCTCGTCGGGGACCGGGTCGTGGACCGGTTCGGGGCGGTGCGCACCGTACGGGCGGGGGGCGTACTGGCCACCCTGGGCGGTGTGCTTGTGGTCGCGGTCCGGCATCCGGCGGGGGCTCTCGCGGGCTTCGCGTTGATCGGGCTGGGCATCGCGGTGGTGGTTCCGCTGGCCTTCGCGGCGGCGGGCCGCAGCGGGCCGGCTCCGGCCCAGGCCATCGCGGGCGTCGCCACGATCACCTACACCTCGGGGCTGATCGCGCCGTCGGCGATCGGCGCGGTGGCCGACGCTACCTCCCTGGTGGTGTCGTTCGCTCTGGTCACGGTGCTGGCGTTCGCGTTGGTACTGGGGGCTGCCGTGCTGCGGCCGAAGCAGGCGGCGGGTTCGGCCGATCCCGCCAACCGGGACGAACCCGCACCTATCGGCCCGTAATATGGCGGCTGGCGCGCCGCGGTGAGCGAGCGGCGGACCGCCAGGATGCTGGACGGGCTGCGGGAACGGAAGTGGTGGAACATGGGCTTCGGCGTGCGCTGGACCCTGCACGGAGACGGGCGGACCCCCGCCCCCGGCGCGGTGGTACGGCCGGACGAGCGGCTGTCGTGGCCGCGCACCGCCGGACTCGGGGCCCAGCACGTCGTCGCGATGTTCGGTGCGAGCTTCGTCGCCCCGGTCCTGATGGGCCTGGACCCCAACCTCGCCATCATGATGTCCGGTGTCGCGACGGCCATCTTCCTGCTCGCGACGCGCGGCCGGGTCCCGTCCTACCTGGGCTGCTCGCTGTCCTTCGTGGGCGTCGCGGCGGCCATCCGGGCGGGCGGCGGTGACAGCGCCGTCGTCACGGGTGCGGTGTTCGTGGTCGGCGCCGCGCTGTTCCTGGCGGGCCTGGCCGTCCAGCGGTTCGGCGCGCGGATCATCCACGCGGCCATGCCGCCGGTGGTGACGGGCGCGGTCGTGATGCTGATCGGTTTCAACCTGGCGCCGGTGACGGCCGCGACGTACTGGCCGCAGGACCAGTGGACGGCGCTGCTGACCATGCTGTTCACCGGTCTCGCGGTGGTGTGCCTGCGCGGGTTCTGGTCACGCATCGCGATCTTCCTCGGGCTGGTCTTCGGGTACGCGATCTCCTGGGTCTTCGACCTGGTCTTCGGCCGGATCCACTCGCCGATGGGCGGCCCGGAGGCCGTCGACCACTGGCGGCTCGACCTGTCGGGGGTCGGCAAGGCCGAGTGGATCGGGTTGCCGTCCTTCCACGCGCCGGCCTTCGAGTGGTCGGCGATCCTGATCGCGCTGCCGGTCGTGATCGCGCTCATCGCCGAGAACGCCGGGCACATCAAGGCCGTCGGCGAGATGACCGGGGACCCCCTCGACGACAAGCTCGGCACCGCCATCGCGGCGGACGGCGCCGCCTCCATGCTGTCCACGGCGGTCGGCGGCCCGCCGAACACCACCTACTCCGAGAACATCGGGGTGATGGCCGCCACCCGCGTCTACTCCACCGCGGCCTACTGGGCGGCGGCCGGGTTCGCGCTGCTCTTCGGCCTGTGCCCCAAGTTCGGCGCGGTCGTCGCGGCGATCCCGGGCGGGGTGCTGGGCGGCATCACCGTCATCCTCTACGGCATGATCGGCCTGCTCGGCGCCCAGATCTGGCTCAACGGCCGGGTCGACCTGCGCAATCCGCTGAACCTGGTACCGGCCGCCGCGGGCATCATCATCGGCGTGGGTGGGGTCGAGCTGCAGATCACCGACAGCTTCGAGCTGGGCGGCATCGCCCTCGGCACCATCGTGGTGATCACCGGCTACCACGCGCTGCGCTACTTCGCCCCGGCCCACCTCAAGGCACAGGAACCCCTGCTGGACTCGGGCACCTCGGCCTACGACGAGACGCCCGGAGGCGGCTCCGCCGGGGGCTCCGCCGACTCCGGCGACAAGCGGGGTTGACGGAGTTTCGCCCGAACCGGGGAAGCCCACGGCCAAGTTCCCCGCACGGCCCGCCCGGACTGCGACGCTGCCTCCCATGGAAGCGGTACTCGCGCGGATGCGCGCCCTCGACGAGCGGCTCCCCGCGCAGGACGGCGTCGCCGTCTTCAACCGGGTGTACCTGACGGTGACGCAGACCCTGCACCACCGCATCGAACGCGGGGACTTCCCCGCGCCCCGGACCGCACGGACCCTGAGCGTACGGTTCGCCGAGCACTACCTGAGGGCGGTGGAAGCGGACCGGGCGCCGGCCTGCTGGCGGCCACTGCTCCAGTACCGGCGCCACCCGGGGGTGCGGCCGCTCCAGCACGCGCTGGCCGGGATCAACGCGCACATCGGCCACGACCTGGCGATGGCGGTGGTGTCGACGTGCCGGGCACTGGATTGCGCGCCGGCCGCCCTGGAGGCCGACTTCGACCGGGTCGGGGACACCTTGGTGGCCCTGGAGGAGCAGATCCGGGAGGACCTGATGCCCGGCCCCGACCTGCTGGAGGTCGCCGACCCGCTGACGCACCTGCTCGGCTCGTGGAGCCTGGAACGCGCCCGCGACGGCGCCTGGTCGGCCGCCCGCCTGCTGTGGACGCTGCGCCGCTCCCCTGACCTGGCCGAGGAGTTCCGCGAGTCCCTGGACGCCGGCGTCGGCCTGGTGGGCCGCTGCCTCCTCACCCCGACCGCCACGACCCCCCGCCGCACACCGTGGGCCGCCGCGCTGCGGTGACCGACGACATCGGGCCGCCCCCGCGCGCTGTGCGCGTGGGGGCGGCCCGATGTCGTGGGTGGTGCCGGGGAGGTCAGTCCTCCGGGAGTTCGACCGGGGAGATCTCGTCGTAGACGTCGCCCGGGCCCGGGTTGGTGCCGTCGGTGGAGCCGCCGAGGTGGTGCATGACGCCCCACACCGCGTTGAGGGCGGTCTGGACGGCGCCCTCGGCCCAGCCGGCCGTCCAGGAGATGTCGTCGCCCGCGAGGAAGATGCCGCGCTTGTCCTCGGGGAGGCGGTCCTGCATGAAGTGGGTGAACAGGCGCCGCTGGTAACGGTAGTGGCCCGGCAGGTTCGCCTTGAACGCGCCCATGAAGTAGGGCTCGTTCTCCCAGGACACGGTCACCGGGTTGCCGATGATGTGGCGGCGGATGTCGACCTGGGGGTAGATCTCGCCGAGGGACTTCAGCATGACCTCCATCCGCTCGTTCGCGGACAGCGGCAGCCACTTCAGGCTGTCGTCGCACCAGGTGTACGAGAGACAGATGACGGCGGGCTTGTCCGGGCCGTTGTCCAGCAGGTAGGTGCCGCGGGTCATGCGGTCCGTCAGGGTCATCGACATGACGTCGCGACCGGTCGGGTTGCCCCTGTCGTCGACGGCCTTGTCGAGCCAGAACGGCCGGTCGACGGGGATGAAGAGCTTGCTGGACTCCATGTAGTGGGTGCGCTCGATCGCCGTCCAGTGGTCGATCGGGAACAGCGTGTCGTCGCAGGCGATCTTGGAGAGCAGCATCCAGGACTGCGCCGTGAAGATCGCGGCGCGGTAGGTGCGGATGTCGCCGGAGGCGTCCGTGACCGTGATGCGGTTGCCGGCGGTGCGGTGCAGGCGGGTGACCGCCGGGCGCGGGGTGCCGTCGTGCAGCGTGGACAGCGAGGTGCCCTGGGCCCAGTGGACGATCTTCTCGGGCTCGCGCTCCCACAGGCGCAGCGGGAGCTGCTGCGAGCCGCCGACGATGCCGCGGTGGTGGTCGTCGGCCTCGGTGTAGACGACGCGCAGGATCTCCAGGATGGAGTTCGGGAAGTCGGTGTCCCAGCCGCCGGTGCCGAAGCCGACCTGGCCGAAGATCTCCCGCTTGCGGAAGGACTGGAAGGCCTCGGACTTGCAGAGGAAGCCGTAGAAGGTCTCGTCGTCGAGCTTCTCGACGAGCTTCGCCCAGATCTCGCGGATGCGCGGGACGTCCCGCTCGCGCATCGCGGTGTTCATGTCGGAGAAGTCGGCGCCCTCGTCGAGGCAGGCGTTCCACGCGGCGGCCACGTCGCGGTAGACCTGCGGGAGGTCCGCGATGGTCTCGGCGTAGTGGGTCTCGCCCTTGAGGTCGACGACCGTCGAGGGGGTGGCCTCGGCGAGCGGGTTCGGGAACGGCTCGGTGACGAGGCCGACGAGGTCGATGTAGTGCTGGAGCGCGGTGGAGGACGGCGGGAAGCGCATGGCGCCCATCTCCGCGGTCAGTCCCTCGGTGCCGGCGCCCTCGAAGCCGACGGTGCGCAGTCGGCCGCCGATCTGGTCGGCCTCGTACACGACGGGCTTGAGGCCCATCTTCATCAGCTCGTAGGCCGAGATGATGCCGGACAGCCCGCCGCCGATGACGGCGACCTCGGTGCCGAACTCGGTCGCCGGTATCTGGCCCAGGCCCGCCGGGTGGGCGAGGAAGTCGTCGTAGGCGTACGGGAAGTCCGGCCCGAACATGGTGATCGGGGGCTGACCGTCGCTGTGCGGGACGGCGGTGGTGGGCACCGTGGACGTCATGGGGGTACGTCTCCTTGCGGGCAGAGCAGGCAGGGCGGGGAGGAAGGGGGGCGACGGGGGCGTCGCGGGTCAGGCGAGGGAGGCGTAGAGCCCCGGACGGCGGTCGCGCAGGTACGGGTTGGTCTCCCGCGAGGCCGCCAGCAGCTCGGGGTCGACGTCCGCGAACGCGAGTTCCTCGCCGCGTCCGGCCCGGGTCCGGGTGACTCCGTCGGGGCTCGCGAGGCAGCTGAGGCCGACGAACTCGAACTCGCCCTCGGGGCCGGTCCGGTTGACGTACGCGATGTACATCTGGTTCTCGAAGGCCCGGACGGGGACCAGCTGTTCGGCGACGAACTGGAACGGGTGCATCTGCGCGGTCGGAACCAGGAGGAGGTCGGTTCCGGCGAGCGCGTGCGCCCGGACGTTCTCCGGGAACTCCACGTCGTAACAGATCATGATGCCGACGCGGAGGCCGCCCAGGTCCGCCTGGACGACGGGGGTGTCGCCGGGGGTGAAGGCGTCCTGTTCGAAGCCGCCGAAGAGGTGGGTCTTGCGGTAGTTCGCGAGCGCGGTCCCGTCGGGGCCGATGAGCTGCGCCGCGTTGAAGACCGCCCCGTCGGCCGCCAGCTCGGGGTAGGCGTACAGGACGGCCAGTCCGTGGCGGCGGGCGATCTCGCCGACGGCGACGGCGGACGGGCCGTCGGCCGGTTCGGCGAGACCGGGGACGTCCTGGAGGTCCAGCGCGTAGCCGGTCAGGAACATCTCCGAGGTCACGAGGAGCCCGGCCCCGCCCTGTGCGGCGCGCGCCGCGGCCTCGTCGAGCTGCTTGAGGTTCTCGGCGGTGTCGCCGAGCCGTCCGGAGCTCTGGAGGAGGGCGGTGCGCAGCGGGGGCATGGGCGTACCTCTGTGACAGGTGGGGTGGGGTCCTTAACACGGTACGTTCGCGCGTTCGACCGCGACAAGCCGTCACCGTTGCGCTGGACGCATCGATTCGTTGCGCGTTCGGCGGCCGGTACGGCGATTCGTTGCGCGAACCCCTCCCCGGACGGTTCGCGAGTCCTTGAACCCCCGGTCAGGCGGCCGCGCCGAAGGCCGGGTGGGCCCGCAGCCTACGGACGTACGTACGGGCGTGCGGGCCGGCGGCGGGCAGCACGGTCGGGTCGAGGAGGGCGACCCACAGGTCCACGTCGGCGAGGGTCGGCCTGTCCCCCAGAGCGTACGGGTGCAGGGCGAGGCGGCGGTCCAGGAGGTCGAGGGCGGCGGTCCGCTCGGCGTGCGGCGCGGCTCCGTCGAGGAGGGCCCGGACGGCGGCGGCGTGCCGGGCGGGGACGGGCGGGCTCAGATCGGGGCGGCCGGCGAGCCGGACGGCGAGGTCGTCGAGGATGTCGGGGGTGTGGTTGCTGACGACGCGGCCGCTCCAGGTGTCGCACAGGGCGGGCACGGCGAGGGCGCCGTCGTAGTGGTGCCCGGCGGCCTCGTAGGCGCGGCGCAGGGCGGCGTGGGTGGCGGGCGGGCCGAGCAGGGTGGTGCCGACGCAGCCGGTCAGGCCCAGCAGGGAGAGGGCGGTCCGCACGCGCAGGGAGCGGGGACAGCCGGTGGAGAGGTAGAGGTGGTAGCGGTGCGGGGCCGGGGAGAACCCGGCACCGATCCGACCGCGCGGGGCCGGCACGGGGGCGCTGCGGGGCATGAGCATCGGAACCATGACGACATCTCCTGTTGCCCTGCCCCTGACCGGGGAGGGGCGGGTCGGGCGGCCGGTGGCCGCCGCGCACGTGGCCCGGGCCCGACGCCGCGCGAACGCGGCGGCCGGTACGGGGCGGGGACGGACGGGGCGGGGACCTGGACGGGCGGGACGGACGGGGGCGGACGGGGCGGACGGCACGGGGGGGCGGGGCGGTCGTGTGCGGGACAGGGGCGGACGGGGTCGAGCGGGCGGGACAGGGACGCGTACGGGTCGCAGGGGCGCGACCGGACGAGCGGAACGGGACGGTAACGGGACGGAACGGAAGCGGGACGGAACGGAAGGGGGCGGGACCGAGCGGGACCGGGAGGCCCTGGCCCCGGCGGCTCGGGACGCGCCCGCCCAGGGGTGACCCGCAGGGGCATCGGCATCGGGCCGGCCGGTCAGCACTCCCCGCGCCGGGGCGAGGCGTGAGGTCGGCCCCGGCCCGGGGCCGACCACACGCCGGGGGCGGGCAGCCCCCGG
>NZ_JBEZKS010000078.1:0-30259 GCF_040651775.1 Streptomyces sp. NPDC048383
GGCACCCTACAGAACCCCCCCCCGCCCCCGCCCGGGGGGGGGGGCCCCCCCCCGCGCGGGGCGGGTGGCCGCCCCCGGGGCGGGCGCCCCGGGGGGGCCCCGGGCCCCCGCGCCCGGGAGTTGGCCGCGCCGACGCCCTGCCGAGTCCGCCCGCGCCGGCCCCGTATGACGCCGCCGCCGTACGGAACCTGGTTCCGTACGGCGGCGGCGACGGCCGGTCTGCCCGGGGCCATGGGCGGGTGACCGACACGACGAGGCGCCGACGGACGTGGCTCCGCCGGCTTCGGAAAGGGTGTCAGGGACGGCTGGTCAGGTACCCGCCCATGGAGGTGAAGTACTCGGTGGCGGGCAGCTCGCGGCCGTCCTCGGTGCGGACCCGGGTGATGGCCAGGCCGTGGTTGCGGCCGGTGCGCGCGTCGGCGCCGGCGACGATCGCCACGCCCTCGCCCTCGCGGTAGAAGACGCGACCGGGGGTGCCGCCGTAGAGGCCCTCGGAGACGACGGCGGAGACGATCTCCAGGCGCTTGCCCTTGTGGTAGGTGAACGCGCTCGGGTACGGGGCCGACTGGGCGCGCACGAGACGCTCCAGGACCTCCGCCGGCCAGCTCCAGTCGATCCGGATGTCCTCCTCGGCGCGCTTGTGGAAGAAGCTCGCCTGCGACCGGTCCTGCTTCGTGAACTCGGTCTCGCCGGCGGCGATGCGGTCCAACGCGCCGACGGTGACCGGGGCGATGAGGTCGACGGTCTTGTGGAACAGGTCGGTGGCCGTGTCGGTGGGGCCGACGGCGACGGACCGCTGGAGCACGATGTCCCCGGCGTCGAGGACCTCGTCCATCATGTGCGCGGTGACGCCCACTTCGGTCTCGCCGTTGATCAGGGCCCAGATCAGCGGGGAGAAGCCGGCGTACTTCGGCAGCAGCGAGTCGTGCACGTTGAGCGTGCCGTGCCGGGGGAGGTCGTAGATGCGCGACGGTATGTACGTGCGCCAGTTGTTGGCGACGATGATGTCCGCGTCGGCCTCCTTGAGCCGCGCGAACAGCTCTTCGTCGTCGGGCCGGTTGCGGATGACCACGGGGACGCCGTGTTCCTCGGCGAGGTCCGCGACCGAGTCGCTCCAGATCTTCTCGTAGGCGTGCTCGCTCTTGGGGTGGGTGACGACCATCACCACATCGTGCTCGGAGTCCAGGAGCGCTTGAAGGGTGCGATGGCCCCAGGTCTGATAACCGAACATGACGACCCGCATGGAGGTTCCTCCTCTGAAGAGCGATTGATCCCCAAGAAGTAAAGCAAGCCTTACCTAAGGATGCAACGTGCCTGATTTTAGGCGTCGCTTGGGGACGCAATCCGCTGTATGCCCGGTTTGTCTGGTCGACAGGGTGGCGAGATCAGGTTAGCTTTACCTAAGTTCGCTCGGTCGCCGCTCGTCGGCGTGCCCTGCTCCACATTCTCCTTCCACGCCTCACGGGCGGCGGTCCCGCACGATCGGAGTGACATGTCACAGGCTCTTCCTGCTGACGCACCGGTGATTCACGACCTCATAGGCATCGGCTTCGGCCCGTCCAATGTGGCCATGGCGATCGCTCTCACCGAGCACAACGCACGCGTCGGCCGGCAGGAGGCGGTCACTGCCCACTTCTTCGAGCAGCAGCCGCGTTTCGGTTGGCACCGGGGCATGCTCTTCGAGGACGCGACCATGCAGGTCTCCTTCCTCAAGGACCTGGTGACGCTGCGGAACCCGTCCAGTGAGTACAGCTTCCTCTGCTACCTGCAGAGCCGGGGCCGCCTGATCGACTTCGTCAACCACAAGAACCTCTTCCCGCTGCGCGTCGAGTTCCACGACTACTTCGAGTGGGCCGCGGAGAAGGTCGACGACATGGTGTCCTACGGGCACGAAGTGGTCGCCGTGCGGCCCGTCGTGCGCGACGGAGTCATCGAGTACGTGGACGTGACGGCCCGTTCGGGCGACGAGCTGGTGACCCACCGCGCCCGCAACCTCGTCATCGGCACCGGACTGCGCCCGTACATGCCCGAGGGCGTGGACCGCACCGACCGCGTCTGGCACAACTCCGACCTGCTGCGTCGCGTCGACGAGCTGGACGGCACCGACCCGACCCGGTTCGTCGTCGTCGGCGCCGGCCAGAGCGCCGCCGAGAACGTGGCGTTCCTGCACCGCCGCTTCCCCGGGGCCGAGGTCTGCGCGGTGTTCGCCCGCTACGGCTACAGCCCCGCCGACGACAGCAAGTTCGCCAACCGCATCTTCGACCCGGCGGCCGTGGACGAGTACTTCACCGCCCCCGGCGAGGTCAAGACCAAGCTGATGAACTACCACGGCAACACGAACTACTCCGTGGTGGACATCGACCTGATCGACGACCTGTACCGCCAGTCGTACCAGGAGAAGGTGATGGGCGAGGAGCGCCTGCGCTTCCTCAACGTGTCCCGCCTCTCGGACGTCGTCGAGACCCCCGACAAGGTGCTCACCACCGTCGAGTCGCTCGTCTCCGGCGAGAAGACCCCGCTGGAAGCCGACGTCGTGGTGTACGCGACGGGCTACCGGCCCGCCGACGCCCTGGGCCTCCTCGGCGACGTCGAGGGCTACTGCCACCGCGACGACGAGGGCCGCGTCAGCGTCGAGCGCGACTACCGCATCACGACGGACCCCGCGCTGCGCTGCGGCATCTACCTCCAGGGCGGTACCGAGCACACGCACGGCATCACCTCGTCCCTGCTGTCGAACACCGCGATCCGGGTCGGCGAGATCCTGGACTCGGTGATCGAGCGCACCCCGAAGGCCGTCGACGAAGCCGAACGCGTCGTCGACGGGGTCGGCACGCCCCGCTAGGGACCCCGTCCGCCCCGCCCCACCACTCGCCCCCCGCCCGGCCACGCCGTCCGGCCGGGCGGGTGAGGCACGCACTGTGAAGAACCCCGTGAAAGGAAAGCCCGTGTCCGTTGGGACCCGCCCCGCGCTGGCGAGAGCCGTCAGAAACCTCCCCCGCGTGGCAGTCGCCGCCGCCGCCGCACTCGTCCTGAGCGCCTGTGGTGGCGGTGGCGAGAAGGCCGAGTCGAAGCCGTCCGGAGAGGCCTCCGCGAAGTCGGGCGGCACCTTCCCCGTCACGGTCGACCACAAGTACGGCAGCACGACCATCACGGCCGAGCCGAAGAAGGTCGTCACCCTCGGCCTGTCGGACCAGGACGCCGTGCTGGCGCTCGGTGTGAAGCCCGTCGGCTCCATCGCCTGGTTCAAGGAGGAGCCGTACGGCAAGTGGCCGTGGGCGAAGGACCTGTGGGGCTCCACCCCGCCGCAGGTCGTCGGTGAGCGCGACGAGTACAACATGGAGAAGATCGCGGCCCTCAAGCCGGACCTGATCATCGCCCAGTACTCGGGCATGAAGAAGGAGCAGTACGACACCCTGTCGAAGATCGCCAAGGTCGTCGCGCAGCCCAAGGGCGCCGAGGACTACCAGGCGTCGTGGCAGGTCATGACGAAGCAGATCGGCAAGGCGCTGGGCAAGGACGCCGAGACCGACAAGCTGATCTCCGGCATCGACGCCCGCTTCAAGGCCGTCCGGGACAAGCACCCGGAGTGGAAGGACAAGACGGTCGTGGTGGGCGAGCCCATCGAGCCCGGCAAGTTCGCCGCGTTCTCGCCCAAGGACCCGAAGGTCATCTTCCTGACCGAGATGGGCTTCACCACCTCCGAGGCCTACCGCACCGCCCTGGGCAAGGAGAACGTCGCCGAGCTCAGCTCCGAGCGCTTCGACGTGATGGAGGCCGACCGCACCGTGTGGCTCGGCACCGCCGACACCGAGGCGGCCATGAAGGCTGACCCGCTGTACACGAAGACCAAGGTCAACATGGAGAAGCGGGACCTGTTCCTCCCGTACGACAGCCCGGACATCGGCGCCGCGCTCTCCTTCAACACGGTGCTGAGCATCCCGTTCGCCATCGACCAGGTCGTGCCGAAGCTCGAAGCCATCAAGTAACGCACCAGCACCGACGCACGACCAGGGAAAGGCCCTCTGAACGATGTTTGACGCCGAGTCCGACCGGAACGCTGCCGCCGGTACGCCCGTGACCGGTGGGCAGTCCGGAATTTGGCTTGCTCAGCAGATCGAGCCGGACAGTTCGGCCTTCAACGTCTCGTTCACCCTGGAACTGCGCGGTGACGTCGACCTCGACCACCTCGCCGCATCCGTGCGGCAGGTGGTCGAGGAGGCGGACTGCCTCCACGTCGTCTTCACCACCGACGCGGACGGCAGCCCCCGCCAGCTTCCCCACCGCCAACCCACCGACGTCCCCGTCATCGACCTGCGCGCGGAGACCGACCCCGAGGACGCCGCCTGGGAGTGGATGGGCGCCCGCCGCGCCCGCCCCCTGGACCTCGCGTCCGGCCCGCTGTTCTCCCACACCCTGCTGCGCCTCGCCGACGACCGGGTGCTGTGGTACCAGTGCTACCACCACCTCGTCATCGACGGCATCAGCATCGGCCTGCTCTCCCGCCGCGCGGGCGAGCTGTACACCGGCGCCCGGCCCGCCGCGCCCGTCTCCTGGGACGTGAACCGCCTCGTCGCCTCCGAGCAGGCCTACCGGGCCTCCGAGGCGTACGTCGCGGACCGGGCGTACTGGCTGGAGCGGTTCGCCGACCGGCCGCGGCCGGTCCGTCTCGTCGAGGTCGGCCAGAAGATCATCACGCACCGCTACCGGCGCACCGCCGAACTCTCCGTGGCGGCCACCGACCGCCTCAAGGCCGCCTCCCAGGCCTCCGGCGTGCGGGTGTCCCGCCTACTGGTCGCCGCCGTGGCCGCCTACCTGCACCGCACCACCGGAGAACAGGACCTCGTCCTCGGCCTGCCCGTCACCAGCCGACAGGACCGCGCCGTCCTGGGCGTCCCGGGCATGGTCTCCAACATCGTGCCGCTGCGGCTGTCCGTACGCCCCGGCACCACCGTCCGCGAACTGCTGGCGCAGACCGACGAGCGGATCAACGAAGCCGTCGCGCACGGCCGCTTCCGCGCCGAGGACCTGGCCAAGGAACTCGGCCTCGTCGAGGGCGTGGCCGAACTCGTCGGCCCCACCGTCAACATCCTGCCCGGCACGGACTGGCTGCGCTTTCGCGACCACCGGTCCGACCTGCGCCCGCAGTGGCTCGGCGCGGTCAGCGACCTCGCCGTCACCGTCGGCGAATCCATCCGCGGCGCCGTCCGCATCCTGTTCGACGCCGACGCCGACCAGTGCTCGGAGGCGGGCCTCGTCGCCCACCAGGAGCGCTTCCGCGCCCTCCTGGACGCCTTCGCCGAGGACCCCGACCGGCGGGTCGGCCGGCTCGAACTCACCACAGCCGCCGAACGCGCCCTGCTGCTGGAGGACTTCGGCGTCTCCCCGAGCGAGTCGCCCGAACTGTCCTGGCCGGCCGCCTTCGAGGCGCAGGTGCTGCGCGGACCGCAGGCCGTCGCCCTGGTCTGCGAGGACCGCGAACTGACCTACGCCGAGCTGGACGCCGCCGCCAACCGGCTCGCCCGCCTGCTCGCCGCCCGCGGCGTGGGCGCCGAGGACGTCGTGGGCGTGGCGCTGCCCCGCTCGCCCGAGCTGGTCACCGCCCTGCTCGCCGTGATGAAGGCCGGCGCCGCCTACCTGCCGCTGGACTCCGACCACCCGCGGGACCGCCTGGCCTACATGCTCCAGGACGCCGGCGCCCGTACGGTCGTCACCGCGCGCGAGCAGGCCGCGGGCCTGCCGGAGCTCCCGGGCCTGGAGATGGTCCTGCTCGACGAGGACGGCACGGCCGCCGCGCTCGCCGCGCAGGACCCCACCCCGCTCGGCCTGGACGTCCCGCTCGACCGGGCCGCGTACGTCATCTACACCTCCGGCTCCACCGGCCGCCCCAAGGGCGTCGTCGTGCCCCACGACGGCGTCGGCAGCCTCATCGCCACCGCCACCGAGCGGATCGGCATCACCGCCGACAGCCGGGTCGTCCAGTTCGCCTCCGTCGGTTTCGACGTGACGGTCTGGGACCTGATCATGTCGCTGTGCGTCGGCGGACGGATCATCGTCGTCCCCACCGAACGCCGCGTCGCGGGCCCCGCGCTCACCGACTACATCGCGGAGCACCGCGCGACCCACATGATCCTGCCGCCCTCGCTGGTGTCGGCGATGCCGCAGGACTGCGAACTCCCCGAGGGCGCCGTCCTCGTGGTCGGTACCGAGGCCGTGCCGAGCGAGCTCATCGCCCGCTGGTCGCACCGCCTGCAGATCGTCGTCGCCTACGGCCTGACCGAGGCGAGCGTCAACTCCACGCTGTGGCGCGCCCGTCCGGACTGGCAGGGCCCCGTCCCGATCGGCGAACCCGACCCCAACACCCGGGCCTACGTCCTGGACTCCGCGCTGCATCCGGTCCCCGTCGGCGTCGAGGGCGAGCTGTACGTCGCCGGCCGCGGCCTCGCCCGCGGCTACCTCGGCCGCTTCGGCCTGACCTCCGAGCGCTTCGTCGCCGACCCGTTCGGCGAGCCCGGCACCCGCATGTACCGCACCGGCGACCGGGTCCGCTGGACCGCCGAGGGCAACCTCGACTTCCTGGGCCGGGCCGACGGCCAGATCAAGATCCGCGGCCACCGCATCGAGCCCGGCGAGATCGAGAGCGCCTTCATGGCCTGCTCCGGGATCGCCCAGGCCGCCGTCCTGGTCCGCGAGGACCAGCGCGCCGCCAAGCGGCTCGTCGCCTACCTCGTGGCTCACGCCTCCCTGGACGCCGCCGGGGCCGGCGCGGCCGTGACCGCCGCCCGCGCCGAGGTCGCGCAGGGCCTGCCCGACCACATGGTCCCCTCGGCCGTCGTCCGGATGGACGGCCCGCTGCCGTTGACCCCCAACGGCAAGCTCGACGCCCGCGCCCTGCCCGACCCGGCGTGGACGGCGATGACCGGCGACGCGGCCCCCACCACCCCGGCCGAGACCACCCTCGCGGGCCTCTTCGCCGAGGTCCTCGGACTGCCGTCGGTCGGTGTCCACGACAGCTTCTTCGAGCTCGGCGGCGACAGCATCGTCGCCATCCAGCTCGTCACCCGCGCCCGCGCGGCCGGACTCGCGATCAGCCCCCGCGAGGTGTTCCGCCTCCGCAGCGTCGCCGCCCTCGCCCGCGCCGCCGGCGACGCCCCCGAACAGGCACCGGCCGCGACCGCGCCGGCCGAGCCGTTCGCCCTGATCCCGCTCACCGCCGAGGACCGCGCCGACTTCGCCGCCGGCATCGGCGACCTGCTCGACGTGGTCCCGGCCACCCCGTTGCAGGAAGGGTTCTTCTTCCACGCGGTCATGGACCGCGACGGCGCCGACGGCTACGCCGTCCAGGACACCGTCGAACTCGGCGGCGACGTCGACCCCGAGGCCCTGCGGACCGCCGTGCAGCGCCTGCTGGACCGGCACCCGCTGCTGCGCGCCGCCTTCCGCCAGCACCCCGACGGGCCCGTGGTCCAGGTCATCGGCGCCGACGTCGCCGTGCCCTGGCGCTTCACCGACCTGAGCGGCCAGGACCGGGACCGGCAGGACGCCGCCGTCCGGGAGGCCGTCGCCGCCGAGCGCGAGCGCGGCTTCGACCTCGGGGCGCCGCCGCTGATGCGCGCGGCCCTGGTCCGGCTCGGCGCCGAGCGCTCCCTGCTGATCCTGACGATGCACCACATCATCGTCGACGGCTGGTCCGTCTCCCTGGTGATGCGGGAACTGCTCGACGGCTACCGGCCCGGCGCCCCCGCCGCCCCCGTCGTCGCCGACCCGGCCTACCGCGCCTACACCGGCTGGCTCGCCGGCCGCGACCGCGAGCTGGCCCGCGCCGCCTGGCGCGAGGCCCTCACCGGACTCGACGCCACCGACGGACTCCCGTACCGCGCCGGCCGGACGCCCGGCGCCGGATCCGGCCGGATCACCGTGGAACTGGACGCCGCCCGGACCGAGGCGCTCACCGCCCGCACCCGCCGCCTCGGGCTCACCCTCGCCTCCGTGGTGCAGGGTGCGTTCGGCCTGGTCCTCGGCGATGTGATCGGCGCCCAGGACCTGGTCATCGGCACCACCGTGTCCGGCCGGCAGGCCCCCGTCGAGGGCATCGAGTCCCTCGTCGGCCTGCTCATCAACACCGTGCCCGCCCGGCTGACCCGGCGCCCCGAGCAGTCCCTCGCCGAGGTCCTCGCCGCCTTCCAGGACGGCCAGGCCGAACTGCTGGACCACCAGCACCTCGGGCTCTCCGAGATCCAGCGGGCCGTCGGCCGCGGCGACCTGTTCGACGCGCTCGTCGTGGTGGAGAACCTGCCCGACGCCGGCGACGTGTCCGACCCGCGGGGCCTGGTCCGGATCCTCGGCTCCAGCATCGACGACTCGGTGCACTACCCGCTCGCCCTCACCGTGATGCCCGGCGCCACGATCCGCCTCCAGCTCGACCACGACCCGGCCCGCCTGGACGCCCCCGCCGCCGCCCGGTTCGCCGACCGGCTGCTCACCGTGCTGGAACAGGTCACCACCGACCCGGAGCTGCCCGTCGGCCGGATCGCCACCCAGCCCGCGGCGGAGCTGCGCACCACCCTCGCCGTCCTCGCCGGCGCCGAGCGGCGACTGCCCGCCGGCACCGTGCACGGCGCGTTCGAGGAACAGGCCCGCCGCACCCCCCACGCCGTCGCCCTGGTCGACGAGGACGGTCGGACCACCTACGCCGAACTGGACGCCCGCGCCGAGGCGTTGGCCCACCGGCTCGCCGCCCTCGGGGTGGCCGCCGAATCGGTCGTGGCCGTCGCCGTTCCCCGCTCCGCCGCCTCCCTGACCGCCCTGCTGGCCGTCATGAAGGCCGGCGCCGCCTACCTGCCCGTCGACGTGGACTACCCCGCCGAGCGGGTCCGCCACATGCTGTCCGACTCCGGTGCCCGCACCGTCGTCACCACCGCGTCGGCCCTGGCGAAGCTGCCCGCCCTCGACGGCGTCACCCCGCTCCTGCTCGACGACCCCGGAGCGGAGGTCGCCGCCGCGGGCGCCGCCCTCGCGCCCGTCGACCCGGACGGCGCCGCGTACGTCATCTACACCTCCGGCTCCACCGGTCTGCCCAAGGGCGTCGTGGTCCCGCACCGGGCCGTCGTCGGCCAGCTCGCCTGGACCGCCGAGGAGTTCGGCTTCGGGCCCGGCGAGCGGGTGCTGCACCAGTACTCGACCAGCTTCGACCCCTCCGTCCAGGAGATCTTCGTACCGCTGATCACCGGCGGCACCGTCGTCATCGCCCGGCCCGACGGCCACCGCGACCCGGCCTACCTCGCCGAGCTGATCCGCGCCGAACGCGTCACCAACGTCGACCTGGTGCCCTCGCTGTACACCGCCCTGCTCGCCGAGGACGGCGACGGCGCCCCCTGGTGGGCGAGCCTGCGGCGCGCCTTCAGCGGCGGCGAGGCCCTGCCCGTCCCGCTCGCGCGGCGCTGGCAGGAGCGCACCGGCGTGCCCCTGCACAACGTGTACGGGCCCACCGAGGCCGTCGTCCAGGTCACCAGCTGGCAGGCGGGCGCCGAGTCGGCCGACGCGGCGACCGTGCCGATCGGCCGGCCGGTGTGGAACACCCGGCTGCACGTCCTCGACCGGTACCTGCGCCCGGTCGCCCCGGGCGAGCCGGGCGAGCTCTACCTCGCGGGCGCGCAACTCGCCCGCGGCTACCACGGACGCACCGCGCTCACCGCGGAGCGGTTCGTCGCCGATCCGTTCGGCACTCCGGGCGCGCGGATGTACCGCACCGGGGACATGGTCCAGTTCAACGCGGACGGCGTGCTCACCTACCTCGGGCGCACCGACCACCAGGTCAAGATCAGGGGAAACCGGGTGGAACTCGGCGAAATCGAAGCGCGGCTGCGGGACGAGTCGGCCGTCGGCGACGCGGTGGTCGTCGCCCGCGACGACGAGCGCGGGGTCAAGCAACTGGTGGCCTACCTGGTCCCCGGGCAGGGCGGTCGGGCCGACGCCCTCGACACCGAGGCCGTGCGCGCCGCGCTGAGCGCCAAGCTGCCCGCGCCCATGCTGCCCAGCCACTTCGTCGCCCTCGACGCGCTGCCGCTCACCCCCGGCGGCAAAACCGACCTGAAGGCCCTGCCCGCCCCCACGGTCCGCCGCAAGGCGGTCGCCCGCGCCTCCCGCGAGGGCCGCGAGCAGCAGCTCTGCGCGATCTTCGCCGAGGTCCTCGGTCTCGACGCGGTCGACGCCGACGAGGACTTCTTCATGCTCGGCGGCGACAGCATCCTGTCCATGTCCGTCGCGAGCCGGGCCCGCAAGGCGGGCCTGTCGGTCAGCCCCCGCGAGGTCTTCGAACACCGCACCCCGGCCGCCCTCGCGGCCGCCACCGGCGCCGCCGACACCGCGAGCGCCCCGGCCGCCGACACCGACGGCGTCGGCGACGTCACCCTGCTGCCGATCGTCCACCAGCTCCGCGAGGACGGCGGCCCCATCGGCCGGTTCAACCTCTCGATGCTGCTCCAGGCGCCCGCCGCCGCCGACGCCGACACCCTGACCCGGGTCCTCCAGGCCGTCCTGGACCACCACGACGGCCTGCGCGCCCGGCTGACCCGGATGGACCTCGGCCCGGCCATCCCGGCCCTGTGGTCCGCCGTCACCACCCCGGCCGGCAGCGTCGACGCCGCCGCCCTGCTGCACCGCGTCGACGCCACCGGTCTCGACGCCGCCGCCCTGCGCGCCCTGATCGCCGCCGAGTCCGACGCCGCCGCCGGCCGCCTCGACCCCGACACCGGCGCCATGGTGCGGGCCGTCTGGTTCGACGCGGGCACCGCCACCCCCGGCCGACTGCTGCTCGTCGTCCACCACCTCGTCATGGACGGCGTGTCCTGGCGCGTCCTGCTCGGCGACCTCGCCGCGGCCTGGGATGCCGAGGTCCAGGGCCGCCGGCCCGAGCTGGAACCCGTACCCGCTTCGCTGCGCCGCTTCGCCCGGGAGATCGCCGAGCAGGCCACCTCCCCGCAGCGCCAGGCCGAACTCCCGTACTGGGCCAAGACCCTGGCCCCCGGCGCCGAGCTCGTCGCGGGCGCCGACCGGTCCGGCACCGCGGGCGACGCCCGCGACCACACCGTCACCCTCACCACCGACGAGACCCGCGCGCTGCTCACGTCCGTCCCCGCGACCGCCGGCGCCGACGTCACCGAGGTCCTCCTCGCCGCGCTGCGCCTGGCCGTCTCCCGGCGCCGCGCCGCCACCGGCGGCGACCCGGCCGCCGACCTGCTCGTCGACCTGGAACGCCACGGCCGCGACGGCACCGCCCTGGACCTGTCCCGCACCGTGGGCTGGTTCACCGGCCTGCACCCCGTCCGGCTGCCCGCCGCCGACGGAGCCCTGGACACCCTCAAGGCCGTCAAGGAGTCCGTCCGCTCGGCCCCCGACTCCGGCGCCGGATACGGCATGCTGCGCTACCTCAACCCGCAGCTCGCCCCCGTCTTCGCCCAACTGTCCAGCGCCCAGGTGCTGTTCAACTACTTCGGTCGGCTCCCCGCCGACCAGGCCGTCGACTGGGCGCCCGCCGCCGAGTCCGACGCCCTGTCCGTGGAACCGGACGCCGGCCTCGCGATGCCGTACCCGCTCCAGATCAACGCCGTCTGCGCGGACACCCCGAACGGCCCCGAACTGCGCGCCACCTGGACCTGGCCGGCCGGCCGGGCACTGGCCGAGGACGACGTCCACGCCCTGGGCCTGGCCTGGGCCGAGGCGCTGCGCGAACTCGTCGCCCAAGCCGCCGGATCCGACTCCACCACCGGCTCCCTGACCCCCTCCGACCTGCCGCTCGTCCAGCTCACCCAGGCCGAGATCGACCGGGTCGCCCAGGTCAGCCCCGTCCCCGTCGCCGACATCTGGCCGCTGTCCCCCCTCCAGGAGGGCATCCACTTCCACGCCAGCTACGACACCGACGGCCTGGACGTCTACACCGCCCAGGACTGCTTCGACTTCGGCCACCGCCTGGACCTGGACCGGCTGCGCGCCGCCACCGCCGCCCTGCTGGCCCGGCACCCCAGCCTGTGCGCCGGCATCACCTCCGACGGCCTGCCCGCCCCCGTGCAGTTCGTCGGCCCGGCCGCCGAGGTCCCCGTACCGCTCACCGAGACCGACCTGACCGGCCTCAGCGAGGAACAGCGCGAGGCCCGCCTCACCGAAATATCCGACGCCGACCGGCTGCGCCGCTTCGACCTCGCCTCGCCCCCGCTGTTCCGGCTCCGGCTGATCCGGCTCACCGAGAACACCGACCGCCTCATGCTCAGCCACCACCTGGTGGCCTGGGACGGCTGGTCCCAGTCCCTGTTCCTCGACGAACTCCTCGCCCTGTACGCGGCCGCCGGCGACGACAGCGACCTGCGCACCCCCGGCAGCTACCGCGACTACCTGAGCTGGCTCGCCGGCCAGGACTTCGACGCGGCCCGCGCCACCTGGAGCAGCGCCCTCGCCGGGCTCGACGAGCCCACGCTCGTCGCCAAGGGCCGCGGCGGCGAACCCACCATCCCGCGCCGTCACGCCCTCGACCTCGGCGCCGACCTCAGCGACCGACTGCGCGGCACCGCCCGCGAACACGGCCTGACCATCAACGCCGTCCTCTCGGCCGCCTGGGCGCTGGTGCTGTCCGCCGCCGTCGGCAGCGACGACGTCGTCTTCGGCGCCACCGTCGCCGGCCGCCCGGCCGACGTCCCCGGCGCCGACACCACCATCGGCATGTTCCTCAACACCGTCCCGCTGCGGATCTCCCTGCGCCCCCAGGAGACCGTCGCCCAGCTGCTGCGGCGCGTCCAGAGCGAGCGCATGGCGCTGATGGACCACGAGTACCTGGGCCTCGCCGAACTCCAGCGGGCCGGCGGCCACCCCGTCCTGTTCGACACCCTGTACGTGCTGCAGAACTTCGCCGACGAGGGCGCGTTCCGCGAGCTCACCGACCGGCACGACATCACCGGAGTGGGCAGCGTCGACGCCACCCACTACCCGATGACCCTCATCGTCAACCCGGCCGAGCGCGTCCAGGTCAAGCTGGAGTACCGCCCCGACCTCATCGACGACGAGCGGGCCGCCGCCACCCTGAACCGCTACCGGACCCTGGTCGAGCGCCTCCTCGGCGACCTCACCGCCCCCGTCGGCGCCCTGGACCTGCTGCTCCCCGACGAGCGCGCCGACCTGACCGCCGCCTGGGCCGCCAGCGACGAGCCCGTCCCCGACGAGACCGTCGCCGACCTGCTCGCCGGCCAGGTGGCCCGCACCCCCGACGCCGTCGCCCTCGTCTTCGGCGACACCGCCCTCACCTACGCCGAACTCGACGCCCGGATCAACCGCACGGCCCGCCTGCTGCTGGCCCGCGGCGCCGGCCCCGAGCGGACGGTCGCCCTCGCGCTGCCCCGCTCCATCGAGATGGTCGTCGCCCTGTTCGCGGTCCTGCGCACCGGCGCCGCCTACCTGCCGCTCGACCTGGACCACCCGGCCGACCGGCTCCGCCTGATGGTCGAGGACACCGGGCCGCTGTGCCTGCTCACCACCCTCGCCGTCGCCCCGACGCTGCGCGCCGACTCCGGTCCGCTCGCCCCCGAGGTCGCCCTGGACGACCCGGCCGTGATCGCCGAACTGGCCGCCCTGCCCGGAGCCGAGGTCACCGACGCGGAACGCCCCGCGTTCGCGCACGGCGTCCCCGGCCGGCTGGAGCACCCGGCGTACGTCATCTACACCTCCGGGTCCACCGGCAAGCCCAAGGGCGTCGTCACCCCGTACCGCGGCCTGACGAACATGCAGCTCAACCACCAGGTCGAGGTGTTCGACCCGGCGATCGCCGCCACCGGCGGCCGGCGCCTGCGCATCGCGCACACCGTCTCCTTCGCCTTCGACATGTCGTGGGAGGAGCTGCTCTGGCTCGTCGAGGGACACGAGGTCCACGTCTGCGACGAGGAACTGCGCCGCGACGCCGAAGCCCTGGTCGCCTACTGCGACGACCACCGCGTCGACGTCGTCAACGTCACCCCCACCTACGCCCAACTGCTCATCGAGGAAGGCCTCCTCGACCACGACGAGGCCGCCGGCAAGCACCGCCCCGCCCTCGTCCTGCTCGGCGGCGAAGCGGTCTCCGACACCGTCTGGAACCGCCTCGCCGAGACCGACGGCACCTACGGCTACAACCTGTACGGCCCCACCGAGTACACGATCAACACCCTCGGCGGATCCACCGCCGACAGCGCCACCCCAACCGTCGGCCGCCCCATCCGCAACACCCGCGGCTACGTCCTGGACGCCATGCTGCGCCCGGTCCCGCCCGGCTGCCCCGGCGAGCTGTACATCGCCGGCACCGGCCTGGCCCGCGGCTACCACGACCGGCCCGCCCTGAGCGCCGAGCGGTTCGTCGCCGACCCGTTCGGCGCCCCCGGCGAGCGCATGTACCGTACGGGCGACCTCGTACGACAGCGCCCCGACGGCCTGATCGACTTCCTGGGCCGCACCGACGACCAGGTCAAGATCCGCGGCTACCGCATCGAACTCGGCGAGATCGCCACCGCCCTGTCCGCGCACCCCGACGTGGCCCACGCCGCCGTCGTCGTCAACGAGCGGGCGGCCGGCAAGCGCCTGGTCGGCTACGTGGTCCCCGAGGACGGCGCCGAACGCGGCGAGGCCCTCACGCAGAGCCTGCGCGAGCACCTCAAGGCCTCGCTGCCCGACTACATGGTCCCGGCCGCCCTGGTGGCCGTCGACACCCTGCCGCTGACCGTCAACGGCAAGCTCGACACCAAGGCCCTGCCCGCCCCCGAGTTCGCGGGCGCCGGCGCCGGCCGCTCCCCGCGCACCCCGCGCGAGGAGACCCTCTGCGCGCTGTTCGCGGAGGTCCTCGGCCTCACCGAGGGCAGCGTCGACATCGACAGCAACTTCTTCGAGCTGGGCGGGCACTCGCTCCTCGCCACCCGCCTGATCGCCCGGGCCCGCACCGCGCTCTCCGCCGAACTGGCCATCCGGGACCTCTTCGAGGCCCCGACCGTCGCCGAACTCGTCGTGCGCGCCGCCGGCTCGCAGGCCGACGCGCGCCCCGCCCTGGTGGCCGGCGAGCGCCCCGAGGAACTGCCGCTCTCCCACGCCCAGCAGCGCCTGTGGGTCATCCAGCAGCTGGAGGACACCTCCGCCGCGTACAACTTCCCGCTGGTCATGCGGCTGCGCGGCGACCTCGACCTCACCGCCTGGCGGGCCGCGCTGGCCGACGTCACCGACCGCCACGAGGCCCTGCGGACCCTGTTCGTCGAACGCGACGGGCAGGCCCACCAGCGGATCCTGCCCGCCGGCCGGTCCCACCCGCCGGTGGAGCACCTGCGCGCCGGCGAGGAGGAGGCCGCCGCCCTGGTCGACGCGGCCATCAACCGGCCCTTCGACCTCGCCGCCGAACTGCCCCTGCGGGTCACCGTCATCGAGGTGGCGCCCGAGGAGCACGTCGTCGTGATCCTCCTGCACCACATCACCACCGACGAGTGGTCCGACCGCCCCTTCCTCGGCGACCTGGCCGCCGCCTACGCCGCCCGCCGGTCCGGCGGCGCCCCGCACTGGGAGCCGCTGCCCGTCCAGTACGCCGACTACGCGCTCTGGCAGCGCGAGCTGCTCGGCGACCCGGCCGACGCGCGGAGCCTGGCCGCCCGCCAGCTCGACCACTGGCACCGCACCCTGGACGGCGCCCCCGAGGAACTGGAACTGCCCACCGACCGGCCCCGCCCGGCCCGCCCCGCCTTCACCGGCGCCGAACTCGACCTCGCCTTCGACGGCCCCGCCTACCAGGGCCTCAAGCGGCTGGCCAAGGACAACGGCGTCAGCATGTTCATGGTGGTCCACGCGGCCGTCGCGACCCTGCTGCACCGCCTCGGCGCCGGCACCGACATCCCGCTCGGCTCGCCCATCGCCGGCCGCGGCGACGAGGCCCTCGACGACCTCGTCGGCTTCTTCGTCAACACCCTGGTGCTGCGCACCGACCTCAGCGGCGACCCCACCTTCACCGAACTGCTCGCCCGGGTCCGCGACACCGACCTCGCCGCGTTCTCGCACGCCGACGTGCCCTTCGAGTCGGTCGTCGAGAAGCTCAACCCGACCCGTTCGCTGGCCCGCAACCCGCTGTTCCAGGTGATGGTCGGCTACCATGCCCGCACCGAGGGCGAACTGGACCTGGCCGGTCTGGGCGTCGAGTACGTGCCCTTCCGGATCCGCTCCGCCAAGTTCGACCTCGTGTTCAGCTTCACCGAGCAGACCTCCGCCGACGGCGAGGCCGGTTCGCTGGTGTGCCGGCTGGAGTTCGCCACCGAACTCTTCGACCAGGACACCGCCGAGCGGATCGGCGAGCGCCTCACCACCCTGACCGCGGCCCTCGCCGCCGCCCCCGACCGGCCGGTGTCCGCCGCCCCGCTCCTGGTGGGCGACGAACGCGGCCTCGTCCTGGACGGCTTCAACGGCGGCCCGCGCGAGGTCGACGAACTGTCGCTGCCCGCCCTGTTCGCCCGGCACGTCGCCGAGCGGCCCGGCGCCGTCGCCGTCGTCGACCGCGACAGCCACCTCGACTACGCCGCACTGGACGCCCGGTCCAACCGGATCGCCCACCTGCTGGCCGCCCGGGGCGTCGGCGTCGAGAGCGTCGTCGGCGTGGCCGTGCCCCGCTCGGCCGACATGATCGCGACCGTGCTGGCCGCGCTGAAACTGGGCGCCGCCTTCCTGCCGCTGGACCTGGTCCACCCCCAGGACCGGCTCGGCTACATGATCGAGGACTCCCGGACGACCCTGGTCGTCGGCACCGAGCCGGTGGCCGGGAAGATCCCCGCCACGGACGTCCCCGTCCTGCTGCTCGACGCGCCCGCCACCGCCGCCGCGCTGGCCCTCCAGCCGACCACCGCCGTACCCACCCCGCCGGTCGCCCTGGACCAGGCCGCGTACGTCATCTACACCTCCGGCTCCACCGGAAAGCCCAAGGGCGTCGTGGTCCCCCACGAGGGCATCTCCAGCCTCGTCGCCACCGCCGTCGACCGGATGGGCCTGGAAGCCGACAGCCACGTCCTGCAGTTCGCCTCCATCGGCTTCGACGTGTTCGTCTTCGAACTCGCCATGGCGCTCTGCCACGGCGGTCGCCTCGTCCTCATCACCGACGAGGCACGCGTCGCCGGACCGGCCCTCACGGACTTCCTGGCCGACCACGCGATCAGCCACATGATCCTGCCGCCGTCCCTGGTGTCCGCGCTGCCCGCCGGCTGCGCGCTGCCCGAGGGCTCGACCGTCCTGGTCGGCACCGAGACGGTGCCGCCGGACCTCTTCGAGCGGTTCGGCGCCACGGCGAACCTGATCTGCGCCTACGGACTCACCGAGGCCACCGTCAACTCCACCCTGTGGCCCTCGCGCGGCGCGCAGCTGCGGCCCGGCGCCCGCGTCCCGATCGGCGCGCCCGACCCCAACACCCTCGCCTACGTCCTGGACGACCGGCTCCAGCCCGTCCCCCCCGGCGTGGTCGGCGAGCTGTACGTCTCCGGGCGCGGCCTGGCCCGCGGCTACCTCGGCCGGTTCGCCCTGACCGCCGAACGGTTCGTCGCCGACCCGTTCGGCGCCCCCGGCAGCCGCATGTACCGCACCGGCGACCGGGCCCGCTGGCGCCGCGACGGGAACCTCGACTTCCTCGGCCGCGTCGACACCCAGGTCAAGATCCGCGGCTTCCGCATCGAACTCGGCGAGATCGAGGCCGCGCTCGTCGCGCACCCCGCCGTCAGCCAGGCCACGATCGTTCCCGACCGGGCCGGCGACATCGTCCGTCTCGTCGGCTACGTCGTCCCCGAGAACGGCGTGCTCGACCCCCAGGACGTCCGGGCGCACGTGGCCGGACAGCTGCCCGAGTACATGGTCCCCGCCCTCGTCGTCACCCTGGACGGCCCGCTGCCGCTGACCCCCAACGGCAAGCTCGACCACAAGGCGCTGCCCGCGCCCGATTGGTCCGGCATGACCGGCGGCGCCCGCCCCGTCGGCGCCACCCAGGCCAAGCTCGCCGGCCTGTTCGGCGAGATCCTCCAGCTCGACGAAGTCGGCGTCCACGACAACTTCTTCGCCCTCGGCGGCCACTCCATGGCCTCCATGCGCCTCCTCGGCCGCATCCGCGCCGAGTTCGGCGTCGAGCTGAGCATCCGCGACGTCTTCGACGCCCTGACCGTCGCCGGCCTCGCCGCCAAGCTCGACGGCGCCGCCGCCGCCCGCCCGGCCCTGCGCCCGGCGGAGGCCGGCGCCGACACCAGCGGACCGGCCCCCGTACAGCGTTGGCAGTGGGAGGCCCACCGACGCTGGGACGGCTTCGACCACGGGCTGGTGCTCCGCTCTCCCGGCGCCCTCGACCCGGCCGCCCTGGCCGCCGCCCTGGACGACGTCGTCACCCGCCACGAGCCGCTGCGCACCCGCTTCGCCGAGCACGACGGCGCCGTACGCCGCGAACCCGCGCCCCACCCGGCGCTGGAGGCGGAAACCTGCGCCGACCTCGACACCCGGCTCGGCGAACTCGCCGCGCTGCACCCCGACCTGACCCGCGAGGCACCGCTGCGGGCCCGGCTGCTCACCGCGGCCGACGGCGAGCAGGCCCTGCTGATCACCGCGCACTACCTCGCGGTCGACGAATGGTCCGTGGTCCCGCTGTTCCGCGACCTCACCGAGGCCTACGAGGCCCGCGCCCAGGGCGGCGCCCCCGCCTGGGAGCCGCTGCCCGTCGGCTACGCGGACTACGCGACCTGGGCCGAGCGGGTCCTCGGGGACCCGGCCGACGCCGACAGCCTCGCCGCCCGCCAACTCACCTGGTGGCAGGAGAACCTGGCCGGCGTCCCCGAGCAGCTCGCGCTGCCCGTGGACCGGCCGCGGCCGCGGGCCCCCGAGGGCCGCGGCCCGGGCGGCGACTACGTCTCCTTCGTCCTGGACGAGCGGCTGCACGCCGACGTGGACGCGCTCGCCCAGTCCACCGGCACCAGCATGTTCATGGTGCTGCACTCGGCGCTGTCGGCCCTGCTCACCGCCCACGGTGCGGGCACCGACCTGCCGATCGGTACGATGGTCGCCGGCCGGGGCGAGGAGCAGCTCGCCGACCTCGTCGGCTGCTTCTTCAACACGGTGGTGCTGCGCACCGACACGGCGGGCGACCCCAGCTTCGCCGAACTGCTGGGCCGGGTGCGGGAGATCACGCTCAGCGCCCTGGACCGGCAGGACGTTCCGTTCGACGCGGTCGTCCGTGCCACCGCGCTGCCCGACGGGGGACCGCAGGTCATGGTGATCCACCACGAACAGGCGGACCTCGGACAGCTGGAGGGCGGCGTGGGATCCTTCCACGCGGTGCCGACCGGCTCGGCGAAGGCGGAGCTGACGCTCAGCTTCTACGAGCCGCGCGGCGACGGACCGGTCCACTGCGAACTGATCCACGCCACCGACCTGCTCGGCGGGGCCAAGGCCCGCCGGCTGGCCGAAGAACTTCACCGGTTGCTGCGCCATGTGGTGGCCGAGCCCGGACAGCCGCTCTCGGAGCTGTTCACCGTTATGTCCATGAGGAGTGAGAACGCATGACCACCAACCCGTTCGAGGACCCGCAGGGCCGCTTCCTGGTCCTCGTCAACGACGAGAACCAGCACTCGGTGTGGCCGTCCTTCGCCCAGGTGCCGGCGGGCTGGCGGACCGTCTTCGGTGAGGACACCCGGGACGCGTGCCTGACCTACGTCGAGACCAACTGGACCGACCTGCGCCCCGCGAGCCTGGCCGCCCAGCAGGCCTGATCCCGCGCCCGGCACCACGACGCCGCCCGCGGCGAGGAACCCTCCTCGCCCCGGGCGGCGTTCGTGCGCACGGGGTTCCGGGTTCCGGGTTCCGGGTGCCGGGTTCCGGGTGCGGGACGCCCGTACGGACGGTGCGGGGAGGGGTTCCGGGCGCGTGCGGGACGCTCGTACGCCACCCTGCGGGGGAGGGGCGCACCGGTGGCTCGGAGCCGGTGGAGCCCCGCCCGGATACCGCCGGCGCGCGGCGGGCCGCGCGGGTCGGCGGCCCCCGAGCGGGCGGGCACACGAGAACGTCGCGTGTCCCTCCACCGGGCATTCCGGGGGAAGGACACGCGACGTTCTCGTTCGGGGCCGGCGGCCCCGCGCGGTCAGTTCGGCGTCACCGACGGGGGTACGGGCTCGCGCGGCACGGGCAGCGCGGCCGCGTCGCCGGGCTCCCGGCGGCTGGCGGACCAAGCGGCCCACAGATCGGCGTAGCGCCCGCCCGCGGTGACGAGTTCGTCGTGCGTGCCGGTCTCGACGACCCGGCCCTGGTCGAGGACCACGATCCGGTCGGCGGTCGCGGCCTGGGGGAGCCGGTGGGCGACCATCAGGCCGGTCCGCCCCTCCAGGGCCCGCAGCGCGGCCGACTCCAGGACGCGGGCGCCGGCGCTGCCCGCGTCGGCGGTGGCCTCGTCCAGGATCGCCACCGGCGGGTCGGCGAGGACCAGACGGGCCAGGGCCAGGTGCTGGGCCTGGGTGACCGTGAGCCGGTGCCCGCCCTCACCGACCACCGTGGCGAGGCCCTCGGGCAGCGCGAGCGCCCACTCCAGGGCCCCCACCCGGTCGAGGGCCGCGCGCAGTTCCTCGTCGGTGGCCTCCGGCCGGGCCAGCCGCATGTCCTCGGCCAGCGGCCCGGCGAACACGTGGACCTCCTGGCTGATCAGCGTCACCGCCCGCCGGACCCCGACGGGGCCCAGCTCCCGGGCGTCGACGCCACCGAGGAGGATCGAGCCGCCGGACGGGTCGTGCACCCCGGCGATGAGCTTGGCGAGGGTGGTCTTGCCGGCGCCGCTCGCGCCGACCAGCGCGACCCGCTCTCCGTCGCGCACCTCCAGATCGACCCCGCTCAGCACCGGGTGCCCCGGCACGTAGGCGTGGCTCAGCGCGCGCACCGTGACGGAACCGTCGGCGGGCACCGCCCGGCTCTCGGGCTCGCGTTCGGCCGGAAGGTCGGACACGCCGACCAGCCGGGCCAGGCTCGCGCCCGCGGACTGGGCCTCGTCGATGAGGAACAGCGCCGCGTTGACCGGGTTGAAGAGGCTGTGGAAGTACAGGGCGGCCGCGGTCGCCGTGCCGATGCTGACGGACCCGTTGTCGACGAGGAAGAAGCCGGTGACCAGGACCCCCGCCAGGCCGATGAACTCGGCGAGGTTCAACCGGGAGAAGAACCCGGACACGAGCCGGATGCCGCGCAGCGCGAAGCCGACGGCCTCCTCGGAGCGCTGCTCCAGGAGTCGCTCGTGCGTCCCGCCGAGCCGGAACGCCCGGACGGTGCGGACGCCGCCGATGCTGTCGAGGAGCTGGTGCTGGAGCGCGCCCGTCGCCACCCGGTGTGCGGCGTAGACGGAGGACGCGCGGGGGACGTACCAGCGCACGGACAGTACGTGGACCGGTACGGCGAGCAGCACCGCGGCGAGGAAGCGCCAGTCCAGGACGGCCAGTCCGGCCAGGGTCAGCACGATGGTGAGCAGGGCGCCCGCGAACTCGGGCAGCGCCTGGCGCACGGCCCGGGCGATCACGGTCACGTCCCCGGTGACCCGGGAGGTCAGGTCCCCGGACCCGGCCCGCTCCACGCGTTCCAGGGGCAGCCGCAGGGCCCGGGCGATGAAGCGTTCCCGCAGGTTCGCCAGGATCGTCTCGCCGAGCCGGGCGACCAGCGAACTGCCGATCGCGGTGGCGACGCCGCGCGCCACCGCCACGACCAGCAGGAGGATCATCGGCACGGTCAGCGAGCCCGCTCCGGCCCGCTCGACGACGAGGTCGACGATGCGTCCGAGCAGCGGGGCCGTCAGCAGGCCGATGCCCGTTCCCAGGACCAGGACGCCGAACGCGCAGAAGGCCAGCAGGCGGTGCCCGCGCAGCAGCGTCCGTAGGACGGCGAGGGTCCGGGCGCCGTCGGCCGTGGGCAGCAGCTCGCGCCCGCCGGTGCTGGATCCGCTCATCGTCCGTCCTTCGTCGTGCGCGTCCTCGTGGTCCGCGCGCGCTTCGGCGGCGGTTCTCGCGTTCGTGTCCGTCATGCCAGCACCGTCGCGCGGTAGGCGGCGTCGGTGGAGACCAGGTCCTGGTGGCGGCCGTGCGCGGTGACGGCGCCCTCGTCGAGCACCACCACCCGGTCGGTTTCGGCGAGCAGGGCGGGGCTCGTGGTCACCAGGAAGGTGGTGCGGCCGGGTCGCAGCAGCTTCAGGCGGGCCGCGATGCGGGACTCGGTGACCGTGTCGACCGCCGTCGTCGGGTCGTGGACGACGAGGACGGGCGGGTCGGCGGCCAGGGCCCGGGCCAGGGCGACGCGTTGGCGCTGCCCGCCGGACAGGGACCGGCCGCGCTCGCTGAGGGGGGTGTCCACGCCCTGCGGCAGGGCCCGGGCGACGTCGTCGGCGGTGGCGGCGGCGAGCGCCGGCCCCGGGTCGGTGTCCTCGCCGGGCAGGGACGCCCGCACGTTGTCGAGGAGGCTGCCCTCGAAGAGGTCCGCGTCGTGGTGGGCGACGAGGATCGCCCGGCGGGCGTCGTCCGGGTCCAGGTCGGTCAGCGCCACCCCGTCGAGCTCGATCACCCCTTCGTCGGGGTCCGTTTCGCGGCCCAGGCACAGCAACAGGTCGTCGGCGGCGGCCGGGTTCCCGGCGACGACGCCGATCAGGGTTCCGGGAGCGACGTCGAGGTCCAGGCCGCGCAGCGCCCCGTACGTGACGCCGCTGAACCGGACGCGCCCCTTGAGGGGGTGGGGGAGCGCGGCCGTTCCGGCGGTGACGGCGGGCGGCGCGGCGAGCACCTCGGCGATGCGCTCGGCGGAGGCGCGGCCCTGGGCGAACTCGCCGTTGACGTAGGTCAGGAGCTGGAACGGGCCCAGCAGGTACTGGGCGAGCCCGACCGCCGCGACGAGTTCGCCGACGCTGATCGAGCCGTTCATCGCGAGGTGCGCGCCGACCAGTCCGATGATCGCGATGAAGATGCCGGTCAGGGCGAGGATCGCGCCGTCGTGCCAGGCCCGGCTGCCGGCGGCGCGCAGCGCGGCGGCGAGGGAGTCCCGGCTGGTGCTGCGGTAGCGGGACACGGCCGCGGCCTCGGCGCCGATGCCCTTGAGCACACGCAGGCCGGCGACGAGGTCGGCGGCGACGCCCGAGGCGTGCGCGGCGCGGTCCTGTTCGACCTCGCTGCGCTGTTCCAGGGGGCGGCTGATGAGGTGGCCGAGCCACAGCAGGGGCGGCACGCCGAGCAGGATCAACAGGCCCAGCGGCACCGAGATGCGCAGCAGCGCCACCGCGCTGATGACGAGGCCGGCGAGCGCCGACACCGCGTACGTCACCGCGGCGGCGGTCGCGCCGACGCGGGTCGCGTCGCCGGTGGCGATGGAGGTGAGCGCTCCGGGCAGCCGGCCCTTGTCGGCGCCGCCGCGCGGGTCGAGCACCTTGCGGCCGAGGGTGAGGCGCAGGCCGTGGCCGGCGTGTTCCGCCGAGCCGTCGGTGATCCGCGCCGCGATCCGGTAGGAGGTGGAGAGCACGAGGAACAGGACGGCGAGGACGATGAGCCAGCGCAGCAGGGCCCCGGAGGATCCCGTCGTCACGGCCCGGTCGATGATGACACCGATGACGACGGGGACCAGGGCCTCGCAGCCCTGGTGGGCCATGCCGAGGGCCGACGCCGTCGCGATGCGGCGCCGTTGTCCCCCTATCGCTTTTCGGAGGACTTGGCTCCCCGTCGGTCCTCCGTCGAGCATGTGTTTCCTCCGCGCGCATGTGATGATCAAACAGTTAGGTAAGGCTACCTTAAATAGCTGCTCCCTCGGCGTGGCGTCCAGTGCCTGTCCCGTATGCCCTGCTTACGTGCTGCGGGCGCGCGTTGACCCGGTGCGGAGGGTTCGCTTAGGCTCACCTAAGTATCATCCTGCTGTCGGTGCATCACCTTTCATACATCGCCGGCCAACCACCGCCAGGGGGAGTCGTTGTCGTCGGTTGAAACCCAGGCGGTACCGGGGACCGGTACCCGGGCTCCGCTCGCACCGCCGAAGTCCCGGGCCGTCACCGCGGCGCGGGGGATGGGCCTCCTCGTCGGGCTCGGCGCACTCGTCCTGGTCGCGCTCCTCAGCGTGTGGGTCGGCACCCGGGGCATCCCGTTCACGGCCACCTGGGGCGTGCTCCGGCACCCCGACGGCTCGCAGGCCTCGGCCATCATCCACGAGTACCGGATCCCCCGCACCCTCCTCGGCCTCGTCGTCGGCGTGGCCCTCGGACTGTCCGGCGCGCTCATGCAGGCACTGACCCGCAACCCGCTCGCCGACCCAGGACTGCTCGGCGTCAGCCTCGGCGCCTCGACCGGCGTGGTCATCGCGATCTCGTTCCTCGGCGTCGGCGCGGCCCTCGGCTACGTCTGGTTCGCGTTCATCGGCGCCGCCCTCGCCTCGGTCCTGGTGTTCGTCCTCGGCTCCTCCGGACGGAGCCTGGCCACCCCCGACCGGCTGGTCGTCGCGGGAGCCGCCGTCACGGCGGTGCTCACCGCCTTCAACACGGCCGTCCTGCTCCTCGACCCGCAGGCCTTCAACAAGTTCAGGTTCTGGACGGTCGGCGCCCTCGCGGGCCGCAACCTCGACTTCGTGTACCTGATCCTGCCCTTCGTCGTGGTGGGCCTGTTCATCGCCCTCGGGATCGCCCCCTCGCTCAACGCCCTCGGCATGGGCGAGGACGTGGGCCGGGCCCTCGGCGTGAACGTCGGCCGGACCCGGGTGCTGGGGGCCGTCGCCGTCATGCTGCTGTGCGGCGCCGCGACCGCCGCCGCCGGCCCGATCGGCTTCGTCGGCCTGGCGGTTCCGCACATCGCCCGGTTCGTGGTCGGCGCCGACCAGCGGTGGATCCTGGCGTACTCCATGCTGATCGCCCCCGTCCTGCTGCTCGGATCGGACGTACTGGGCCGGGTGATCGGGGCGCCCGACGAGATCCAGGTCGGCATCGTCACCGCGTTCCTCGGCGCACCGCTGTTCATCGCGCTGTGCCGGCGCCGAAAGTTGGTCATGCTGTGAGCCCCGCACCCGGGGTACGAGCCCCCGCCACCACCCGCGACCCGAAGCCCCGCATCGTCAGCGGCACCGTCCTGCGCACCCCGCGCGGACGCTGGTCCGTGCGCGTACAGGGCCGTACGATCGCCGTCACCGCCATCCTGCTGGCCCTCCTCGTGACGGTCATGACGGTCAGCCTGACCACCGGCGACTTCGAACTGTCCGTCAGCGAGGTGCTCCAGGCCCTCTTCGGCGACGGCGGCGGCGCCGCCGACTTCATCGTCAACACCCTGCGCATGCCCCGCCTCGTGACCGCGCTGTGCGTCGGCGCGGCGCTCGCCGTCAGCGGGGCCATCCTGCAGAGCCTGACCAAGAACCCGCTGGGCAGCCCCGACATCATCGGCTTCACCACCGGGTCGGCGACCGGTGCCCTCATCGTCATCGTCGTCCTCAACGGCGGCATGACCCAGATCGCCATCGGCGCGCTCATCGGCGGCTTCGCCACGTCCGCCGTGATGTACCTGCTCCTCCTCGGCAGCGGCATGCAGGGCTTCCGACTCGTCGTCATCGGCATCGGCGTGAGCGCCCTGCTGCTCGCCGCCAACTCCTACCTGATGACCCGGGCCAGCTGGCAGGAGGCCCTGGAGGCCCAGGCCTGGCTCATCGGCAGCCTGGGCAACCGGGGCTGGGAACACGCCGCTGCCATCGGCTTCGCCGTCGCCGTACTCCTCCCGCTCGCCCTGGTGTTCGCCCGCCGGCTCTCCATGGTGGAGATGGGCGACCACACGGCCACCGCGCTCGGCGTCAACGTCGGCGCGAGCCGCACGGCCCTGCTCGTCATCAGCGTCGCGCTCGCCGCGTTCGCCACCGCGGTGGCCGGACCCATCGCGTTCGTCGCGCTCGCGGCGCCCCAGTTGGCCCGCAAGCTGTCCCGCTCCTCGGGACCCGCACTGGTGCCGTCCGCCGCCATGGGCGCACTCCTGCTGGCCGGCGGCGACCTCGCCGTCCAGCGCCTCTTCTCCCCCGCCCTCCTGCCGGTGGGCACGGCAACCGGCACCGTCGGCGGGTTGTACCTGATCTGGCTGCTGGTCACGGAGTCACGAAAGAGCCGCGCATGACTGGAAAGAATCCCCCCGCCGCACGCCTGGGGGCCGAGGGCCTGACCCTGACCTACGACCAGCGGACGGTGGCCACCTCCCTGGACGTGGTCATCCCCGACCACTCCTTCACCGTCATCATCGGACCGAACGCCTGCGGGAAGTCCACCCTGCTCAAGGCGCTCGCCCGGATGATCAAGCCGAAGGCCGGCGAGGTCTACCTCGACGGGGCCGCGATCTCCACCTACCGCTCCCGGGAGGTCGCGCGCCGACTCGGCCTGCTCCCGCAGACCTCCACCGCGCCCGGCGGCATCTCGGTGGGCGACCTCGTCGCCCGCGGCCGCTACCCGCACCAGAAGCTGCTCAAGCAGTGGTCCGCCGAGGACGAGGCCGCCGTCGCGGAGGCCATGCGTCAAACCGGCGTCCTCGAACTCGCCGAACGACCCGTCGACGACCTCTCGGGCGGCCAGCGCCAGCGCGTCTGGCTGTCCATGGTGCTGGCGCAGCAGACGTCCATCCTGCTCCTGGACGAGCCGACCACCTTCCTCGACATCGCCCACCAGGTCGAGGTGCTCGACCTGTGCGCCGACCTGCACGAGGACAAGGGGCAGACCATCGTCGCGGTGCTCCACGACCTCAACCAGGCCTGCCGCTACGCCACCCACCTCATCGTGATGAAGCCCGGCGGCGTCATCGCGGCCGAGGGCGACCCCGCGACGATCATGACCGCCGAACTCATCCAGGACGTGTTCGGGCTCTCCTGCCGGATCATCGACGACCCGGAGACCGGCACGCCCCTGATGGTGCCCGCGGCCCGCAACCGAGCCGGTACGCCCGTCGCGGCCGACATCCACTAGTGCTGTGACCGGATCCGGGACCCCGCGGGCCGGCCGGGACCTCGACGACACGACCAGGGACGGAACTCCATGCTCTGCACCAGGCTGACGAACGCGAACATCCTCACGATGGACCCGGACCACCCGGTCGCGCACGACCTGGGGATCTGGCGCGGCCGGATCGTCGGCCTGGACGACGCGGTGACCTCGCTGCCCGCGCGCGAGGTCGTCGACCTCCAGGGCGCCACCGTGCTGCCGGGGTTCATCGACAGCCACGTGCACCTGGCCTGGACCGGCCTGAAGGCGGCCACCCCGAGCGTCGCCGGCCGGGGACGGATCGAGGACGTCCTGGCCGTCGTCGCGGAAGCCGTCTCCCGAGCGCCCGAACCCGGTACTTGGGTGGACATCGCCGGGTACGACCAGCGGGCCCTGGGGCGGCACCTGACCGCCGCCGAACTCGACCGGGTCGCCGCGGGCCACCAGGTGTTCCTGATGCACGAGTCCGGACACGCCTGCGTCGTCAACACCGCGGTGCTCGACCGGCTCCCGGCCGGCGTCCCGCACCAGGACGGCTTCCTCGCCGAGGGCGCCATGAGCGCCGCCCGCGCGCTGCGCCCCCCGTACTCCCAGCGGGAACTCGCCGACGCCATCGAACGCGCCGGCCGGACCTGCCTCGCCGAGGGCGTCACCGCCTGCGCCGAGGCGGGCATCGGCGGCGGCCTCCTCGGCCACAGCCCCGTGGAACTCGGCGCCTACCAACTGCTGCGCGAACAGGGGCGGCTGCCCCTGCGCGTCCAGCTGATGGCCGCCGCCGACACCCTGCGCCCCGTCACCACACCGACCGAGGACGGCATCCCCCGCGCCCTGGGCCTCGGCATGCGCACCGGCTTCGGCGACGACTGGCTCTCCCTGGGCGCCCTCAAGATCTACACCGACGGCGGCATGATGGCCCGTACCGCCGCCCTCACCCGCCCGTACGAGGGCACGGAGCACCTCGGGCAGCTCCAGGACGACCCGCAGCGCCTGCTGGACACCATCGTGGACGGCCACCTCGCCGGCTGGCAGCTCGCCGTCCACGCCATCGGCGACCGCGCCGCCGACCTCGCCCTGGAGGGCATCGAGCGCGCGCAGCGCCTGCGGCCGCGCCCAGAGGCCCGGCACCGGGTCGAACACGCGGGCCTGATCCGCCCGGACCAACTGCCGCGCTTCGCCCGACTCGGGGTGAGCGCGGTCGTCCAGCCGAACTTCCTCCACTCCTTCGGGGACGACTACTCGGCGATCATGGGCGAGGAACGGGCTCCCTGGATGTACCGCGGCAAGGGCTTCCTGGACCACGGCGTCACCCTCGTCGGCAGCTCCGACCGGCCCGTCACGGACGGATCCCCGCTGCGGGCCGTCCAGTTCATGGTCGAACGGGCCTCCGCGTCGGGCCGACCCGTCGGTCCGGACGAGGCCGTCACCGTGGACCAGGCGCTGCACGCGTACACCGTCGCCGGAGCGTACGCCTGCCACTGGGACGACAGCGCGGGCAGCCTCACCGCCGGCAAGCGCGCCGACCTGGTGGTGCTCGGTGACGACCCGCGGCGCGTCGCCCCCTCGGCCATCGCTGCCATCCAGGTGGTGGCCACGTTCGTGGACGGCACCCGGACGCCCGAGTCGAAGGCGCTGTAGGGCAGTTCGGCCGCCCTCGCCCGGAGAATCCGCTCACCCACATGCGTCCCACCTAGGTTAGGCTTACCTAAACATGGGGGTGTTGGGATGCAGGAGCAGGTGCGGCACCGAGCGCAGCAGGACGAGTGGGCCGACGAGGTCGTGGCCTGCATGGGTTCCCGCGACATGGTGGAACGCGCGCTGCGCGAGGCGCTGAGTCGGACGCCCAGTCAGCGTGAAGAAACGATTGCTCGCATGGCGGACGCACTGCGCGGAGCCGCGCAGGGCCTGTCCGTGCCCGGCTGCGCGGCCGCCGCCGGAGTCCCCGAACGCATCCTGCGCGAATGGCTTCAGATCGACGCCAGCTTCGCCGGGGCGCTGCACGCCGCGCACGCCCTGGCGCAGGCCCACGGTCTGCGTCCGGGGGCGGAGCCGACGCCCGCCGCGCTGCACCTGCTGCTCGACGCGATACGCAAGGGCGCGGCCTGGCCCGCCGCGGCGACCCTCGTCGGCATCTCCATCCGCGGCTTCAACCGCCTGCGCTCCGAGGCGCCGCAGGTCGGGGCCCTGATCGCGGCCGCCCAGCGGGCCCGGCCGGCGCGGACCGCCCCGGGCGGGCGGCGCCGACTCCCCAAGGCCGGGGGTACCCGGCCCGGATACCGGATCGTCCGGCTCGACGACCCGGTGCTCTCGCCGGGCGGGCGGCCCGACCCCGGCGTCGGGGCGGAGGAATCCGGGGCGGGAGGCGTCGGGGCGGGAGGCTCCGGGGCGGGGGACTTCGGGGTGGGAGGCTTCGGGGTGGGAGGCTTCGGTCCGGACGAGGCCGCGGGCGGGCCTCGGCGGGACGGGTGACGCGGGACGGGTCACGCCAGGTGGGGGCGCCGGCGGCGGTCGGGTGCGGGCCGTTCGCCCGTAACTCCGTTGCCCGCTCGGGGTAGAGGGATGTCCCGGGTTTTGCCTCCTACTTAAGTAAGGCTAACCTTGGTTGTGGTTCCGGGGTGGTGCGGTGATCGAGCCGCCCGTCGTTCGCGCCGGAGCCGTATGGAAAGGGAACCCTTGATCACGTTCGCCTCGCGGACCACCCCCCGGTCCGATCGCGCCGCTCTGCCCGACGCCTTCCCCGTACGCTCCGCGCACTCCGGGGACGCCGCCGCCCTCGCGGCCCTGTCCCAGCCGTTCGTCCGGTCCGGAGCCCTGCGGGCGCGCTCCCTCTCCCTGTACGTCGCGGACTCCGCCGACTTCCTCGTGGTGGACGGCCCGGACGGGACGCTCCTGGGGTGTCTGGCCCTACGGGTCCACCCGGCCGCGCCGGGCACGGGCCGTGGCGGCGCGGGCGTCCTCTACAACTTCTGTGTCGCACCCGGCAGTCAGGGGCGCGGGCTGGGTGCCAGGTTGCTGACCGCCGCGCTGGTCAGGGCCAACTCCCTGTCCTTGAAAGCCCTGTTCACCGCCACGACCGGAAGCGGCGAGCTGTTCCGCCGGCACGGCTTCGCCCCGGCCCACGTCGCCGCCGCTCCGTCGACCTGGGTGGACTCCCTTTCCCCCGAACGCAATTCACGCATCCTCACCCGCTCGCTCTAGCGCCGTGCCGGCGGAACAGCTCGCCGCTTCCGGTCGTGGCGGTGAACAGGGCTTTCAAGGACAGGGAGTTGGCCCTGACCAGCGCGG
>NZ_JBEZKS010000079.1:0-29197 GCF_040651775.1 Streptomyces sp. NPDC048383
GCGGCGAGGGCGTCCAGGAACACGTTGCCCGCCGCGTAGTTGGCCTGACCCGCACCACCGAACACACCGGCGGCGGAGGAGAACAGCACGAACGCGGACAGGTGCAAGTCGCGGGTCAGCTCGTGCAGGTTCCACGCGGCGTCCACCTTCGGACGCAGTACCGCCGACAACCGCTCGGCCGTCAAGGCGCCGACGACACCGTCGTCCAGCACCCCGGCCGTATGCACCACACCGGTCAACGGGCGCTCCACCGGAATGGCCGCCAGCACGGCCGCCAGCGCGGCCCGATCGGCGACGTCGCAAGCCGCCCAGGACACCTCGGCACCCAGACCGGCCAGCTCCGCCGACAACTCCGAAGCGCCTGCGGCCGCCTCACCACGACGGCTGACCAGCAACAGACGACGCACACCGTGCTCGGACACCAGGTGACGGGCGAACAACCCGCCCAACGAGCCGCTCGCACCCGTCACCAGGACGGTACCGTCGGCGTCCCACTCGGGGGACGCGTCCACGGCGGCCGACGCCCGCGCCAGCCTCGGCACCAGGACCGCGCCCCCGCGCACCACGACCTCGGACTCCCCCGAGGCCAGCGCGGCGACGAGCGCCTGCTCGGGCAGGGCCCCCGCGTCGGCATCGTCCAGGTCGACCAGGGCGAAGCGTCCGGGGTGTTCGGTTGCGGCGGAGCGGATCAGGCCCCACAGCGCGGCGCCCGCGAGGTCGCGGACGGGTTCGGGCGTCGGACCGTGCGACGCGGGCATGGCGCCACGGGTGACGAACACCAGGCGGGAGGCGGCGAACCGTTCCTCGGCGAGCCAGGCGCGTACGAGGGCCAGTCCCTCGGCCGTCCGGGCGTGCGCCGCTGCGGGGAGCACGGCGCCGGCGGTCGCCGGGTCCGGGGTGACGAAGACCAGGTCCGGGACGTCGCCCTCGGTGGCCGCCAGCGCGCTCGGATCGGCGTACGCGGTGCCGTCCAGGCCCGGTACGGGGCCGCCCACTACGGCCCGCGAGACGGGGTCGGCGGCCGCCCGGTCGGTGGGGAGCGTCGTCCATTCGACGCGGTAGAGGGACTCCGCGCGGCCGTCGCGGGTGGCCGCGCCGATCTGGTCGGGCGAGACCGTGCGCAGGGCCAGCGAGTCCACCGAGGCGACGGGCCGTCCGGCGGGGTCCGCCAGTTCGAGGGAGATCGCGCCCCGGCCGGTGGAGGCAAGGCGGACCCTGGCCGCTGCGGCGCCCGTCGCGTGCAGCCGTACGCCGCTCCACGCGAAGGGCAGTCGTGCGCCCTGCGGGGTGTCGGCGTCGGGGCCCGTGGTGAGGGAGGCGTCCAGGGCGAGGGCGTGCAGTGCGGAGTCGAGCAGGGCGGGGTGCAGTCCGAACGCGTCGGCTTCGTCCTGCGCCCGTCCGGTCAGGGCGAGTTCGGCGAAGAGTTCGCCGTCCCGGCGCCAGGCCGACCGGAGGGCGCGGAACAGGGGCCCGTACGCGAGTCCGGCGGCGTCGAGCAGTACGTACGCCTCGTCCACCGGTACGGGGCCGGCGCCGGCGGGCGGCCAGACGGCGAGGTCGGCGCCGGCGGCGCGGACCTCGTCCGTCAGTAGTCCGGCGGCGTGCCGCAGCCAGGGTGCGTCGTCGGCGCCGGCCGGGCGGGAGTGGACGGCGACCGGGCGACGGCCCGCCGGGTCGGGTGCCCCCACGGTGACCTGGACCTCGACGGCGTCGCCGGAGTCCGGCAGGACCAGCGGTGCCTGGAGGGTCAGTTCGTCGACGGCGGGGGCGCCGACCCGGTCGCCGGCGTGCAGGGCGAGTTCGACGAGGGCCGTGCCCGGGACCACGACGGCTCCCATGACGGCGTGGTCGGCGAGCCAGGGGTGGGTGCGCAGCGAGAGCCGGCCGGTGAGGACGTGCCCATCGGCGTCCGCGAGGGAGACGGCCGCGCCCAGCAGGGGGTGTCCGGCGGCCGAGAGGCCGAGTCCGGTGGCGTCGCCGGGCAGCGGGGCGGACGTCTCCGGCCAGAAGCGCTCCCGCTGGAAGGGGTAGGTGGGCAGGTCGACGCGCCGGGCGCCGGCGCGGGCGAAGTAGGTGTTCCAGTCGATCGTGACACCGCGGGCGTGGGCCCGGGCGAGTGCGCGGGTGAGGGTGTGCGGCTCGGGGCGGTCGGCGCGGAGCGTGGCGGTGAAGGCGGCCGCGGTCCGGTCGGTGACGCACTCCTGGGCGAGGGTGGTCAGGGTTCCGTCGGGGCCGAGTTCGAGGTACGTGGTCACGCCGGCGGCTTCGAGGGCGCGGACGCCGTCGAGGAAGCGGACGCCTTCGCGGACGTGCCGGACCCAGAAGTCCGCCGTGCCGATCTCGTCCTCACCGACGAGGGCGCCGGTCAGGTTCGAGACGAGCGGGATGCGCGGGGCGCCGTACGTGAACCCCTCGGCCACCTCGCGGAAGGCGTCGAGCATGCCGTCCATGTGCGGCGAGTGGAAGGCGTGGCTGACGGTGAGCCGCTTGGACTTGCGGTCGGGGAAGGCCGCCACGACCGCGACGGCCGCGTCCTCGTCACCGGCGATCACGACGGACTGCGGGCCGTTGACGGCGGCGATGCCCAGCCGGTCGGTGAGGAGCGGGAGGATCTCCGCCTCCGTCGCCTGGACGGCGATCATCACGCCACCGGCGGGCAGCGCCTGCATCAACCGGCTGCGTGCCGAGACCAGTTCGCAGGCGTCGTCCAGGGTGAGGACGCCCGCGACGTGCGCGGCGGCGATTTCGCCGATGGAGTGGCCGGCGACGAAGTCCGGCCGTACGCCCCAGGCTTCGAGGAGCCGGAACAGGGCCACCTCGACGGCGAACAGGGCCGGCTGGGTGTACTCCGTACGGTCGAGCAGAGCACTGTCCGTACCGAACAGCACGTCCTTCAGCGGGAGTTCCGGGCCGAGCCGGTCGCACACCGCGTCCAACGCCGCCGCGAACACCGGGTGGGCGTCGTACAGTTCGCGCCCCATGCCGAGGCGTTGGCTGCCCTGGCCCGTGAACAGGAAGGCGCTGCGGCCGCTCCTGCCGGCGGTGTCCCGGATCAGCCCGGGGGCGGTACGGCCGTCGGCGAGCGCGTCGAGGGCGGTGGTGGCCGTGGCGCGGTCCGGCGCCACGATCACCGCACGGTGGTCGAAGGCGGCGCGGGTCGTGGCCAGGGAGTGGGCGAGGTCGGCGAGTTCGAGGTCGGGGTGGGCGGCCAGGTGGGCGCTCAGGGCGCGGGCCCGGTCGGCGAGGGCCTGGCCCGTACGGCCGGACAACGGCAGCGGGAACCCGCCCGGTACCGGGGTGTCGGCGGCCGGGACACCGGTCCCGGTGTCGGCGGGGGCCTGCTCGATGATGGTGTGGGCGTTGGTGCCGCTGATGCCGAACGAGGACACGCCGGCGCGGCGCGGGCGGCCCGTCTCCGGCCACGGCACCGACTCCGTGAGGAGGCTGACGGCGCCCGCCGACCAGTCCACGTGCGGTGACGGCGTCTGTGCGTGCAGGGTCCTGGGCAGGACGCCGTGGCGCATGGCCATGACCATCTTGATGATCCCGGCGACACCGGCCGCGGCCTGGGTGTGCCCGAGGTTGGACTTGATCGAGCCGAGGAGCAGCGGCCGGCCCTCGGGCCGGTCCTGGCCGTAGGTGGCCAGCAGGGCCTGGGCTTCGATCGGGTCGCCGAGGGTGGTGCCGGTGCCGTGGGCCTCGACGGCGTCCACGTCGGCGGCGGTCAGGCCCGCGCCGGCCAGCGCCGCACGGATCACCCGCTGCTGCGACGGCCCGTTCGGCGCGGTCAGGCCGTTGCTCGCACCGTCCTGGTTGACGGCCGAACCACGTACGACCGCCAGCACCGGGTGTCCGTTGCGGCGGGCGTCCGACAGCCGCTCCACGAGCAGCATGCCGACGCCCTCGCCCCAACCGGTGCCGTCGGCGTCCGCCGAGAAGGCGCGGCAGCGGCCGTCGGCCGACAGGCCGCGCTGGCGGCTGAAGCCGACGAACGTGCCCGGGGTGGCCATGACGGTGACGCCGCCGGCCAGGGCCAGGTCGCATTCACCGGTGCGCAGCGACTGGATCGCCATGTGCAGGGCGATCAGCGAGGACGAGCAGGCGGTGTCGATGGTGACGGCGGGGCCTTCGAGGCCGAAGGTGTACGAGACGCGTCCCGAGGCGATGCTGCCGGTGCTGCCGGAGCCCAGCGAGCCGTCCGCTCCGTCGGCCGAACGCTCCAGCAGGGCGGCGTAGTCGTGGTACATGACGCCGGCGAAGACGCCGGTCCGGCTGCCGCGCACGGCGGCGGGGTCGATGCCGGCCCGCTCGAAGGCCTCCCAGGTGGTCTCCAGGAGCAGCCGTTGCTGCGGGTCGGTGCCGACGGCCTCGCGCGGGCTGATCCCGAAGAACGCCGGGTCGAACGCGGCGGCGTCGTGCAGGAAGCCGCCGTGGCGGGTGTACGAGGTGCCGGGGTGGTCGGGGTCGGGGTGGTAGAGGGACTCGACGTCCCAGCCGCGGTCGGCAGGGAAGCCGGTGATGGCGTCCGCGCCGCTCTCCAGCAACCGCCACAGGTCCTCGGGCGTGCTCACGCCCCCGGGGTAGCGGCAGCTCATCGCGACGATGGCGATCGGATCGTCGCCGGCGCCGACGCCGATCGCGGCGGCGGGGTCGTGGGTCGTGGTGGCGCCCGTGTTCCCGCCGAGTTCGGCGTCGAGGTGGCGGGCCAGGGTGAGCGGGGTCGGGTGGTCGAAGACCAGGGTGGCGGGGAGCCGCCGGCCGACGGCCGCGCCGAGCCGGTTGCGCAGTTCGACTGCGGTGAGGGAGTCGAAGCCGAGGTCGTTGAAGGCGTGTTCGGGTTCGATGGCGTCCGGGCTGCCGTGGCCGAGCACGTCGGCGACGTGGCCGCGGACCAGGTCGAGGAGCAGTCGCTCCCGGCCGGCCGCGTCGAGGCCGAGCAGGCTGCGTTCCAGGCCGGTCGGCTCTCCCCCGGTGCGGGCGGGGCCGGCGGCGGCCGTGCGGCGTACGGGGGTGCGGACGAGACCGCGCAGCAGCGGGGCCACGGCCGTACCGGCGGCGGGCGGCGTCAGCCGCATCGGGACGAGCAGCGCGTGCTCCACGCCGGTCGCGGCGTCGACGGCGTCGACGGCTTCGGCCGTGAGGGCGTCGGCGAGGTCGAGGAGGGCGAGGCCGTCGGAGGCGGTGAGGCCTTGGACGCCGCCGCGCTTCATGCGTTCCAGGTCGGCCCGGTCCAGGGCGCCGCCCATGCCGTCGGTGTCCTCCCACAGCCCCCAGGCGAGGGAGAGGGCGGGGAGGCCGTGGGCGCGGCGGTGCTGGGCGAGGGCGTCGAGGAAGGAGTTCGCGGCGGCGTAGTTGCCCTGGCCGGGTGCGCCGAACACACCGGCGGCCGAGGAGAAGAGCACGAACGCGGACAGGTCGTGGTCGCGGGTCAGTTCGTGCAGGTGGAGGGCCGCGTCGACCTTGGGTCGCAGGACGGTGTCGAGGCGTTCGGGCGTCAGCGAGTCGATGACGCCGTCGTCCAGGACTCCGGCGGTGTGGACGACCGCGCGCAGCGGGTGGGCGGCGGGGACGGCCGCGAGGGTGGCGGCGAGCGCCTCCCGGTCGGCGGCGTCGCAGGCCGCCCAGGTCACGGCGGCGCCCCGTTCGGTCAGCTCCCGCGTCAGCTCCGCCGCGCCGGGCGCGGTGTCCCCGCGGCGGCTCAGCAGCAGCAGGTGCCGTACGCCGCGTGCGGCCACGAGGTGCCGGGCGACGAGCCGGCCGAGGGTACCGGTGGCCCCGGTGACCAGGACGGTGCCTTCGGCGTCGTACGCGGGTGCCCCGGCCGCGCTGCCGGCGCCGGCGGGGACCCGGGCCAGCCGGGGCGCGTGGGGGGCGCCGTCGCGCAGGGCGATCTCCGGCTCCGGGGAGGCGAGGACGGCGTCCAGCAGGGTCGCGGACGGTGCGGCCGGCGGCGTTTGCGCGTCGGCGTCCGCCGAGGCGTCGACGTCCACGAGGACGAAACGGCCCGGGTGTTCGGACTGTGCGGAGCGGACGAGGCCGCGGACGGCGGCGGAGACCGGGTCGGGTGCGGCGTCGCCGGCGCGGACGGCGACCGCGCCCCGGGTCAGCAGGACGAGCCGGCTGTCGGCGAGGTCGTCGTCGGCGAGCCAGCGCCGCAGCAGGCGGAGCGTGTCGTGCGTGGCGGCGCGGACGGCCCCGGGGGTCAGGGTCCGATCGGCGGGGAGGCGTACGAGGACGGTGGCGGGCGCGGGCCCGTCGGCGGCGAGGAGCCGGTCCAGCGCCTCGACCGCGGAGGGCGCGTCGAGCACGGGAGGAATCGTGTCGGTCGGGGCGGTCTGGGCGGGGAGCGTCAGCGGGGCCCACGCCACCTGGAACAGGTAGTCGTGGGCGCTTCCCGCGCCGGGGGCCTGCCGGCCGTCCGGGATGGTGCGCAGGGTGAGCGAGGCGATGTCGGCGACGGGTTGGCCGGCGCCGTCGGCGAGAGCCAACGACACGGTGTCCTGGCCGGTGGCGGACAGGCGTACGCGCAGCGTGGAGGCGCCCACGGCGTGCAGGGCCACCCCGTTCCAGGAGAACGGGAGCCGGCCGCGGCCGGTGTCCTCGACGAGCCCTGCGAGGCCGATGGTGTGCAGGGCGGCGTCCAGCAGTGCGGGGTGCAGCCCGAACAGGCTCGACTCGGCGCGCTGTTCCTCGGTCGCCTCGATCTCGACGTACGTCGCCCCGTCGCCGGTCCAGGCCGCGCGGACGCCCTGGAACGCGGGCCCGTAGTGGAGCCCGGCCTCGGCGAGCCCGGAGTACAGCGCGTCGACGCTCAGCGGGGTGGCGTCGGCCGGCGGCCAGGTCTCTGGGGTGAAGGTCGGCTGCGGGGCGCCGACGGCGAGGACGCCGTCGGCGTGCCGGGTCCAGGGCTGCCCTGCGGCGTCGGTGTCGGACCCGGCGGCGTCGGCCTCGGGCTCGGGGCGGGAGTGCACGCCGAGGGGGCGGCGACCGGTGGCGTCGGGGGCGCCCACCCAGAGCTGCAGCTGGACGCCGCCGTGCGGGGGCAGGACGAGCGGTGCGTGGAGGGTGAGTTCCTCCAGGAGGTCGCAGCCGACCCGGTCGCCGGCCCGGATGGCCAGCTCCACGAACGCGCTGCCGGGCAGGACGACGGACCCCGCGACGGTGTGGTCCGCGAGCCAGGGGTGGGTGTCCAGCGAGAGCCGGCCGGTGTGGAGGAACCCGTCGAGGTCGGCGAGGGCGACGGCCGCGCCGAGCAGCGGGTGGCCGGCCGCTCCCAGACCCGCCGCGGCGACGTCGCCCGGGGGGCGGCCCGCGTCGAGCCAGTAGGGCTCGCGCTGGAAGGCGTAGGTGGGCAGGTCGACGCGCTCGAAGCCGGTACCGGCGTAGTACGCGTCCCAGTCGACGGCCGCGCCCCGGACGTGGAGCCGGGCGAGGGCGCCGGTCAGGGTGTCGGTCTCCGATCGGCCGGTGCGGAGCAGCGGCACGAAGGCGGCGTTGCCGGTGTCCTCGGGCAGGCAGTCGGGGGCGAGGGCGGAGAGCACCCCGCCGGGGCCGATCTCCAGGTAGGCGCTGACGCCGCGGCTCTCCAGCCAGCGGATGCCGTCGAGGAAGCGGACGGTCTCGCGGACGTGGCGGACCCAGAACCCGGCCGTACCCATCTCACCGTCGGTGACGAGGGCGCCGGTCAGGTTCGACACGACGGGGATGCGCGGAGCCGCGTACGTCAGCCCCTCCACGACCCGGCGGAAGGCGTCGAGCATGCCGTCCATGTGCGGCGAGTGGAACGCGTGACTGACCGAGAGCCGCTTGGACTTGCGGTCCGGGAAGGCCGCCACGACCGCCGCCACCGCGTCCTCGTCACCGGCGATCACGACCGACTGCGGACCGTTGACGGCGGCGATGCTCACCCCGTCCGTCAACAACGGCAGGACCTCGTCCTCCGACGCCCGCACCGCGACCATCACACCACCGGCCGGCAACGCCTGCATCAACCGACCACGCGCCGCCACCAACACACACGCGTCCTCCAACGACAACACACCGGCCACGTGCGCGGCGGCGATCTCACCGATCGAATGCCCGCAGAGGAAGTCCGGCTTCACACCCCACGACTCGAGGAGCCGGAACAGCGCCACCTCGACCGCGAACAACGCCGGCTGCGTGAACCGCGTCTCGTCCAACAGGGCCGCGTCCGACCCGAACAACACGTCCTTCAACGGCGGATCGAGCTCCAGCCGACCGCACACCTCGTCCAACGCGGCCGCGAACACCGGATACGCGTCGTACAGTTCACGCCCCATACCCAGTCGCTGACTTCCCTGCCCCGTGAACAGGAACGCCAGCTTGCCCGCGACCGGGCGGCCGCGGGTGATGCCGGGTGCGGTCGTCTCCGGGTCCGGGTCGGCGAGGGATGCCAGCGCGCGGAGGAGGCCGGGCGTGTCGGCGGCCGTGAGGACGGCGCGGTGTTCGAAGTCGGTGCGTCCGCCCGCGAGCGAGCGGGCGACGTCCCCGGCGCCCGGTGCGGGGTGGGTGCTCAGGTGGGCGTACAGCTTCTCGGCCTGGGCACGCAGGGCGGCCGGTGACTTGGCCGACAGGTTCCACAGGGCCGGTACGGGGGCGGCGGCCGGTGCGGCGGGCTCCGCCACGGCCTCCGCGGCCGGGGCCTGCTCGATGATGGTGTGCGCGTTGGTGCCGCTGATGCCGAACGAGGAGACGCCCGCGCGGCGGGGCGCGCCGGTCTCGGGCCACTGCCGGGTTTCGGTGAGCAGCCGGACGGCGCCCTGCGACCAGTCGACGTTGGGTGTGGGCTCGTCCACGTGCAGGGTCCGGGGCAGGACGCCGTGGCGCATCGCCATGACCATCTTGATGATCCCGGCGACGCCCGCGGCGGCCTGGGTGTGCCCGATGTTGGACTTGATGGAGCCCAGCAGCAGCGGCCGGTCCTCCGGGCGGTCCTGGCCGTAGGCGGCGAGGAGGGCTTGGGCCTCGATGGGGTCGCCGAGGGTGGTGCCGGTGCCGTGGGCCTCCACGGCGTCGATCTGGGTGGGCGCGAGGCGGGCGCCGGCCAGTGCTTCGCGGATGACGCGCTGCTGGGAGGGCCCGTTGGGGGCGGTCAGGCCGCTGGAGGCGCCGTCCTGGTTGACGGCGGTGCCACGGACGAGGGCGAGGACGGGGTGTCCGTTGCGGCGGGCGTCGGAGAGGCGTTCCAGGACGAGCATGCCGGCGCCCTCGCCCCAGCCGGTGCCGTCGGCGGCGGCCGCGAAGGACTTGCAGCGGCCGTCGCCGGCGAGGCCGCGGTGGCGGCTGAACTCGGTGAAGGTGCCGGGTGTCGACATGACGGTGACGCCGCCGGCGAGGGCGAGGGTGCACTCGCCGCCGCGCAGGGCCTGGACGGCGAGGTGGACGGCGACGAGGGAGGACGAGCAGGCCGTGTCGACGGTGACGGCCGGGCCCTCCAGGCCGAGGGTGTAGGAGATGCGGCCGGAGGCGATGCTGCCGGAGCTGCCGTTGCCGAGGAACCCCTCGATCTCCTCGGGGACACTGAACAGGCGTGCCGCGTAGTCGTGGTACATGAGGCCGGCGAAGACGCCGGTGCGGCTGCCGCGCAGGGTGGTCGGGTCGATGCCGGCGCGTTCGAAGGCCTCCCAGGAGGTCTCCAGGAGGAGCCGCTGTTGCGGGTCCATGGCGAGGGCCTCGCGCGGGGAGATCCCGAAGAACGCCGGGTCGAAGTGGTGGGCTTCGTGCAGGAAGCCGCCGACCTGCTCGTAGGCGTCGATGCCGCTGTCCGGATCGGGGTCGAAGAGGACCTCGGTGGGCCAGCCGCGGTCGGCGGGGTACGGGGTGACGGCGTCGCCGCCGCGTGCGACGAGCTCCCACAGGGCTTCGGGGGTGTCGATGCCGCCGGGATAGCGGCAGCTCATGGCCACGACCGCGATCGGCTCCTGGTCCCGCTCCTCCACCTCGCGCAGCCGTCGCCGTGCCTCGCGGAGATCGGCAGTCGCCCGCTTGAGGTAATCGAGGTACTTCTCCTCGTTCACCATTCTTTACGCCATCCCCGTGATCGAAGTGTTCAAAGTGGTCAAGGTGGCCGGGGCCCCGGGGGCCCGCGGTTCCGTGGGGGCCCGCAGCGCCGTCGGGGCCGTCAGGGGCGCCGACGGCGCCGGGGGCGCCGTCCCGGGTCGGTGGTCAGGACAGGCCGAGTTCGTCGTCGAGGAGGTCGAAGAGTTCGTCGGCCGTGGCGGCCTGGATGTCCTGCTTTTCGGCGTCGCTGTCCTGTGCACTGTGCGTGTCGTTCCACTTCGCCAGAAGGTCGCGCAGTCGGGCGGTGATGCCCGCGCGTTCGGCGTCGTCGGGGGCGACCGCCGTGAGGAGGGATGCGAGCTTGTCGAGTTCGGTGTGGACGGACGAGCGGCCGGGCTCCGTCGGGGCGGTGCGCTCCGCGATGTACGCGGCGAGCGCCGCCGGTGACGGGTAGTCGAAGATCAGCGTGACGGGCAGCCGCAGCCCGGAGGCGGCGGTGAGCCGGTTGCGCAGGTCGACGGCGGTCAGCGAGTCGAAGCCGAGGTCGAGGAAACCGCGGTCGGCGTCGACGTCGTCGGCCGTGCCGTGGCCGAGGACGGCGGCGACCTGGGTGCGGACCAGTTCGTTCAGGGCCTGGTCGCGTTCGGCGGCCGGCAGGCCGGTCAGTCGTTCCTGGAGGGAGCCCACCGGTTCGCCGGCCGCCGGGGAGGCGGCGCGGCCGGCGCCGGCGGCGACCCGGCGGGCGGGGGTGCGGACGAGTCCGCGCAGCAGCGGCGGCAGGGTGCCTTCGGCGGCCTGGGCACGCAGCGCGGCCGGTTCGACCCGCATGGGGACGAGGACGGCGTCCGCCAGGGTGCGGGAGGTGTCGAACAGGGCCAGGCCCTCGTCGGGGGCGAGGGCGGCGACGCCGGAGCGGGCCATCCGGGTCAGGTCGGCCTCGTCGAGGGCGCCCGCCATGCCGTCGGCGGTCGCCCACAGTCCCCAGGCGAGGGAGCTGGCCGCGAGGCCGCGGCCGGTGCGGTGGTGGGCGAGGGCGTCGAGGAAGGCGTTCGCGGCGGCGTAGTTGGCCTGGCCGGCGGCGCCGAAGCAGCCGGCGACCGAGGAGAACAGGACGAACGCGGTGAGCTGTCCGCCCTCGGTCAGCTCGTGCAGGTTCCAGGCGGCGTCGACCTTGGGCCGCAGGACGGTGTCGAGTCGTTCGGGCGTCAGCGAGTCGATGATCCCGTCGTCGAGGACACCGGCCGCGTGGACGACGGCGGTCAGTGGCCGGTCGGCGGGGACGGCGGCCAGGACGGCGGCCAGGGCGTCCCGGTCGGCGGCGTCGCAGGCGGCCCAGGTGACGTCCGCGCCGTGGGCGTTCAGGGCCCGCGTCAGGTCGGCCGCGCCGGGTGCCGCGTCGCCGCGGCGGCTGAGCAGCAGCAGGTTCCGTACGCCGTGGGTGGCGGCGAGGTGCCGGGCGAACAGCGAGCCGAGGGTGCCGGCGGCGCCGGTGACGAGGACGGTGCCGGTCGGGTCGATCGCCGGGGCGACCGTGTCCGGGGCGGGGTCGGTGCGGGGGACGCGGCGCAGCCGGAAGGCGTACGCTTCGCCGGCCCGCAGGGCCAGTTGCGGTTCGTCGCCCGCGAGGGCGGTGGCCAGCGCGCCGAGGGAGGCGTCGGAGCCGTCGGTGTCGGCGAGGACGAACCGGCCGGGGTTCTCCGACTGCGCCGACCGCACCAGACCCCACACCGGGGCGTGGGCGAGGTCGGTGACGTGTTCGCCGGGTACGGCGGCCATCGTGCCCCGGGTGAGCAGGACCAGCCGGGACGCGTCGAGGCGTTCCTCGGCGAGCCACTCCTTGACCAGGGCGAGCGCCCGGTGGGTGGCGGTGCGGGCGGTGGCGGCCCGGCCGCCGGGGCGGGCGGTCGCGGTCAGCGGGACGATCACGACGTCCGGTGCGGGGGCGCCCGCGGCGAGTGCCCCGCGCAGGGCGGTGAGGTCGGCGTGGCCGTCGAGGGGCGCCCCACCGATGCGGAGGGCGGCCCGGTCCTCGCCGAGCACCGCCCACCGCTCGTCGGCGGGCACGGGGCCCGCGGTCAGCGGCAGCTTCGTCCACTCGACCCCGAACAGGGACTCGTGGTGCGCGGTGCGGTGGGCGCCGAGCCGGTCGGCGGACACCGGACGCAGGATCAGCGAGTCGACGGAGGCCACCGGGGCTCCGGTGTGGTCGGCGATGGCCAGGGCCACGCCGCCGCCGGGCGCGCCGGCGGTGACCCGGACCCGCAGACTGGTCGCGCCGCTCGCGTGGAGGCGTACGCCGGTCCAGGCGAACGGCAGGCGGGCGCCGTCGCCCGCTTCGGTGTCGCCCGGTACGCCCAGGCCGATGGCCTGGAGGGCGGCGTCGAGGAGCGCGGGGTGCACGGCGTAGGCGCCGGCGTCGGTCCCGTACGCCTCGTCGAGGGCGACCTCGGCGAACAGTTCGGCCTCGCCGCGCCAGGCGGCGCGCAGTCCCTGGAAGACGGGGCCGTAGCCGAGGCCGGCCGCGGCGGCGGCCGGGTAGAAGCCGTCGGTGGGTACGGGTTCGGCGCCGGTCGGCGGCCACGCGGACAGGTCGGCGGGGCGTGCCGGGCCGGTGGGGGCGAGGACGCCGGTGGCGTGCCGGGTCCACGGTTCCTCGGCCGGGGCGTCGGCGGGACGGGAGTGCACGGTCAGCGTGCGCCGGCCGGTCCCGTCGGCGCCGTCGACGGTCAGTTGGAGCTGGACGGTGCCCTGTTCGCCGAGGGTGAGCGGGGCCTCGATGGCCAGTTCCTCCACGGTGTCGCAGCCGGTCTCCGCGCCGGCCCGCAGGGCCAGTTCGACGAAGGCGGTGCCGGGCAGCAGGACGGTGTCCATGACGGTGTGGTCGGCGAGCCAGGGGTGCGTGGACAGCGCGAGGCGTCCGGTGAGGAGGAGTCCGTCGGAGGCGGGCAGCGGGACGGTGGCCCCGAGCAGCGGGTGACCGGCGGCGTCCAGGCCGGCCGCGTACACGTCCTCGGCGGAGACCCCGACGTCGAGCCAGTAGCGCTTGCGCTGGAAGGCGTAGGTGGGCAGCTCGACGCGGCGGGCGCCGGTACCGGCGAAGTACGCCGTCCAGTCGAGGGGGACGCCGTGGACGTGGGCGCGGGCGAGGGCGTCGGTGAACGTCCTCGTCTCGGGGCGGTCCTTGCGGAGCACGGGCACGCACAGCGCGGGCCGGGGGGCGTCGTCGGGCAGGCAGTCGGGGACGAGCGCGGACAGGGTGGCGTCGGGGCCGAGTTCGACGTACGTCGTCACCCCGGCCGCGTCCAGGGCGCGGACGCCGTCGAGGAAGCGGACGGCTTCGCGGACGTGGCGGACCCAGAAGTCGGCGGAGCCCATCTCGTCGGTGACGGTCGCGCGGGTCAGGCAGGACACGACGGGGATGCGCGGGGCGGCGTACGTCAGGGCCTCGGCGACCTTGCGGAAGTCGGCGAGCATGGCGTCCATGTGCGGCGAGTGGAAGGCGTGACTGACCGACAGGCGCTTCGACTTGCGGTCGGGGAGGGCCGCAACGACCGCCGTCGCCGCGTCCTCGTCGCCGGCGATCACGAGCGACCGCGGTCCGTTGACGGCGGCGATGCCCACCCGGTCGGTGAGCAGCGGCAGGACCTCGTCCTCGGAGGCCTGAATCGCGATCATCACGCCGCCGGCCGGCAGGGCCTGCATCAACCGGCCGCGCGCGGCGACGAGTTCGGCGGCGTCCTGGAGGGTGAGGACCCCCGCGACGTGCGCGGCGGTGATCTCGCCGATGGAGTGTCCGGCGAGCACGTCGGGCCGCAGTCCGCGGCTCGTCAGCAGCCGGAACAGGGCGACCTCGATCGCGAAGAGCGCGGGCTGGGTGTACTCCGTACGGTCCAGGAGGGCGGCGTCCATACCGAACAGCACGTCTCGCAGCGGGAGTTCGAGGTGTCGGTCGAGTTCGACGCACACCTCGTCCAGGGCCTGCGCGAAGGCGGGTTCGGCCGCGTACAGTCCGCGTCCCGCGCCGAGGCGCTGGCTGCCCTGCCCGGTGAACAGGAAGGCGACTTGGCCCTCGTGCGCGGTCCCCCGTACGAGGCCGGCCGCGTCCTCGCCGCGGGCCAGCGCGTCGAGCGCGCCCAGCAGCTCCGTACGGTCGGCGGTGACCAGCGCGGCGCGCTGCTCCAGGGCCGAGCGGCTCGTCGCCAGGGACAGGGCCAGGTCGGCGGGGCGCAGGTCGGTGTCGTCGTGGACGCGGGTGTGGAGCAGCCGGGCCTGGGCGCGCAGCGCGTCCTCACCGCGGGCCGAGAGGACCACGGGCGGGTACGACGGTTGCGGCTGCGGGTCGGCGGCCGGCTCGGGAGCGGTGGTGGGCGCGGGGGCGGTGGCCGGCGCGGGGCCGGTGTCCGGGGCCTGTTCGATGACGGCGTGGGCGTTCGTGCCGCTGATGCCGAAGGAGGAGACGCCGGCGCGGCGCGGGCGCCCGGTGTCGGGCCACTCGACCTGTTCGGTGAGCAGCGTCACCGCGCCCGCCGACCAGTCGACGTGCGGGGTGGGCTCGTCGACGTGGAGGGTCTTGGGCACGACGCCGTGCCGCATCGCCATGACCATCTTGATGATGCCGGCGACGCCGGCCGCGGCCTGGGTGTGACCGAGGTTGGACTTCACCGAACCGAGCAACAGGGGCTGGTCGTCGCCGTGTTCACGACCGTAGGTGGCCAGTACGGCCTGTGCCTCGATGGGGTCGCCGAGGGTGGTGCCGGTGCCGTGGGCCTCGACGACGTCGACGTCCGCGGCGGACAGCCGTGCGTTGGCGAGGGCCTGGCGGATGACGCGCTGCTGGGACGGCCCGTTGGGGGCGGTGAGGCCGTTGGAGGCGCCGTCCTGGTTGACGGCGGAGCCGCGGACGACGGCCAGGACCTGGTGGCCGTTGCGGCGGGCGTCGGAGAGCCGCTCCAGCAGGAGCATGCCCGCGCCCTCGCCCCAGCCGGTGCCGTCGGCGGCGGCGGCGAAGGACTTGCAGCGGCCGTCGGCGGCGAGGCCGCGCTGGCGGCTGAACTCGATGAACGTGCCGGGTGTGAACATCACGGTGACGCCGCCCGCCAGCGCGAGGGAGCACTCGCCGTTGCGCAGGGCCTGCGCGGCGAGGTGCAGGGCGACGAGCGAGGAGGAGCAGGCCGTGTCGACGGTGACCGCGGGGCCCTCCAGGCCGAAGGTGTAGGCGACGCGGCCCGAGACGATGCTGCTGGAACTGCCGGTGCCGAGGTAGCCCTCGACGCCGTCGGGCACGGCGTGCAGGCGGGCGCCGTAGTCGTGGTACATGACGCCGGCGAAGACGCCCGTGCGGGTGCCGCGCACCGCGGACGGGGCGATCCCGGCGCGTTCGAAGACCTCCCAGGTGGTCTCCAGCAGCAGGCGTTGTTGCGGGTCCATGGCGAGGGCCTCGCGCGGGGAGATCCCGAAGAAGGAGGCGTCGAACTCGGCGGCGTCGTGCAGGAAGCCGCCTTCGCGGGCGTACGAGGTGCCCGGGTGTTCGGGGTCGGGGTGGTAGAGGGCGTCGGTGTCCCAGCCGCGGTTCTCGGGAAGGCGGGTGATGCCGTCCTCGCCGGCGGTGAGGAGCTGCCAGAGGTCCTCGGGGGTGCGGACGTCGCCGGGGTAGCGGCAGCTCATCGCGACGATCGCGATGGGTTCGTCGTCGGCCGTCGTGGGCGCCGCGGCGCCGCCGGGGGCGCCGGGGGTGGTGTCCGGGTCCGCGTCGCCGAACAGTTCGGTGCGCAGGTGCCGGGCGAGGACGGTCGGGTCCGGGTAGTCGAAGATGAGGGTAGCGGGCAGCCGCAGGGCGGTCGCGGCGTTCAGCCGGTTGCGCAGCTCCACGGCGGTCAGCGAGTCGAAGCCGAGCTCCTTGAAGGCCCGCCCGGACTCGACTGCGGCCGGACCGGCGTGTCCGAGGACGGCCGCGACCTGCGTACGGACCAGGTCCAGCAGAGCGCGGTCCTGTTCGGCCGGGGACAGCCCGGCCAGTCGGGCCCGCGGACCGGACCCGTCGCCGGCGGCGGCCGCGGTGGCGTCGACCGAGCGGCGGGCGACGCCGCGTACGAGGCCGCGCAGCAGCGGGGCGACGGCGCCGGCGGCGGCCTGGACGCGCAGGGCCTCGGTGTCGACGCGCATGAGGGCGACGGCCGCGCCGTCGAGGGCGACGGCGGTGTCGAACAGTTCCAGGCCGTCGCCGGCCGTCAGCGGGGGCAGTCCGGCCCGGCGCATCCGGTTGACGTCGGCGGCGTCCAGCGCGCCGGCCATGCCGTCGGCGACGGACCACAGGCCCCAGGCCAGCGCGGTGGCCGGCAGGCCCCGGGCGTGGCGGTGCTGGGCGAGGGCGTCCAGGAAGGTGTTGGCGGCGGCGTAGTTGCCTTGGCCGGGACCGCCGAACAGGCCGGAGGTGGAGGAGAACAGCACGAAGGCGGACAGGTCCGGGGCGAGGTCCCGGGTCAGTTCGTGCAGGTTCCAGGCCGCGTCCACCTTGGGGCGCAGGACGGCCGACAGCCGGTCGGGGGTCAGGGAGGTGATGACGCCGTCGTCGAGGACGCCTGCGGTGTGCACGACGGCCGTCAGCGGGTGCTCGGCGGGGATGCCCGCGAGCAGGGCGGCGAGGGCGTCCCGGTCGGCGACGTCGCAGGCGGCCCAGGTGGCGGTGGCGCCGGCCTCGGCGAGCGCGGCGACGAGGTCGGCCGCGCCGGGGGCGTCGGCGCCGCGCCGGCCGACGAGGAGCAGCCGGCGCACCCCGTGTTCGGCGGCCAGGTGCCGGGCGAGGAGGCCGCCGAGCGCGCCGGTGGCTCCGGTGATCAGGACCGTTCCGTCGGGTCCGAAGGCCGGGGCGCGACGGGGAGCGTCCTGCGCGCCGGCATCGGGTGCGCCGGCCTCGGTTGCGAGGGCGTCCTCGCCGGTTTCGACGCGGGCCAGGCGCGGGGCGAGTACGGCGCCGTCGCGCAGGGCGAACCGTTCCTCGTCGGCGGTGAGCGCGGCGCGCAGCGCGGCCGGGTGGCGGTCGTCGGGGATCGTGTCGGGGCCCGCGTCGACGAGGGCGATCCGGCCGGGGTGCTCCGTCTGGGCGGAGCCCAGTAGGCCCCATACGGTGGCGGCGGCGAGGTCGCTCACGTCCTCGCCCGGTATCGCGGCGACGGCGCCCCGGGTGACGACGACCAGTCGGGCGGCGGCGAACCGCTCGTCCGCGAGCCACGTCCGGGCGAGGGCCAGCGCGTCGTGCGCGGCGTCGTGCACGGCCGCGGCGGAGAGCGGGCCGGGGGTCGGCGCGAAGTCGAGGAGGACCTCGTCGGGTACGGGCGCTCCCGCGTCGACGGCGGCGGCGAGCGCGGCGAGGTCCGGGTAACGGGCGGTGTCCGGCGTGTCCTGCGAGGCCGGGTCCGCGGCCGCGCCGAGGCGGGCGTACCGGGTCGCGTCCTGCGGGCCGGCGAGGCCGGTGAGCTCGGTCCACTGACGGCGGAACACGGACTCGTGGTAGGTGGTGCGGGCGGCCCGCAGTTGGTCGGCGGTCACCGGGCGCAGCCCGAGGGAGTCGACGGTCGCGACGGGGACGCCGGCGGCGTCGGCGATCTCCAGCCGGACCCCTTCGGCGCCGGCCGGGGTGAGGCGTACGCGCAGGGTGCTTGCGCCGCCGGCGTACAGGGACACCCCGGACCAGGCGAAGGGCAGCCGGCCCCGGCCGTCGTCGGCGCCGAGGCCGCCGAGGCCGATGGCGTGCAGGGCGGCGTCGAGCAGCGCGGGGTGCAGGCCGAAACGGCCCGCCTGGTCGGCGGCGGCTTCGGGCAGGGCGACCTCGGCGTACACCGCGCCCTCGTGCTGCCAGGCCGTCCGCAGGCCGCGGAAGGTGGGTCCGTAGGCGAAGCCGATGCCGTCGAGGGCTTCGTAGCGGCCGTCGAGCGGTACCTCGACGGCGCCGGACGGCGGCCAGGCGCTCAGGTCGAAGTCGGCGGCGGTGCGGCCGGCTTCGGCGAGGACGCCGGCGGCGTGCCGCGTCCAGGGTTCCTCGGCGGCCAGGCCTTCGGCGCGGGAGTGCAGGGCGAGCGGCCGGCGGCCGGCCTCGTCGGCGGCGCCGACCCGGACGCGCAGTTGGACGCCGCCGCGCTCGGGCAGCACCAGGGGCGCTTCGAGGGTGAGTTCTTCGAGGTGGTCGCAGCCGAGTTGGTCCCCGGCGCGGGTCGCGAGTTCCACGAAGGCCGTGCCGGGGAGCAGGACGCTGCCGAGGATGGCGTGGTCGGCCAGCCAGGGGTGCGTGGACAGGGAGAGGCGTCCGACGAACACCATGCCGTCGGACTCGGGCAGCGCGACGGCGGCGGTGAGCAGCGGGTGGGCGGTGTCGTCGAGGCCGATCGCCTCGACGTCACCGAGGCGCAGGTAGGACAGCGCGGGCCAGTAGCGCTGCCGTTGGAAGGGGTAGGTGGGCAGGTCGACGCGGTGGGCGTCGGTACCGGCGAAGTACGCCGTCCAGTCGACGCCGATGCCGTGGACGTGGGCCCGGGCGAGGGCGGTGACGAGGGCTTCGCCCTCTGGGTGCCCCTTGCGCAGGACGGGGATGAGGACGGGGTCCGGGGTGTCGGCCGAGGGGGTGACGCAGTCCTGTACGAGCCCGGACAGCACCCCGTCGGGGCCGAGTTCGAGGTAGCTGGTCACGCCGGCGGCTTCGAGGGCGCGGACGCCGTCGAGGAAGCGGACGCCTTCGCGGACGTGCCGGACCCAGAAGTCCGCCGTACCCATGTCGTCGTCGGTGACGAGGGCGCCGGTCAGGTTCGACACGATCGGGATGCGCGGCGCCGCGAAGTCGAGTCCGTCCACGACGCGGCGGAAGTCGTCCAGCATGCCGTCCATGTGGGGCGAGTGGAAGGCGTGGCTGACGGTAAGGCGTTTGGTCCGGCGGTCGGGGAAGGACGCGACGAGCGCGGCGGCCGCGTCCTCGTCACCGGCGATCACGACGGAGCGCGGGCCGTTGACGGCGGCGATGCTCACCCGGTCGGTCAGCAGCGGCAGCACCTCGTCCTCCGAGGCCTGGACGGCGACCATGGCTCCACCGGCGGGCAGCGCCTGCATCAGCCGGCCGCGCGCCGCCACCAGCGCGCACGCGTCGGCCAGGGTCAGCACCCCCGCGACGTGCGCGGCGGCGATCTCACCGATGGAGTGACCGGAGAGGAAGTCCGGCTTCACACCCCACGATTCCAGCAGGCGGAACAGTGCCACCTCGACGGCGAACAATGCGGGCTGCGTGAACCGCGTCTGGTCCAGCAGCGCGGCATCGGAGCCGAACAGGATCTCCTTGAGCGGGAGTTCGAGCAGGACGTCCAGGTGGGCGCAGACCTCGTCGAGCGCGTCGGCGAACACCGGTTGCGTGTCGTGGAGTTCTCGGCCCATGTCGAGGCGCTGGCTGCCCTGGCCGGTGAACAGGAAGGCGAGCTTGCCGGCGGTCGGAGCGCCCGCCACGAGCGCCGCGGCCGGCGCGTCCTCGGCCAGTGCCTCCAGGCCCGCGAGGAGCGTGTCACGGTCGGCGGCCACCACGGCGGCGCGGTGTTCGAACGCGGAGCGGCCGAGGGCGAGGGAGAGTCCCAGGTCGTCGGGGCGCAGCTCGGGGTGTCGTGCGGCGTGGGCGTGCAGGCGGCGCGCCTGGTCGCGCAGAGCGTCCCGGCTCTTGCCCGACAGGATCCACGGCAGCGGCGACGGCGACTCGCGGTGCGGTGTCGACGGCTCGGCGGGCGCGGGCGGCTCGGCGGGCGCGGGCGGCTCGGCCGGCGCGGGCGCGGGGGCCTCTTCGATGATGGTGTGGGCGTTGGTGCCGCTGATGCCGAACGAGGACACGCCGGCCCGGCGCGGACGCCCGGTCCCGGGCCACTCCACCGGCTCCGTCAGCAGTGCGATGTCGCCGGCCGTCCAGTCGACGTGCGGGGACGCCTCGTCCACGTGCAGGGTCCGGGGCAGTACCCCGTGCCGCATGGCCAGCACCATCTTCATGACGCCGGCGACGCCCGCGGCGGCCTGGGTGTGGCCGAAGTTCGACTTGATGGAGCCGAGCAGCAGCGGCCGCCCGTCGGGCCGGTCCTGACCGTACGTGGCCAGCAGGGCCTGCGCTTCGATCGGGTCGCCGAGCCGGGTGCCGGTGCCGTGGGCCTCGACCGCGTCCACGTCGGCGGGGGTCAGACCGGCGGAGTCCAGCGCCTGGCGGATGACGCGCTGCTGGGACGGCCCGTTGGGAGCGGTCAGGCCGTTGCTCGCGCCGTCCTGGTTGACGGCCGAGCCGCGGACGAGGGCGAGCACCGGATGCCCGTTGCGGCGGGCGTCGGAGAGCCGCTCGACGAGCAGCATGCCGAGACCCTCGCCCCAGCCGGTGCCGTCGGCGGCGGCGGCGAAGGCCTTGATGCGGCCATCGGCGGCCAGACCGCGCTGGCGGCTGAAGTCGACGAAGGAGGCGGGCGTCGACATGACGGTCACACCGCCCGCGAGCGCCATCGTGCACTCGCCGGCGCGCAGCGCCTGGATCGCCCAGTGCAGGGCGACCAGCGAGGACGAGCAGGCCGTGTCGACGGTGACGGCCGGGCCCTCCAGGCCCAGGGCGTAGGAGACGCGGCCGGAGACCACGCTCGCCGCGTTGCCGGTGCCGAGGAACCCCTCGCTGCCGTCGGGGGCGGCGAGGATGACGTCGAGGTAGTCCTGCCCGTTGGTGCCGGTGAAGACGCCGATCCGCTCGCCGCGCACGGTGGCGGGGTCGATGCCGGCCCGCTCGAAGGCCTCCCAGGAGGTTTCCAGCAGCAGGCGCTGCTGCGGGTCCATGGCGAGGGCCTCGCGCGGGGAGATCCCGAAGAAGCCGGGGTCGAACGTGGTGGCGTCGGTGAGGAAGCCGCCCTCGCGGACGTAGGTGGTGTTCTCGGTGAGGGACTCCGGGTCGTACAGCCCGTCCAGGTCCCAGCCACGGTCGTCGGGGAACGCGGAGATCGCGTCACGGCCCTCGGCGAGCAGTTCCCACAGCTCCTCCGGCGTGCGGACCCCGCCGGGGAAGCGGCAGCTCATCGCGACGATCGCGATGGGGTCGTCGTCGGGGGCGGTCACGGCGGTGGGGGCGACGGGTGCGGCGGGCAGGGCGCCGAGGAGTTCGTCCTGGAGGAACGCGGCCAGGGACAGCGAGTTGGGGTAGTCGAAGATCAGGGTCGCGGGCAGCCTCAGCCCCGTCCGGGCGGTCAGCAGGTTGCGGATCTCCACGGCGGTCAGGGAGTCGAAGCCGAGGTCCCGGAAGGCGATGGCGGGATCCACCGAGGCGGGCCCCGGGTAGCCGAGGACGGCGGCGATCTGCGTACGGACGAACTCCAGCGCGAGCCCCTCGCGCTCACCGGCCGGGGCCTGGGCGAGGTCCCGGGTGAAGCCGTCGGGTGCGTCGGCGCCACCACCAGCGCCGGGCGTGCCGGGTGCGCCGGCCGCGGCGAGGGTCCGTACCGCGTCGGGGAGTTCGGCGATGAGCGGGCAGGGGCGTACGGCGGTGAGGCCGGGCGCCAGACGGTCCCAGTCGATGTCGGCGACGACCACGGACGTCTCGTCGAGGCTGAGCGCCATGTGCAGTGCGGAGACGGCGAGTTCGGGCGGGAGCCCGGGGAGGCCGGCGGCGCGCAAACGTTCGGCGACGAGTTCGTCGGTGGCCATGCCGCCCTCGGCCCAGGCACCCCAGGCGATCACGGTGGCGGGCAGGCCGTCCGCGCGGCGCCGGTCGGCGAGCGCGTCCAGGGAGGCGTTCGCGGCTGCGTAGTTGGCTTGTCCGGTGGCGCCGAAGGCGGCGGCGAGGGAGGAGAAGAGGACGAACGCGGACAGGTCCAGGTCGCGGGTCAACTCGTCGAGGACTTGGGCGGCGTGGGCCTTGGGGCCGAGCACCGCGGCCAGGCGCGCCGGGGTCAGCGCGTCGAGGACCCCGTCGTCGAGGACGCCCGCGGCGTGGACGACGGTGGTCAGCGGGAATGCGGACGGAACACCGGCGAGCAGCTCGGTCACCGCGTCGCGGTCGGCGACGTCGCAGGCGGCGAGGGTGACCGAGGCGCCCATGTCCCGCAGTTCGGCGGCGAGTTCCTCCGCGCCGTCGGCGGCGGGGCCGCGCCTGCTGACCAGCAGCAGGTGCTCGGCTCCGGTACGGGCGAGCCAGCGCGCCACGTGCCGACCGAGCGCGCCCGTGGCGCCGGTGACCAGGGCGGTGCCGGTGGTGGTCCACTCGGCGGCGGGGCTCTGCTCCTGGGGTGCGCGGACCAGCCTGCGGGCGAGGACACCGGTGGAGCGGACGGCGAGGTGGTCCTCGGCGCCGATGCCGCCCAGCACGTCCATCAGGCGGGCGGCGGAGCGGGCGTCGGCGGTCGGCGGCAGGTCGACGAGGCCGCCCCAGCGGCCGGGCAGTTCGAGGGCGGCGGTGCGGCCGAGACCCCAGACCGGCGCCTGGGCCGGTGCGGTGAGCCGGTCGGAGCGGCCGGTGGACACCGCGCCCCGAGTGGCGGCCCAGAGGGGGGCGTCGACGTCCGTGTCGCCGAGTGCCTGGACGAGTGCGAGGGTGGCGGCGAGGCCGGCGGGCAGCGCCGGGTCCTCGGGGTGCGCCCGCTCGTCGAGGGCGAGCAGCGAGAGCACGCCGGCGGGCGCGTCCGTGCCCGCCAGGGCTTCCGCGATCCGGGCGGCGACGGCGGCCCGGTCCTCGACGGTCGCGTCGACCGTCAGGGTGCTGACGGTGACCCCGCGCGCGGCCAGGGCCCGGGCGGCGGCGACGGCCCACGGGGCGTCGGCGTGACCGGCGGGTACGACGAGGAGCCAGTGCCCGGACAGGGGTACGGACCCGGTGTCGGTGAGGGGTTTCCAGGTGACGCGGTAGCGCCAGCCGCCGACGGTGTCGCGGTCGCGGTGCCGGCGGTGCCAGGCGGACAGTGCGGGCAGCACGTTGCTGAGCGGCTCGTCGCCGCCGATGCCGAGGGTGTCGGCGAACGCGGCCAGGTCCTCGCTGTCGACGACCTCCCAGAACTTGGCGTCGCTGGTGCCCAGTTCGCGTCCGTCGGCGGGTCCGGCCAGGTCGGTGAAGGGGTCGCGGGGCCAGTACAGCTCGCGCTGGAAGGCGTACGTCGGCAGGTCGACGCGGCGCGCCCCGGTCCCGGCGAACCGGGCGACCCAGTCCGGGGACAGGCCTCGTACGTGGGCGCCCGCCACGGCGGCGGCCAGGGAGCGGGCTTCGGGGCGGCCGGTGCGCAGCGCGGGCAGGAACGCGGCGGCGCGGGCGCCGGTCGCGCTCCGGCAGTCCTGGCCGAGGGCGGAGAGCACCCCGCCGGGGCCGATCTCCAGGTAGGCGCTGACGCCGCGGCTCTCCAGCCAGCGGATGCCGTCGAGGAAGCGGACGGTCTCGCGGACGTGGCGGACCCAGAACTCGGCCGTACCCATCTCACCGTCGGTGACGAGGGCGCCGGTCAGGTTCGACACGACGGGGATGCGCGGAGCCGCGTACGTCAGCCCCTCCACGACCCGGCGGAAGGCGTCGAGCATGCCGTCCATGTGCGGCGAGTGGAACGCGTGACTGACCGAGAGCCGCTTGGACTTGCGGTCCGGGAAGGCCGCCACGACCGCCGCCACCGCGTCCTCGTCACCGGCGATCACGACAGCCTGCGGACCGTTGACGGCCGCGATGCTCACCCCGTCCGTCAACAACGGCAGGACCTCGTCCTCCGAAGCCCGCACCGCGACCATCACACCACCGGCCGGCAACGCCTGCATCAACCGACCACGCGCCGCCACCAACACACACGCGTCATCCAGCGACAACACACCGGCCACGTGCGCGGCGGCGATCTCACCGATCGAATGCCCGCAGAGGAAGTCCGGCTTCACACCCCACGACTCGAGGAGCCGGAACAGCGCCACCTCGACGGCGAACAAAGCCGGCTGCGTGAACCGCGTCTCGTCCAACAGGGCCGCGTCCGACCCGAACAACACGTCCTTCAACGGCAGATCGAGCTCCAGCCGACCGCACACCTCGTCCAACGCGGCCGCGAACACCGGATACGCGTCGTACAGTTCACGCCCCATACCCAGCCGCTGACTGCCCTGCCCCGTGAACAGGAACGCCAGCTTGCCATCGGTGGCGGACGCTTCGAGCACATCGGCGGACGCCCGACCCTCGGCGAGGGCGGCGAGCCCCGCCAGCAGTTCCTCGCGGTCCTCGGCGACGACCGCGGCCCGCCGGTCCAGGGCGGCCCGGGTGAGTGCCTGCGCGTAGGCGACGTCCTGGACGCGCAGCTCGGGCAGGGCCGTGAGGTGGGCGTGCAGCGTCGCGGCCTGCGCACGCAGCGCGGCCTCGGTCTTGCCGGAGAGGACCACCGGCACGACGGCCGGCTCGGCGCACGGTTCGAGTACCGGAACGCCATCGGCGCGGCCTGGGGTCGGCTCCTCGGCGGAACCTTCGACCGCCTCCTCGGCGCTCTCCAGGATGACGTGCGCGTTCGTCCCGCTCATGCCGAACGAGGACACACCGATGCGGCGCGGCCCCTCGTGCCGCGGCCACGGCCGCGCCTCGGTCAGCAGGGAGACCTCTCCCGCGGACCAGTCGACGTGCGGGGTCGGCTCGTCCAGGTGCAGGGTGCGCGGCAGCAGACCGTTGCGCATCGCCATGACGCTCTTGATGACGCCGGCGACGCCGGCGGCGGCCTGCGCGTGCCCGATGTTGGTCTTGAGGGAGCCCAGCCACAGCGGGCGCCCGTCGGGGCGGTCCTGGCCGTACGTGGCGATGATCGCCTGTGCCTCGATGGGGTCACCGAGGCCGGTGCCGGTGCCGTGCGCCTCGACGGCGTCGACCTGGTCGGGCGTGAGGCGGGCGTTGGACAGCGCCTGCAGGATGACCCGCTGCTGGGAGGGGCCGTTGGGGGCGGTCAGGCCGTTGGAGGCGCCGTCCTGGTTGACGGCGGTGCCGCGGACGACGGCGAGGACGCGGTGCCCCTTGCGGCGGGCGTCGGACAGCCGCTCCACGAGGAGGACGCCGACGCCTTCGGCGAGGCTGAAGCCGTCCGCGTCCGGCGAGAACGCCTTGCAGCGACCGTCGGTGGCCAGGCCGCGCTGCTTGCTGTAGTCGATGAACGTGCCGGGCGCGGCCATCAGGGTGGCACCACCGGCGAGCGCCATCGAGCACTCGCCGTTGCGCAGGGCTTGGACGGCCAGGTGCAGGGCGACGAGGGAGGACGAGCAGGCCGTGTCGACGGTGACGGCGGGGCCTTCGAGGCCGAACGTGTAGGACAGCCGGCCCGAGGCGACGCTCGCCGCGTTTCCGGTGCCGAGGTAGCCCTCCACGTTCTCGGAGGAACTCAGCAGCGCCGTCAGGTAGTCGTGGTTGCTGGTGCCGACGAACACGCCGACCTGCTTGCCGCGCATCGAGGTCGGGTCGATGCCCGCACGCTCGAACGCCTCCCACGAGGTTTCCAACAGGAGCCGCTGCTGGGGGTCCATGGCGAGGGCCTCGCGCGGGGAGATCCCGAACAGGGACGGATCGAACCGCGCGAAGTCCCGTACGAAGCCACCCTGGTTGGCGTAACTGGTGCCCGGGTGTTCGGGGTCGGGGTGGTAGACGGTGTCCATGTCCCAGCCGCGCTCGACGGGGAAGCCGGAAATGGCGTCCACTCCGTCGGCGACCAACTGCCACAGTTCCTCGGGCGAGGTCGCCCCACCGGGGTAGCGGCAGCCCATGCCCACGATGGCGACGGGGTCCTGGTTCTTCGCCTCGACGTCGCGAAGCCGCTGACGCGTCCGGTGCAGATCCGCCGTCACCAGCTTCAGGTAGTCCCGCAGCGTCTCTTCATTCGCCATGTAACGCAACCACCCATTTGCAGCAGACGGCATCGGAAAACTGTGTGCAGCGCCGAGAATTGACATCGGAAATGCGAGTGCTTCACTCGTCGGGCGAAGCGACTCCCGACCGCAGGCTATTTCCGGCCCAACCCGCCCTACAACCCCTAACTGCCCCCTACGCACCCCTGGTGGGGGAAGGCGTAGGGGGCAGTGTTTCCCGGGTAATTACTCACGGGAGCTGGTCATCTTCACCGAAAATCGGCAGACCGTCAATAACGACCGAGTCCCTTGTTGATAAAGGCGAACAGTTCCTCGTCGCTGGCGTCCTGGAGCTGGTCCGCCGCGTCGACGTCCCCGTCCGCACCGGCCGTCGCGTCGCCCCCGGCGCCGTCGACCCCGAGGGCCGCCGCGACGTTTTCCGTCGGACCGGCGGCGGTCGGGTCCTCGCTGTCGTTCCACTTCGTCAGCAGCGACTGGAGCCGCATCGTCACCCTGGCCCGCACCACGTTGTCGCCCGTGCCCTGTTCCAGTACGGATTCCAGTCGGTCGAGTTCCTCCAGCAGCGGGGCCCCGCCGGCCACCGCGTCGGGCACGATCCCGGCGCGCAGGTAGGCGGCGACGGCGGCCGGGGTGGGGTGGTCGAAGACGAGGCTGGCCGGCAGCTTCAGCCCGCTGACGGCGCCGAGCCGGTTGCGCAGCTCGACGGAGGTGAGGGAGTCGAATCCCAGCTCCTTGAACGCCCGCCCGGCTTCGACTGCCGTCAGGTCGGGGTGCCCGAGGACGGCGGCGACGGCCGTGCGGACCAGGTCCAGCAGCAGGCGCTCCTGCTCCACCTCGGGCAGCCCGGCGAGCTGCCGCGTCAGCGGCGCGCCCCCGGCCAGGTCGTCGGCGGTCTCGCGTTCCGCGCTCTCGATGACCCGCCGGGCCTCGGGGAGTTCCAGCAGCAGCGGACGGTCCCGGTCGGCGGTGAAGGCGAGGGTGAACCGCTTCCAGTCCATGTCGACGACGGTGAGGGTGCTCTCGTCCCGGTCCAGGGCGTGCTGGAGCGAAGTCAGCGTCCGGGCGGGCGACATGGCGATGATGCCGTGGCGCCGCAGCCGGTCGCCCGCCGCGCTGTCGTCGCCGTCCGCACTGCCCCAGGGACCCCAGGCGAGGGAGGTCGCGGGCAGGCCTTCGGCCCGCCGGTACGCGGCGAAGGCGTCGAGGAACGCGTTGCCGGGGGCCTGGTTGCCCTGGCCGGGGGCGCCGAAGGTGGCGGCGAAGGAGGAGAAGAGGACGAACGCCGACAGGTCGAGGTCACGGGTCAGCTCGTGCAGGTTCCGCGTCCCGTCCACCTTCACCCGCAGCACACCGGCGACCTGCTCGGGGGTGAGCGCCTCGATGACCCCGTCGTCCAGGACGGCCGCCGTGTGCACGACGGCGGTGAGCGGCCGGTCGGCGGGTACGGAAGCCAGGAGGGCGGCGAGTTCCTCGCGGTCGCCGACGTCGCAGGCGGCGACGGTGACGTCCGCGCCGAGCGCGATCAGCTCCGCGCGCAGCTCGGCGGCGCCGGGCGCGTCCGGACCACGACGACTGGTCAGGACCAGGTGCTCCGCACCGTTCGAAGCGAGCCAGCGGGCCACGTGCGCACCGAGCGCGCCCGTCCCCCCGGTGACCAGCGTCGTACCGGCCGGACGCCACTCGCGCACGACCGGCGACTCGGCGAGGCGGGCCCGCACGAGACGCCGTACGAACACCCCGGAAGCCCGCACGGCCACCTGGTCCTCCGCGCCGTCACCGGCCAGCACCCCTACGAGCCGGCCCAAGGTCCGGTCATCGACCTCCGACGGCAGGTCGACCAGGCCACCCCAGCGACCCCCCTGTTCCATGGAGGCGACCCGACCGAGACCCCAGATCAGCGCCTGCTCCGGGTCCTCGACCCGGTCGGACCGCCCTGCGGCGACCGCGTTCCGGGTGACGCACCACAGGGGCGCGGCCACGTCGGCGTCACCGAGGGCCTGGGACAGCGCGAGCCCGGCGGCAAAGGCGGCATCGCCGGCGAGGGCGAGGAGGGAGACGACGCCCGCGGGGTCGTCCGCCCCGGCGGTGACGGCCTTCAGCGTGGTGGCGAGCGCGTCCCGGTCGGCGGCTCCGGCGGCGACGGTGACCGTACGGACCTCCGCGCCGTGCTCGGCGAGCGTACGCAGCACACCGGCGGCGGTGTCGTCCCCGGCCGGGGCCTCCGGTACGACGACGAGCCACACCCCGGACAGGCGTTGCCGGGTCGGATCGTCGGCCCGGGACTTCCAGGTGACCCGGTAGCGCCATCCGTCGACCGTGGACTCCTCGCGGCTCTGTCGCCGCCAGGAGGACAGACCCGGCAGGACGGTACCCAGCGACTGGATCGCGTCGGGCGTGTCGAAGGCCAGCGCTTCGGCGAGCGCCGTCACGTCCTCCCGTTCGACGGCGTCCCAGAACCGGGCGTCGACCACACTCTCCGCAGCCTGCTCCCCCGCTTCGACGGGGGCGGGCTCGGGCCAGAAACGCTGCGACTGGAAGGCGTAGGTCGGCAGGTCCACGCGCCGGGCACCCGTACCGGCGAACACGGCATCCCAGTCGACGGCCACACCCCGCACGTACGCCTCACCGAGCGACAACCAGAAGCGCTCCAACCCGCCCTCGTTGCGGCGCAACGACCCGAGGACGGCGGCCTCGCGGCCCGCGCCCTCCACCGTCTCCTGCATCCCGACCGTCAGCACGGGGTGGGGGCTCGACTCGATGAACACGCCGAAACCCTGATCGAGGAGCGTGCGAGTGGCTTCCTCCAGCTCGACCGTCTGGCGGAGGTTGCGGAACCAGTAACCCGCGTCCAGCTCGGGCCCATTGACCCACTCACCCGTCACGGTCGACAGGAACGGCACCTGCGCGGGCTGCGCAACGATCGGAGCGAGCAACTCGCCCAGTTCGTCCTTCAGGAGATCGACCTGGGCGGAATGCGAGGCGTAGTCCACCGCGATCCGCTTCGCACGAATCCCGTCAGCCTCGCAAGCGGCCAGGAGTTCTTCCAAGGCCTCGACCTCACCGGAAACGACCACCGAGGAAGGCCCGTTGACAGCGGCGACGGAAATCCGCGCCTCGCCCCACGTGGCGATCCGCTCACGCACCTCGACAGCGGACAGGGGCACGGAGACCATGCCACCCAAACCGGCCAGCACCCGACCGATCGCCTGACTGCGCAGGGCAACCACCCGAGCCGCATCCTCCAGCGACAGGACCCCCGCCACACACGCGGCGGCGATCTCACCCTGCGAATGCCCGATCACCGCACCCGGACGCACACCCGCCGCCCGCCACACCTCGGCCAACGACA
>NZ_JBEZKS010000080.1:0-28943 GCF_040651775.1 Streptomyces sp. NPDC048383
AGCCAACTGCTGCTGATGGATGAGCCGTTCGCGGCCCTCGACGCCATCACCCGCGACGTCCTGCACGGCGAACTCACCCGCATCTGGGAAGAGACGAACCTGTCGGTCCTGTTCGTCACGCACAACGTCCGCGAGGCCGTCCGGCTCGCCCAGCGCGTGGTGCTCCTCTCCTCGCGCCCCGGACGGGTCGCGAAGGAATGGACCGTGGGCATTGCGCAGCCGCGCCGCATCGAGGACGCGGACGTCGCCGAGCTGTCCCTTGAGATCACTGAACACCTGCGTGGGGAGATCCGCCGCCATGGCCAGCACTGACACCACCTCCGAGGCCTCCGCCCGGCGGAAGGGCGACGACCTGGCCGGCCTGGAAGCGGGCCTCGACGCCCTCGACGCGGTCCAGACCCACCGCACGCCGATCCGTGAGGTCCTCCTCAAGAAGGTCCTGCCCCCGCTGCTGGCCGTCGGCCTCGTGCTGGTGGTCTGGCAGATCCTCGTCGCGGCGAAGGTCACCGACGAGACGAAGCTCCCCGCCCTGTCCGCCGTCTGGGACAGCCTGTCCGACATGTGGGTGAAGGGCACCCTGCTGGAGGTCGTCTGGACCAGCGTGTCGCGCGGTCTGCTCGGCTTCCTGCTGGCCCTGGCCATCGGCACCCCGCTCGGCCTGCTCGTGGCCCGGGTGAAGTTCGTCCGCGCCGCGATCGGACCGATCCTCCAGGGCCTGCAGTCCCTGCCGTCGGTGGCATGGGTGCCGCCGGCCGTGCTCTGGTTCGGCCTGAACGACGCCATGATGTACACGGTGATCCTGCTGGGCGCCGTCCCGTCGATCGCCAACGGCCTCGTCTCCGGCATCGACCAGGTCCCGCCGCTGTTCCTCCGGGCCGGCCGCACCCTGGGCGCCACCGGCCTGCGCGGCGCCCGGCACATCGTGATGCCCGCCGCGCTGCCCGGCTACCTGGCCGGCCTCAAGCAGGGCTGGGCCTTCTCCTGGCGCTCCCTGATGGCCGCCGAGATCATCGCCAGCTCCCCCGACCTGGGCCTCGGCCTCGGCCAGTTGCTGGAGAACGGCCGCAACAACATCGACCTGCCGGGCGTGTTCCTCGCGATCATCCTGATCCTCGTGGTCGGCATCGCCATCGACCTGCTGATCTTCAGCCCGGTCGAGCGGTGGGTGCTGCGCTCCCGCGGCCTGCTGGTCAAGAGCTGAGCCCCGTGTCCCGCGCCCTTCTGGTCATCGCCCACGGCAGCCGCGACCCGCGGCACGCGGCGACCGTGCACGCCCTCGTCGGGCGGGCGCGGGAGCTGCGGCCCGGGCTGCGGGTGGAGACGTCCTTCCTGGACTTCAACGGCCCGACCGTCTCGCAGGCCCTGGCCTCGCTGTACCTGTCCGGCGTACGGGAGGTCGTGGCGCTGCCGCTCCTCCTGACGCGGGCCTTCCACGCGAAGGCCGACATCCCGGCCGTGCTGACCGAGGCCACGACCCGGCTCCCGGGCCTCACGGTCCGCGTCGCGGACGTCCTCGGGCCGTCCCCGCTCCTCGTCGCGGCCCTGGAACGCCGCCTCGCCGGGGCCGGTCTCGGCCTCACCCCGGCGGACCGCGCCGGCACCGGTGTGGTGCTCGCGTCCGCCGGATCCTCCGACCCGGAGGCGATCGCAGTGATCGCTGAAATCGCGCGGGAGTGGCGGCACACCGGTTGGTGCGCCGTGCGGCCTGCGTTCGCCTCCGCTGTTCTCCCCCGCACCGAGGACGCGGTACGGGCCCTGCGCGCCGAGGGGGTCCGCCGGATCGCGGTGGCCCCGTACGTCATCGCGCCGGGCCGGCTCCCGGACCGCATCGCCGCGGGCGCGGCCGAGTCCGGCGCCGACGTGGTGGCCGACGTCCTGGGCGCCGCCCCGGAGTTGGCCCGCCTCCTGCTGCGCCGCTTCGACTCGGCCGTCTCCGCCCACCGCGCGCCGACCACCCGCTCCGCCTTGACGGCCTGAGGGCCCGACGGGGCCTGCGGGCGGCGGTCCGGGACGGGGACGTCGCCCGGCCGCCGAACGGGAGCGGGCCCTGTGCCGGGCGGTCCGGGGCTTCCGTCTCGCGGCCCGCGGCATCATCGACAAGCCGGCCCGAGCCGGCCCGATCCGGCCCGAGCCGGCGGGCGCGGGTCAGGCGCGGGCCGCGGCCTCGTCGGCCAGGGCCGTCAGGTCCTCCACGGACATGGCGCCCGGCGGCAAGGACTCGCGGGCGAAGATGTTCGCCGCGTGCCGCAGCACGTCGTTGACCGGGGTCGGCACGCCGTGCAGGCGGCCCAGGAGCGAGATCTCCCCGTTGAGGTAGTCGGCCTCCACCGAACCCGTGCCCCGGGCCAGGCTCTGCCAGGAGGACCCGCCGCGCACACCGGCGGGCTTTTCGACCTTGCCGTCCCGGACCGCCGCCTGCTCGGCCTCGGAGGCGTGGTCGATGCCCGCGGCCTGGAAGGCGGCCTTCGCCTCGCGGACGGCGCGCAGCATCAGCGCGCCCTTCGCCGGGTCCGGGTCCGGGCCGGTGGTCGCCTGGATGGCGTTGCCCAGGTTGCCGAGCAGCTTCGCGTACTTCCACCGCATGACGTCCTCGACGACGGGCGCTTCGAAGCCGGCCCGTGCCAGGTCGGCTGCGATGTCCCGGATCCGCCGGTCGGCGCCGCCGGCCGCCTTGCCGAGGTGCAGGATCCCGGTGAGCGGGGCGCACAGCGCGGAGACGACGCCCGGCTCCAGGAACGTCGCGGGCAGCCACACGCAGACCCCGTAGACGCGCGCGAAGCGCCGCAGGGCGAGGCGTTCGCTCTCGACGCCGTTCTGCGCGCACAGCAACGGCAGCCGCTGGGCCGCGGTGCCGCCGCCCTCGACCTCGGCGTCCCCCCACGCGTCCAGCGCGGCGATGGCGTCCTGGGTCTTGACCGTCAGCAGCAGCACGTCGTCGGGGCGCAGCGCGCCGAGTTCGGCGGGCGCGGTGACGACGGGCAGCCGGTGCCGCGCGGTCCCGTCGGCGGTGGTGAGCCGCAGCCCGTCCGCGCGCAGCGCATCGGCGTGCGCGCCGCGTGCGACGAGGACGGTGTCGATGCCGGCTCCGGCCAGGCGTCCGCCGAGGGTCGCGCCGACCGCGCCGGCGCCGATGATGATGTAACGCATGCCCAGAGCCTGGCACACCGGGCGTCGCGCGGTACCGTCGGGCCATGGTGGACACGGTGTTCGACGTGGGTGGGGACCTACCGGTACGGCGTCTGGGGCTCGGCACGGGCGGTCTGGTCGGGGCCGGCTACTGGGGTCCCCGGAGCGGACGGACCGAGGCGCACGCGGTGCTGCGGGCGGCGGTGGAGGCCGGGGTCACCCTGATCGACACCGCCGACAACTACGGGCCGGAGCTGGCCGAGGAGCTGATCGCGGAGGCCCTGCACCCGTACGGGGAGCGGCTCGTGATCGCGACCAAGGGCGGGGTGGTCCGGACCGGCCCGGACCGGTGGCACGTGGCGGGGCGTCCGGAGCAGTTGCGGGCGATGTGCGAGGCGAGCCTGCGCCGGCTGCGGGTGGAGCGGATCGACCTGTACCAGCTGCACCGCTTCGACCCTGCGGTCCCGATGGCCGAACAGCTGGGCGCGCTGGCGCAGTTGCGGGCCGAGGGCAAGATCCGACACGTCGGGCTGGACACGGTCTCCCCCGAACAACTGCGTGTGGCGATGGAGTTGACGCCGATCGCCGCGGTGCAGAACCCGTACAACCTGCTGGACCGTTCGTCGGCGGCGGTGCTGGCGCTGTGCGAGGCGTACGGGATCGCCTTCCTGCCGTACTACCCGCTGGGCGGCGGGGCCCTGACCCGGGAGAGCGCGGCGGCGGTGACGGCGGTGGCCGCCGCGCACGGCGCCGGCCCGGGGCAGGTGGCGCTGGCCTGGTTGCTGCACCATTCGCCGGTGCTGTGCCCGACCCCGGGCACCGGCTCGCCCGTCCACCTGGCGGAGAACCTGGCGGCCGGGGCGATCCGGTTGGAGCCGCGGGAGCTGGCACTGCTCGACGCGTCGGCCCCGTAGGGCGACCTGAGGGGGCCGACCCGAGGGGGCGGCCGTCAGGGCCGGGTGAGTTCGACGAGTTTGACGACCGTGTTCCAGTTGCGGGTGGTCACGTCGAGCCCCTTGACGACGGCGGGCTTGGCCAGGGCCTCGGCCAGTTTGGAGCGGCCCAGGCCGTCGGGGGCGTAGAGGTAGACGACGCGGTCGCCGATCCGGTACTCCTCAGGGAGGTGGGCGGCCGGGTCCACGGACCGGAAGCGGTCCTCGGCGGGCTGCTCGGAGAAGAAGGTGGCGTGGAGCTGCTTGCCCTCCAGTTCGGCGGCGGGGAAGGGGCAGGCGTCGGCGACGGCCTTGAGGTGGTCCCCGTCGACGACCAGGCACGCCACCCGGAAGCCGAAGTGGGCCTCGATGGCCGCCTCCAGTTCGCGGGCGAGCGCGTCGGGGTCCTGCCGGGTGCTGGTGAAGACGGCGTTGCCGCTCTGCAGGTAGGTCCGTACGTCGCCGTGGCCGAGCGCCTCCATGAGCGGGCGCAGTCGCGCCATGGGGACCTTCTTGCTGCCGCCCACGTTGATGCCGCGCAGCAGCGCCGCGTACCTGCGGGGGGTGTCCGGGGTGCCCGTCCTGTTCGTCATGGCGGCACCTTAGGTGCCGGGTACGACACTTCGGGTGCGGGCGTTCCGGTACGGCCGGCCGGACCCGCCCTACCGCAGTTCGGCCTCGATGAGGTCGGCGGCCCGGCGGGTGCCGCCCTCGGTGGCCATCTCTGCGCGGAGGGCTTCGGAGCGCGCGGCGACCTCGGGGTCGGCGAGCAGGCCGAGGACGGCCTCCCGGAGGCTCGTGGCGTCGGCCCGCTCCATGGGGAGGTGGCGCGCGACGCCGAGGCCGGCGAGCACGTCGGCGTTGCCGAACTGATCGACGGCCTGGGGGACGGCGACCATCGGGGTGCCGGTGGCGAGGCCCTCCTGGCTGCCGCCGGCGCCGGCGTGGGTGATGAAGGCGTCGGCCTTGCGGAGGATGTCGAGCTGGGGGACCCAGCGGTGCACCTCCGCGTTCGCGGGGATGGGGCCGAGTTCGGCCTCGTCGGTGAACTTGCCGATCTGCAGGACGACGTACCAGTCGGGGAGGTCCGCGAAGGCGTCGAGGCAGGCCCGGTAGAACGCGGGCTGCTTGGTGAAGGTGGAGCCGAGGGAGACCAGGAGGAGCTTCCTGCCCTCGGCGGCCGGCGGGCGGGTCCAGGTGCCCTGGGTGGCGCTTCGGTCGCCCTGGCAGGCCCCGACGAAGGTGTGCACGGTGGTGTCGACGCGGTCGGCGTGCGGCTGGAGCGCGCGCGGGATCAGGACGATGCCGCGGCGGGGGCGGCCGATGAAGGCGTCCGGGTCGTCCGCGATGCCGTTCTCGTCGAGCCAGGAGCGGAAGCGGGCGTAGTAGGCCCTGCCGCGTTCGGTGGCGCGCAGTGCGGCGGTCATCGGCGCGGCGACCTCCTCCTCGTAGCCGGTCCAGGCGACCAGGTTCGGGGAGAGGGAGACGCAGGGGACGCCCCACCGGCGGGCGAGGACGATCGCCGGGTAGGAGGTGATGTCGTGGAGGACGAGGTCGGGCTCGTCCCCTTCGAAGGCGGCGGCCAGCTGCGGGAGGGCTTGGACGGCGTCGTTCAGGAAGGGCTCGATGTTGTCGATGAGTTCGGTGCCCCAGGCCTCGGGCTCCTCCTCGGTGGGGAGGGTGGAGTTCCAGATCACCGGGTCGGCGCCGGTTTCCGCGATCCGGTCGGCGTACGGGGCGGGGATGGCGTAACTGACGCGGTGGCCCCGTGCGACGAGTTCGCGGATCACTTCGATGCTCGGGTTCACGTGGCCGGCGGCGGCGATGGAGAACATGGCGATGTGTGCGGGCTTGGCTGAGGTCATGGCAGGAGCATAACGAGACGATACGTCTCGTGCAACCATGGAGCCGGACGACGCCGCATCCGGATCGCCCGAGTCCGTTCACCCGGTCCCCCGGTGCGCCCGACCGCGCGCGCCGGCCTAGGATTTCGAACTTCGGCCCGATGGTGACGGGGTCAGGTCCGGGGCGTCCGGGGAGAATGCGGGGAGGTGCCGCGAGGTGCCTGGAGGAACGTTCATCCGTCGATCGGCCCGCGTCGGGAGCGGGACCGGCACCGGCACCGGCACCGCCGATCGGGGCGACGCCGGCACCGGCACCGGCACCGCCGATCGGCCCCGCAGTCGTGTCGGCAACCGGGCCGTCCGCAGGGAGGCCCGCCGCGCGGTCCGCTCCATGCCGCTGCCCCGCCCCTTCAGCCTCACCGCGCTCGTCTCCGCCATCGAGGCGGACCGCGGGCGCCGGATCGAGCTGGTGTCCGCTCCGGACCGGCTGCTCGGACAGAGCGACGTCTGCGGGCTGTGGGTGCACCACGAGCGACTGCTCCTGGACCTGATCTTCATCCCGGAGAGCATTTCCGGCTACCACCGGCAGCGGGTCGTCTTCCACGAACTCGCCCACCTGTGGTGCGACGACCCGACGACCCAATCCGGCCAGGCCGCCGCCCTCCTGCCCGAGCTGTCCCCGGAACTGACGACCCGCCTGACCGAAGCGGGCCCGTTCATGGCCCGCCACCGCTACGACACCCACGTCGAACGCCGCGCCGAGATGATCGCCGACCTGCTCCACGAGGAGGCCTTCGCCTCCGACCGGATCGAGGACGGCACCCTGCGCGGCCTCGACGACACCCTCTCCCGCCCCTTCTCCCGACCGGCCAGGAGTGGACTTGTCTGACGTCCTGACCTACGCGATCGTGCTCCTCCTCCTCGTACAGGCCCTCTGGCGGATCCCCTCAGCCCTGCGCGGTCGCACCAGCGAGCGCTCCCTGTGGGGCGCGTTCGCCGTACTGGCCTGCGCCTGGCTGCTGCGCACCGACCCGGGCCGCCACTTGGTCGACGGCCTCGGCGTGCACGACCTGTCGACCCTGCTCAAGCACTGCTTCGTGGTGGCGGGCATGTGCGTGCTGCTGCGCTACGTCGCCGCCGTCTACCGCGGGGCCGCGGCCGACGGACCGTCCTCCCGGCGGGCCCGCGTGACGGTGGCGGTCCAGCGCCACGCCGTCACCGCGGCCGTCCTGGTCATCGCCGTCATGGCGGCGGTCTTCCTGCTCGTCCTGGACCGCGGTCCGGTACCGGAGGGCTCGCAGTTCATGGCCCGGCACGCCGGCGAACCGGGCCTGGCCCTCTACATGCCGCTCTTCTACGGTTACAGCGGCGCCGTCATCGGACTGTGCGGCTACCAGTGGGCGGGCGCCGCCCGCGGGGCCGGCCGCCGGACGCTGCGGACCGGGCTCGCGGTGATGGCCGTCGGCATGGTGGCGGGCGCGCTGTACGCGGCGGTCCGGGCCGCGTACGCCGTCGTCGTCGCCTTCCGTCCCGTCCCGGACGCCGTCGCCGACTTCCAGGAGACCGCCACCGACGTCCTGCTGTACGCGTCCTTCCTGTGCTGGACCCTGGGGGTCATCGCCCCGGCCGGCCAGGCGGCGGTGAACCGCGCGCGGGCGTACCGGACGCTGGCCGAACTCCACCCGCTGTGGCGGGACCTGGCGCTGACCGCCCCGGACCTGGTGCGCATCACGCCGAGCCGGCTGCCGTCCGGGCTGCCGGCGGCGGGCCGCCTCAACACCCTGCGGGACCTGCTCGCGCACGACGCGTCCCCCCAGGTGCGGCTGGGGCGGTACGTCACGGAGATCCGCGACGTCATCCACGCCATGCGGCGCCGGGCCCCGGACGACCTGTACCAGGTGTCGCTCGAACTCGCCGAGAGCGAGGGACACGAGGGCCGGGACGCGGAGGCCGTCGCGCAGGCGTACTGGATCCTGTCCGCGCGCCTGAACATGCGGGACCCGGTCCGGGAACCGGGCGTACCGGCCGAGTTCCCGGCAGCGGGCGAGGACTTCTTCGCGGACGAGGTCCCGTGGCTGCTGCGCGTCGGCGAGGCGTACGCGAAGGCCGATCCCGCGGTCGCGGAGGAGGTACTGGAGGACTCCCGCGGGTAGCCGGGAGCGGCGGGGTGGCGAGCCCAACGTGCGTCTTGTACAGGCGAGTTCGCCGACGCTCCGTCCTCCCCTCGGCACCGCCGACCCACGCCGGGCCGACGCAGGAGCATCAACAACCGCTGCTCAACGCGGGATTGGCCGCCCGACGGACACGGCCGGCAAGGGCGTCGACGCCCCGTCCGTGTCGCCGAACCCGTTCACCACCACCGCCCACCGGCAGGCCCCGTCACCTCGGGCGCATGCCGTCGACGACGCCGCCGATGAAGTCCAGCAGTTCGGCGGGCAGGCCGTCGTCCCCGCCACGGGCCGCGATGCCGGCCAGGCCACCCCGCACCAGCCGCATGCCGCTGATGATCCGGTGCACCTCGGCGTCGTCGCTGCGGAAGAAGAGCGGCGGTACGGCCAGCGCCGCGGCGAGCGCGTCCAGGACCTCCTCGGAGGCTTCCGTCACCTCGCCCGTGCGCAGCCCGCGGACCAGGTCCTCGCTCAGCACCGCGCCCCCCGCCTTCGCGTTGCCGTGCTCGGCGATCCGGGCGTCGGTGGGGTGCGGCGCCGTGTAGGTCTCCGCCAGCAGGTGGGCGAGCTTCTCGGACAGGGTTCCGGGCAGCCCGGCCCGCGGCTCCCCCCGCGCGACGCCGGACTCCGGTTCGGGCTCCCGTACGGGGGCGGCGGCACCGTCCGACGGGGCCGGGTCGAAGGAGCGTTCCTCCGCGGCCAGCAGTTCCTCGACGCTCACGCCGTACGCCTGCGCCAGGAGCGGCAGGAACTTCTCCGAGAGCCGCCGTCGGCCCCGCTCCGCGTTCGCCACCGGACCCGCGCTGCGCGTCCCGGTGATGGCGGCCGTCTGGTACTGGGAGTACCCGGCGTCGCAGCGGAGGTCGGCCAGGTCCGGGGGCAGCGACCGGGGGAACAGTTCATCCAGGTCCGCCCCGAGCGCCTGCGCCAGGGCCGGCAGCTTCTCGCCGTCCGGCAGCGACTTGCCGCTCTCCCAGCCGACGACGGCCGGGACGGTGACTCCGAGCCGGTCCGCGACCTCCCCCTGGGTCAGGTCCGCGGCGCGGCGTACTTTGCGGAGCAGGTGTCCGTCGACGTGACGAACCGGCATGGGCTCTCCTGGGCAGGCTCGGCAGGTGCACCAACTCTAACGAGTGGACCACTTGATCGGTTCTCCAAATTTAGATAACTTCATTTCAGCGAACGGGGGTCGCTCCTCCGGGCCTGGTCCCGCGTAGCGGCGCAGGGCCTTGCCGTGGGCCGACGCGTGGGGGGACGCGTCGGCCCACGGGTCCGGGGACTTCGCGCGGGATGCGAGACTGGGCGGATTCACGACGGTCCGGACCCGGAGAACGAGATGGACGAGGCGCAGGCCAGGCAGGTACTGGAAGCAGCGGGCCTGGGCGCCGGCGCCACCCTGCTGGCGCTCGGCGAGAACGCGGTCTTCACCGCCGGGGACCTGGTGGTGAAGGTGGGCCGTGCCGACCCGGCGCTCGCCGCCCGGGCCGCACACGAACTGACCGTCGCGCACTGGCTGGAGCAGGCCGGGATCCCGGCGGTCACCGCCGCCGAAGCGGAGCCCCGCCTGGTCGCCGGACACCCGGTGACCCTGTGGCACCGGCTCCCGGACGCGGTCCGGCCCGCCGGACCGCAGGACCTGGCCGGGCTGCTGCGCCTGTTCCACGCCCTGCCCGCGCCGCCGTTCACCCTGCCCCCTCGGGAACTGCTGGGCGGCGTCGAACGCTGGCTCCGGCTGGCCGGCGACTCCATCGACGCCGAGGACGCGGCGTACCTGCGCGGCCGGCGCGACGCCTACGCGGGCGAAGTCGCCGCCCTCACGCCGCACCTGACGCCGGGTCCGATCCACGGCGACGCCCTGGCCCGCAACGTCCACGTCGGCCCCGCCGGCCCGGTCCTGGTGGACCTGGAGACCGTCTCCACCGACCTGCGGGAGCACGACCTGGTGGTGATGGCCCTGGCCCGCGACCGGTACGGGCTGCCCGCCGATTCCTACGCGGCGTTCGTGTCCGCGTACGGATGGGACGTACGGGAGTGGGACGGCTGCCGGGTGCTGCGCGGCGCCCGCGAGACGGCCAGCTGCGCCTGGGTGTCGCAACACGCGCCGACCAACCCGAAGGCGCTGGCCGAGTTCCGGCGCCGCGTCACCTCGCTGCGCGAGGGCGACACGGAAACCCGCTGGCACCCCTTCTGAGCAGGACCGCCCGCCCCGTCGGTCGATGCGCGCCCGCCCCACGCCCCTTCCCGTGGGCGACGGGGCGAGGACGTCGTGCGGGTCGGGGACGTCGTGCGCGTCGACGACATCGTCCGGGTCGGGGACCACCTCCCCGTGAAGATCATGGACGTCGATCTGCCCCGGCGCCGGATCGCCCTCCCCCACCTGCGGGCGCTCGCGCCCCGGGAAGGCTGAACCGGTCCCTCATCGGCTCCGGGGAATGAGCGGCCAGGCCGGCTCGACGACGGCCGTGGGATCCGCGGTGCGCCGCAGGTAGGCCTGCAACGAGACCGACTGGTCGGCCGCCGCGCGCACCTGGAGGGCGTGCAGGTCCGCGAGTGGCATCAGGCCGACGGGCCGGTGCTCCTCGCCCATGCGTCGTACCACGCGGGCGGCGGCCACGGCGTCGGCCTTCGCGTTGTGCGCGTCGTCGAGCGGGACCCCGTAGTGGGCGCACAGCGCGTGGAGGGCCCGCTTGCCCTTCCGGTACTTGTCCACGTGCTTGTCGATCACCAGCGGGTCGATGACGGGCGAGGGCACACCGCCGAGCCGCTCGCTGATCGACTCGACCCCGTGCCGCCGGCACTCGCGGTCCAACAGGGACAGGTCGTAGCGCGCGTTCATCACCACCAGGGGCGTCCCCGCCCGCAGTTCCTCGGCGACGGTCCGCGCGATCTCCGCTATGGCGGCAGCGGCCGGCGCCCCGTGCTCGCGGGCGTGCGCCGTCGAGATGCCGTGGATCGCCGACGCCTGCTCGGGTATCGCCACCCCCGGGTCCAGCAGCCAGGTACGTTCGGCGGAGACGGCCCCGGCCGAATCCAGGCGCACGACGGCCGCCGTCACGATGCGGTCGGTCTCGACGTCGGTGCCCGTGGTTTCCAGGTCGAAGGCGACCAACGGCCCGCTGATCCAACCCATCACGCGGCCGCCGTTCCGACGTGCGCTCGCGGTCGGCTCCGCGCCGCGCCCGGGGATCCCGGGGACGCGCCCTCGCCGTCCGGCGTCCCGCCCTCATCGGGCGTCGCGATCCGGAACTCCGCCGGCTCCGTACCGCTCGTCCCCGGGTCGTATCCGACCCGTGCTCCCCCGTGCCACGCCGCCATGACGCGCCCTCCCCCGTTTATCCGGTCAACGGGTTTCAGCCTGACACGGCCCACTGACACCACCGCCGCCGGGTCCCGCGCCGAGCCGCCGCCGGACGGATCCGGCCGCCTCCCGACCGCCCCGCGGGCCGCGGCCCGGGTCGGGAATCCGTCGGCTCCCGGGGCGGGGTCGGCCGCGTGCGCCTACGGCTCCCGGGTCACGAGACCGGGCGGGAGTCCTCCCACACCGATTCGAACTCCTCCCGGTACGTCGTGAAGAGCCCGTGGTCGGCGTCCTTCGGGACGCCGCGGCCGCCGCCGCGCAGCACCAGGACGGGGGCCTCCATGCCGCGGGCCCGGCGCAGGTACGACTGGACGACCGCGATGCCCGAGGTCTCGCCCTCCACCAGGTAGGCGGTGAAGCGCGGGGTCTCGTCGAAGACGTGGATGTCGAAGCGCGAGGGGTCCCGCAGCCCGGCGCGGACCCGGCGCACGTGCAGGATGTTCATCTCGACCGCGCGGCTCAGCTCGCCCTTGCGCAGTCCCAGCTCCCGTTCGCGGCGCTTGACGGCGCTGCTCGCCGGGTTGAGGAACACCAGCCGGACCCGGCAGCCCGCCTCGGTGAGCCGGACGAGTCTTCGGCCGGAGAAGTTCTGCACCAGCAGGTTCAGGCCTATGCCGATGGCGTCCAGCCGTCGCGCGCCCCCGAAGAGGTCCTCCGCCGGGAGCTGCCGTTGGAGCCGCACCCGGTCGGGGTGGACCGAGATGACGTCCGCGTACCGGTCGCCGACGAGGTCCTCGACCGCGTCGATCGGCAGCCGGTCCGCCGCCGGGCTGCCCGCGCCCGCGCCGAGGACCTCCAGCAGCCGCGCGGAGGCACGCTCGGCCTGCTCCAGCACGGGCCGCGACAGGGCCCGGTTGCGGGAGACCACGTTCCGGGTGACCTCCAGCTCGTCGAGGGCCCGCTCGATCTCGCGCCGGTCGTCGAAGTAGGGCTCGAAGCACGGCCAGTGCTGGACCATCAGCTCTCGTAGCTGCGGGAGCGTCAGGAAGCTCAGTACGTTGTCGTCGGCCGGGTCGAGGAGGTAGCCCTTGCGCCGGCTGACCTCGCGTACGGCGACGGCCCGCTGCACCCACTCCTGACCGGCGGGCCCGGCGGCCGCCACCACCCAGTCGTCGCCGCCGTGCACCGGTTCGTAGACGGGCCGCAGGACCGCGCCGACGACCGACCGCAGGCGCTGCTCGATCAGGTTCAGCCAGATGTAGGCGCGCCCGGCGCGCTGCGCGCGGGTACGGACCTCGCTCCACGCGTCGGCGCCCCAGTCCAGCTCGGCGCCGGCCCGTACGCTCCCGGCCTCCGGCGGGGCCAGGGACACCGTCCCGGCCGCCACCCCCGCGGGGGCCCCTCCTGGGGCATCCGCCGGGCCACCCTCGTGACCGCCGTCACCAGGGGGCAGCTCCAGACCTCCCGAGCTCACCCGTGCACCGCCTTCTGCGTCTGGACGCCCGTCTCCAGTGATCACGGAAGGGTACTCCGCGCGCGCGGTCCGATGCAGCCCGAAGCGGCCGCCGGGTGAGCCCATGCCCGGTGCTCCGACGGCCCGTTGACTCATTATGTGATGCGCGGACTGTCCGTTGACCCGCCTATCAGCTCTCCGGGTCACCCGGTAGGAGCATCCCAAGTCCACGCGTGGAGACCCTCTTTCGGGGAAGATCTGGCAGTGACGTGGTCCACGCCGGATCAGCCGGGACATCCTCCGACCCCGAGGAAAGAGTCGTTATCCATGCAAGTCTGGCCGGGACAGGCGTATCCCCTCGGTGCCACGTACGACGGCGCCGGCACCAACTTCGCGGTCTACTCCGAGGCCGCGCGCCGCATCGAGCTGTGCCTCTTGGCCGACGACGGTTCGGAGACCGCCATCGAGCTGCGCGAGACGGACGCGTTCGTCCGCCACGCGTACCTGCCCGGGATCATGCCGGGCCAGCGCTACGGCTTCCGGGTCCACGGCCCGTACGAGCCCGAGCGGGGGCAGCGCTGCAACGCGGCGAAGCTGCTGCTGGACCCGTACGCGCGCGCCATCAGCGGGAAGGTCGACTGGGGCGAGGAGGTGTACGGCTACCACTTCGGCCGGCCGGACTCCCGCAACGACCTCGACTCGGCGCCGCACACGATGAGTTCGGTCGTGGTGAACCCGTACTTCGACTGGGCCAACGACCGGCCGCCGCGCCACGAGTACCACCACACGGTGCTCTACGAGGCGCACGTCAAGGGTCTGACCATGCGCCACCCCGACCTGCCGGAGGAGCTGCGGGGCACGTACGGGGCGCTCGCGCACCCGGCGGTCATCGGGCACCTGACGAAGCTGGGCGTGACGGCGCTGGAGCTGATGCCGGTGCACCAGTTCGTCAACGACCACCGGCTCGCGAACGACGGGCTGAGCAACTACTGGGGCTACAACACCATCGGGTTCTTCGCCCCGCACAACGGCTACGCCTCGGGGGACCGCGGGCAGCAGGTGTTGGAGTTCAAGTCGGCGGTGCGGGCGCTGCACGAGGCCGGGATCGAGGTGATCCTGGACGTGGTCTACAACCACACGGCGGAGGGGAACCACCTCGGTCCGACGCTGTCCTTCCGCGGCCTGGACAACGCCTCGTACTACCGGCTCGGGGAGGACCCCCGGCACTACATGGACACCACCGGTACCGGGAACTCGCTGCTGATGCGGTCCCCGCACGTGCTCCAGCTGATCATGGACTCGCTGCGGTACTGGGTGACCGAGATGCACGTGGACGGCTTCCGCTTCGACCTGGCGGCCACCTTGGCCCGGCAGTTCCACGAGGTGGACCGACTGTCCTCGTTCTTCGACCTGGTCCAGCAGGACCCGGTGGTGAGCCAGGTCAAGCTGATCGCCGAACCCTGGGACCTGGGCGAGGGCGGCTACCAGGTGGGCAACTTCCCGCCGCTGTGGACCGAGTGGAACGGCAAGTACCGGGACACCGTACGGGACTTGTGGCGCGGGCAGCCGCGCACGCTCGCGGAGTTCGCCGGTCGTCTCACGGGCTCCTCGGACCTCTACCAGGACGACGGGCGCCGGCCGTTGGCCTCGATCAACTTCACCACCTGCCACGACGGTTTCACCCTGCACGACCTGGTCTCCTACAACGAGAAGCACAACGAGGGGAACCGGGAGGGCAATCGCGACGGCGAGACCCACAACCGGTCCTGGAACTGCGGCGTCGAGGGTCCCACGGAGGACCTTGAGGTCCGCGAGCTGCGCGAGCGCCAGATGCGCAACTTCATCGCCACCCTGATGCTTTCGCAGGGCGTGCCGATGCTCAGCCACGGCGACGAGTTCGCCCGCTCGCAGGGCGGCAACAACAACGCCTACTGCCAGGACAACGAGTTGGCGTGGCTGGCCTGGCCGGAGCCGGGCAAGGAGCCGCCCGCGCTGTTGGAGTTCACCCGGCGGATGGTGTGGCTGCGCCGTGACCATCCGGTGTTCCGGCGGCGCCGGTTCTTCCACGGCCGGCCGGTCGAGGGCACGCACGACGAGCTGTCCGACATCGCCTGGTTCACCCCGCACGGCGAGGAGATGCGGGCGCGGGACTGGCAGGCGCAGAGCGCGCGGGCGCTGGCGGTGTTCCTCAACGGGGAGGCGATCTCGGAGCCGGGTACCCGCGGGGAGCGGATCACCGACGACTCGTTCCTGTTGATGTTCAACGCCGGTGCGGAGCACCAGGACTTCACGATCCCTGCGGGGCACGGTGCGCGCTGGCACCTGGTGGTGAACACGGCGCGGTCGGACGTCCTGCCACCCGGCACCGGGCCGCAGTACGCGGCCGGGGACCGGGTGGCCTTGACGGGACGGAGCCTGGTGGTGCTTCAACGCCCGGCGTAGGAGGCGCTGCCCTCCCCGACGGTCGGGGAGGTGCCGCGCTGGGCCGGGATGAACGGCGTGGCGTGGGGACGGGCCGACGGGACCCGGGTGACGAGCGCGAGGGTCAGACAGAGGGCGGCCGCCCCGACCGCCACGGCGAACGCCCCGGACGGCCCGTACCACTCGGCGAGCCGCCCGGAGACGGCGAGGGCGGCGGCCTGCCCGGCGACCAGCGAGCTGGCGGCGTACGCCATGGCCTCGGCGAGCCGGGCGGGTTCCACGACCCGCTCGGTGAGCGCGAACGCGGTGATCAGGTGGGGGGCGTAGGCCGCGCCGAGGACGGTGACGACCGCGTACAGCGGCCACAGCGCGTCGGTGAACAGCAGCGGCACCGACAGGACCAACGCGGCGGCGGTGGCCACCCGCCAGCGCAGCCGCAGCCCGAAGCGGGCGGGCAGCGCGCCCAGGGCGAGGCCGACGAAGGCGCTGACGACGCCCATGGCGGCGTACACGATCCCGGCCTGGCCGGGGACACCCAACTGGGCGGTCAGCGAGGCGATGCCGGCCTGACAGGCGCCGAACATGGCGCCCTGGAGGGCGAGGGAGCCGCGGACGGCGTGCACGACGCGGGGGTGTCGGGCCCGGCCGCCCGCCCCGGCCTTCGGCCGCGCGGGGGCGCCGGCCGTGACGGCGGCGGTCGGGTGCAGGGCGTAGGCGGTGCCGAAGACGACGACGAGGCCGGCCGCGCCGGCGAGGGCGACGGCGGGGTGCGCGACGAGCGCGGCGAGTCCGACGAGGGCCGGACCGAGGACGAAGGAGACCTCGTCCAGGGTGCCTTCGAGGGAGTGGACGGCGCCGATGACGCCCTCGTCGGACTTGGCCCGGTGGGCGAGCGCGACGGAGCGGGTACGGGCGAGCGGGCCGATCAGCGGGACGGAGGCGCCGGTGACGGCGCCGATCGCGGCGAGCGGGACGGTCGCGAGGCCGCCGAGGGCCCCGGCGACGAGGGCGGCGGTGGCGACGGCGTTGACGGCCGCCGCGGCAAGGACGACCCGCCGCTGTCCGTGGCGGTCGGCGAGCCGACCGAGGACGGGGCCGAAGACGACCTGACCCGCGGAGAGGATGCCGCCGACGATGCCGGCGGTGGCGAGGGAGCCGCTGGTCTGGGCGACCAGCAGGACGCTCCCGAACTGGGACATCGCGACGGGCAGTCGGGCGAAGAAGGAGACGAGCGGCAGTAGGGGCCCGGTCAGGGCGATGACGTTTCGATAGGTGTTGACGGTTCCAACCACTTGATCAAGACTAACCCGGCGGAGTCACCCGGATGCATTGGGTAATGGCACGGAATCCGGCAGGCTGGGTACGTACGTTCTCATGAGCCTGCCGCAGCACAGCCCCCGAACGGAACCTGATGTTCCGAACCCTGTCACTCCGGCGTCCACCTACCGCCTCCAGCTGTGCCCGGAGTTCCCGTTCGAAGCGGCCCGGGCGGCCGTGCCGTACCTCGCCTCGCTCGGCGTGTCGCACCTGCACCTCTCCCCCGTCCTGGAGGCGGCGCCCGGTTCCACGCACGGGTACGACGTCACCGACCACGCCCGGGTACGGGCCGAGCTCGGCGGCGAGCCGGGCCTGCGGGCCCTGGCCGCCACGGCCCGCGCGCACGGACTCGACCTGGTCCTGGACATCGTGCCGAACCACATGGCGGTGCCCTCGCCGCTGCGACTGAACCGACCGCTGTGGGAAGTGCTGCGGGAGGGGCCGCACTCCCCGTACGCGCGCTGGTTCGACATCGACTGGGCGGCGGGCGGCGGGCAACTGTTGCTGCCGGTGCTCGGCGAGCCCGCCGACACCTACGACGTCCGGGTCGGCGGCGACGTACTGCGCTACGGGGACCAGGAGTTCCCGCTGCGCGCCGGTACGGCCGGGCTGCCGCTGCCGGAGCTGCTGGCCGCCCAGTGGTACCGGCCGGCCTGCTGGCGCGAGGCCCGTACCGGCCTCAACTACCGTCGGTTCTTCACCATTTCGGACCTGATCGGGATCCGCGTCGAGGACCCCGCCGTGTTCGCCGCCACCCACGCGAAGGTGCTGGAGCTGGTGCGGGACGGGGTCGTGCGGGGCCTGCGGATCGACCACGTGGACGGCCTGGCCGACCCCGGGCAGTACCTGCGCCGGCTGCGGTCCGCCGCCGGCGACGACTGCTGGGTGGTGGTGGAGAAGATCCTGGCCCGCGACGAACGCCTCCCGTCGACCTGGCCGGTGGCCGGCACCACCGGGTACGACGCGCTGCACCGCGTCGACGGGCTCTTCACCGACCCGGCGGGCGCGGCCGAGCTGGCCCGCGCCTACGGCCGCGCCACCGGCATGCCCTCCTGGCAGGAGACCGCCGCGACCGCGTCGCGGGAGGTGCTGACCGTGGACCTGGCCGCCGAACTGGCCCTCCTGGAACACCGGGCGGGACCCGCCGCGGCCCCAGCCGTACGGGAACTGCTGATCGCCTACCCGGTCTACCGCCCCTACCCGGACGACCCCGAGCCGGACCCGCGGGCCCTGACGGAGGCGGCCGGGCGGGCCGGCGGGCCCGCGGCGGACGCCGTACGGGACCTGTTGCTGCGGGACCCGGCGTTCGCCGCCCGCTTCGCCCAGACCTCGGCGGCGCTGCGCGCCAAGTCCCTGGAGGACCGGGCCTTCTACCGCTGGGCCCCGTTGCTGTCGGCCACCGAGGTCGGCGGGGAGCCGGGCGCGCCGGCGGTGTCGCTCGGGGAGTTCCACGCGTACTGCGCCGACCTGGAGCGGGACTGGCCCGCCTCGGGGACCGTGCTGTCCACGCACGACACCAAGCGCAGCGCGGACGTCCGGGCCCGGATCGCGGTGCTGTCCCAGGCACCGGAGCTGATGGCCGTTCCGGAGCCGCCGGCGGACGACCCCCAGCTCGCCTGGGTCGCCCGGCAGAGCGCGCTGGGGCTCGGCGAGGTGCCCGAGCGGGCGGAGCGGCTGGCGGCGGCCCTGCTGAAGGCCGCCCGGGAGGCGGGGCTGCGCACCTCGTGGACCGATCCCGACGAGGCGTACGAGGCGGGCGTCCCGAAGCTGGTCCCGGACGGGGCGGCCGGGCCGCCCGCCGAGCTCGTGGACGCGGCCCGGGCCGGTCTGCTCGGCATGACCCTGGTGCACCTGACGATGCCCGGGGTCCCCGAGGTGTACCAGGGGGCGGAGAGCGAGTACCGGGCCCTGGTCGACCCGGACAACCGGCGCCCCGCGCACTTCGGCGGCGAGGAGCTGGCGGCCCTGGACGCGGGCGCGGACCCCGACGGCGTGTCGCGGGAGAAGCTCGCCCTGACCGCTGCCCTGCTGCGGCTGCGCCGCGACCGGCCCGACCTGTTCACCGGGTACGCCCCGCTGGCGGCCCGGGGTCCGGCGGCGGAGCACTGCGTGGCCTTCGCCCGGACGGGCGGGCTCGTCGCGGTGGCCACCCGCCTCTCCCACCGGCTGGCCGGCGCGGGCGGTTGGCGGGGCACCACCCTGACCCTGCCGCCGGGCCGCTGGACGCCGGCGGCGGGCTGCGGCCCCCGCACGGCGCGGCCCGCGTACGAGGGCGAGGTCGACCTGGCGACCCTGCTACACGCCCACCCGGCCCTGGCACTGATCCGCACGGCCACGGAACCGGTCGGGTAGCGCGACCCCGACCCCCGGCCCGGCCCGCGGCGGCCGGGTCGGGGCCGGGTCGCGCGAGGCGTTGGCCAGGGGTTTTCGGAGAGGATTCGGCGAAGTGCGGGGCGCGGTGAGCAGTAGGGGGCGTGCCCGGCGGGCATGGCATCCCATGTGAACCTCCTCCGCGATATGCGCTACCCCACACCTCACGAACTCGCCCTGGCCGCCCGCGCGCTGGCGGACGAGCACCCCGCCCGGGTCCGGCTCCGGCGGGCCGGCGCGTCCCGGGCGGGGGCGCCGCTGTGGCTGCTCTCCGTCGATCCCGGTGACGGCGCCCGTGACGTACTCGTCGTCGCCGGGGCCCACGCCAACGAACCCGTCGGCGGGGCCACGGCCCTCTCCCTCGCCCGTCGGATCATCGGGGACCCCGCCCTCGGTGCCGGCGCCGGCTGGCACTTCCTGCTGTGCGCCGACCCGGACGGCGCGGAGCTGCACCGCACGCCCCGCCCGCACTCCCTGCTCGACTACCACCGCAACTTCTTCCGGCCGCCCGGGCCCGAACAGCCGGAGTGGGCGCCGTCCTTACTGGCCCCCGACCGGCTGCCGCCCGAGACGCTCGCGCTGACCGCCCTCATCGACGAGCTGCGGCCCGTCCTCCAGGTCTCCCTGCACGGCACCGACCTCGGCGGTTCCTGGGTGCAGCTCACCCGGGACATACCGGGGCTGGCCGAGCCGTTCGGGAGGTCGGCCGCCGAGCTGCGCATCCCCGTCGAGACGGGGGCCTCCGACGCCGCCGGGTGGCCCTCCCCCGGGCCGGGGATCTTCGTCATGCCGGAGTCGGGCACCGGCCCCGGCGGGGCGTTCCACCCCGAGGACACCCGGCTCAGCACCTGGTACCGCGTCCACCGCCACCACGGGACCACCGCGATCGTCGAAGTCCCGATGTGGGCGTCCGACCTGGTGGACGATCCGGCCCCGCACCCGGACCCGCGGCACGCCCTGCGCGTCCTCGCGGGCCGCCTCACCGAGGACGCCGCACGGGTGGCCGGGCCGCGGGGCGCGGTCGGGGGGCCGGACCCGGCCTCCGCCGCCCTGCTGCGCGCCGTCGACTGGACCCTCGCCCTGATCCCCCGGATCACCGCCGAGTGGACGGGGCCCGGCGCTCCCGTCGACGCCACGGCGGCCGCCATCGGCAGCATCGACGCCTTCGGGCGGCGGTTGTCGCTGCGCGCCGCCTCGATGCTCCTGCGGGTGCTGCGCGCGCAGGGCCATCCGGCCGCCCCGGGTCTGGACCGGCTGGTGACCGGCTGGTGCGAGGAGTTCTCGGCCCGCTTCCAGGCCCGCCGGGTGCCGGTGGCCACCCAGGTGGAACACCAGTGCCGCACGGTCCTGGCCACGCACGACCGGCTCACCCGCAACTTCGTGCGCCGAACGGGTGCGGTCCCGCCCCCCGGCCCGGACGCCGCCCGCGCTCAAACCGGCCAGGCGTAGCGGCGTTTGGCCAGGCCGGTGGCGCCGAGGCGGTCGTAGAAGCGGATCGCGCCCTCGTTCCAGTCCGGGGTCTGCCACTCGACGTGGTCCAGGCCCCGTTCCCGGGCGAGGGCGGCGACGGCGTCCATGAGGGCTTGGCCGAGGCCGTGGCCCCGGGCCCCGTCGGCCAGGTAGAGGCAGTCCATGTGGAGGTGGTGCCGGGCGTCCCAGAAGGCGAACTCGGCGGAGCAGGCCGCGTATCCGACGACGACGCCCTCGGGCGTCTGAGCCAACAGCACCCACTGCCGCGGCCGCGGCCCGAAGAGCCGGGGGCCGAGCCGGGCGGCGAGACCGGGCGGGCGCGGCGCGGAGCGCTCGTGGGCGATGTGTTCGTGGATCAGTTCGACGAGGCGCGGCAGGTCCTCGGGGCGGGCCGGGCGCACCACGGCTGCGGGTTCATCCATGCCGCCATCCTGCGCCCCGGACCGGCGGGTCGCGCCGCCGGCCCCACCAGGGTCGCCCGCCGAGCGGCCCGTCAGGTCGCCGAGAGACGGAAGTTCATGCTGCCGAAGCCGATCTGGTCGCCGTCGCGGACCACGGCGGAGCCGGACACGCGGCGGCCGTTGACGGTGGTGCCGTTGGTCGAGCCGAGGTCCTTGATCACCCACAGGCCGTCGCGCATGCTCAGCTCCGCGTGCGCCCGCGAGACGGTGTCGTGGCTGAGCCGCAGGCCGTTGCCCGGGTCGCGGCCGATCCGCAGCGGTCCGGCGCCCGGGTGCGGGAGCAGCAGTCGGGGCAGCCGTTCGACCTGCCAGGCGCGGCGGACCCCGGCGGACACGGCGGACGCGCGGCCCACCCAGCCGAACAACCGACGGCTCCACGGGGCTTCGGTCGCCTCCCGGGTCCGGAGGTCGGCGGTGAGGACGGCGAGGTCCTCGGCCCGGCGGGCGGCGAGCGCGAGTTCCATCCGGCGCATGAAGGTGTCGTGCGAGAGCCGGCCGAGCGCCGCACCCTCTCTGAGCTGGCCCAGCGCCCGGTCGCGCTCGGCGTCCGAGAGCCGCGGCGCGGGGAAGGGGGGGAACTCGAAACTCGATGTCACAGGGTGATTGTCGGCCCGTCGGGTGCGGAGTGTCCAGAAGTCCTCCGGAAGGCCCGGAATGATGGGCACGATACGCATGCTGGACACCGCCGGAGACGAGGGGACCGTCCGTGCAGTTCGAGGTATGGGCACCGCTGACAGGTCGGGTCGCCATGCGACTGAACGACACCGCCTACGAGATGACACCGGATCGGGATCCCGGCCGCGCCGGCTGGTGGACCCTGGACGCCCCGGCCGCCGACGGCGACCGGTACGGGTTCCTGCTGGGGGACGATCCCGTGGTCCGCCCCGACCCGCGCGGACGCAGACTGCCGGACGGGCCCGACGGCCTGTCCGCGGTCGTGGACTTCGAGCGGCTCACCCCGCGCGGCCCGGCGCCCCGCACCCCGCTCCAGGACGCGGTCCTGTACGAGCTGCACGTCGGGACCTTCACCCCCGAGGGCACCTTCGACGCGGCCGCCACCCGGCTGGGACACCTGACGGCCCTCGGGGTGACGCACGTCGAGCTGATGCCGGTCTGCTCCTTCCCCGGCCGGCACGGCTGGGGCTACGACGGGGTGGCGCCCTGGTCCGTGCACGAACCGTACGGCGGGCCGGCCGGGCTGGCCCGGTTCGTCGACGCCGCGCACGCGGCGGGGCTGGGCGTCGTGCTGGACGTGGTCCACAACCACCTGGGTCCCTCCGGCAACCACCTCCCCGCCTTCGGGCCGTACTTCACCGACACCCACCAGACCCCGTGGGGCTCAGCGGTCAACCTGGACGCACCGGGCTCCGACGAGGTCCGGGCGTACCTCCTGGGCAGCGCGCTGGCCTGGCTGCGGGACTACCGGATCGACGGACTCCGACTGGACGCGGTGCACGCGCTGGTCGACGGGCGGGCGCTGACGTTCCTGGAGGAACTCGGCGCGGCCGTCGACGAACTGGGGGCGGAGACGGCCCGTCCGCTGTTCCTGATCGCCGAGTCCGACCGGTGCGACCCGCGCACCACGGCCGCCCGCGCCCAGGGCGGACTGGGCCTGCACGGGCAGTGGAACGACGACTTCCACCACGCCCTGCACTGCACGCTGACCGGCGAGTCCCAGGGCTACTACGCCGATTTCGCGGAGGCCCCGCTCGGCGCCCTCGCCAAGACCCTGACCCGGGCCTTCTTCCACGACGGGACCTGGTCCTCCTTCCGCGGCCGGACCCACGGCCACCCGGTGGACCGGCGGCGCACCCCCGCGCACCGCTTCGTCGGCTACAGCCAGACCCACGACCAGATCGGCAACCGCGCGCTGGGCGACCGGCTCTCGGCCTCCCTCTCCCCCGGCCTGCTGGCCTGCGCGGCGACGGTGGCGTTGACCGGGCCGTTCGTACCGATGCTGTTCATGGGCGAGGAGTGGGGGGCCGGCACGCCCTGGCAGTACTTCACCGACCACCCCGACCCCGAGCTCGCGGAGGCGGTACGGACCGGGCGGCGCCGGGAGTTCGCGGCGCACGGCTGGAAGGCGGAGGAGATCCCGGACCCGCAGGACCCGGCGACCCGGGACCGCTCCTGCCTGGACTGGGCGGAGCCCGAACGGGACGCGCCCGCCCGGCTGCTGGCCTGGTACCGGACCCTGGTCTCGTTGCGCCGCACCCAGCCCGACCTGCGCGATCCGGACCTCGCGGCGGTCCGCGTCGCGCACGACGAGGAGCGCCGCTGGCTGACGTTCCGCCGGGGCGAGATCCGGGTCGCGGTGAACCTCTCCCCGGAGCCGGTGACGATCGCGCTGGGGCGCAACGGGGTACGGGTCCTCGCCTCCTGGGAGCCCGCCGAGCACCCGGGGCCGGACGGCCGGATCCACGTACCGGGCGAGTCGGCGCTGGTCCTGGGCCCCTGACCGGCCGGACCCGGCGGCCGGGCGTGCCGACACCGACGTGCCGTCGCGGGTGCCACGCCCGCCTCACATTGCGTGATCACAGGGCTACCCCCAGTGGGCCCACGCCTTCCGACCAGCGGCGGTCCGCCGGATAACGGGTCGCGGAACCACCCCTCTGATCGGCTATGCTGTGCTTGCACATCGAACGGGTGGTTCCGCCGCCCTTCGTGGTGGGTGTAGCTCAGTTGGTAGAGCACCTGGTTGTGGTCCAGGTGGCCGCGGGTTCAAGTCCCGTCACTCACCCTTTTCGATCCCGTGGGGCACGAGGTTTCCTCGTGCCCCACGGGATTTTTCATGCTCCCGGCAAGATCGAGGAGGGCCGGCCTAGCCGCGGAGGAAGGCCTCGACGTCGGTCGCGAAGGCCACCGGGGTCTCGTGCGGCGGGTAGTGGCCGGAGCCCGGGACCGTGACGACGCGGCAGTTGGAGTACCAGGCCCGCCACGTGGCGCGCATCACGTCGGCCGTGAGCGCCGGGTCGTACTCCCCCACCAGGACCAGCACCGGCACCGTGCTGCCCTTGACGGCCGCGGACAGGTCGAGCGGCTGCCAGCTCGCGAGGTACCCGGCGAACGCCTCGGGGCGCGAGATCGCGAGCGAGTGCGCGACCATCCCCTCCAGCCAGCGCCGGCTCGTCCGGTGGCCGGTGACCAGGTCGAGGATGGCGCGGCGCTTGTCCGGGTCCTCGGCGGCGCCGAAGAAGAGGGCGTGGGTGCGGTCGTCCATGGCGTACGGACCGGCCGGTACGGGGGCCACGCCGATCAGCTTCTCGATCCGCTCGGGAGCCCGGACGAGCACCTGCTGCGCGGCCTTGGCGCCCATGGAGTGCCCGAGCAGGGAGAACGTGTTCCAGCCCAGCTGGTCGGCCAGTTCCAGGACGTCGTCGGCGATCTCGGGAAGGTTGTAGCGGCCGGGGATGTCCCGCCGCTCGCCGTAGCCGCGGTAGTCGAGGAAGGCGTACGAGAACTCCTCCGGGTCCAGGTGGTCCAGGACGGAGCCCCAGTTCTCGGAGGTCCCGAACCAGTCGTGCAGCACGATGACGCGGACGGGTCCGGTGCCGATCCTGCGATGGGCGATGGCCATGCGTTCCCCCTCGGTGACGGGCGAAGAAAGCGACGCGGTACCTCTGCCCATCCGGCCCGCCGTCACACCGCGCGCCGGGGCCGTCCCGCCCCGCCCCGGCTCCCACCCGCGCCGAGCCGGACCGGGCCGCTCGCCCCGCTCCCCGGCGCCCTCGGCGGCTCCGGCTCCCACCCGCGCCGAGCCGGACCGGGGGCTCCGCGACCCGGCCGCGGAGCCCCCGGTCCCGTCGGTCAGACGGTCCTGATCGCCGGGTCGGATACGCCGGCGGCGCCCGTCTCCACGTGGCCGGCGAACCGGCGCAGGAACGTCGCGTCGGCATCCGAGACCACCTTCACGTCGTACCAGCGGCCCGTGGCGCGCAGGTCCACCGTGTGGGAGACGCTCGCCCCCGCGTTGACCTTGAAGGTCTGGGCGGCGCCCCCGTAGGCGTTGGTCACCGTGAGGTTCACCGCGGTCGTGCCCCCGTTCGTCAGGGTCAGGGCCAGGTTGCCGGTCGCGGCCACGTGGCGGGCCGTCACCTCGGGGCCGGCCTTCTTCGCCGGGCCCTGCCAGGTGCGCAGGAAACCGTTCGGGCCCCAGACGCTGAGGTCGATCCGGTTGCCGGTGGACGCGCTGGTGCTCCAGGTGTCGGACAGCGTCTTGCCCGCCTCCACCGTGTAGGGCCAAGGGCCGTCGGTGCGGTTGCCCGAAGTGGTGTGGAAGTGGGCGCCGAGCGACGGCCCGGAGGAGAAGGTCAGCGTGAACTTGCCGGTGGAGACGGTGGCCCTGCCGTCCGCGTACGGGCTGTAGCCCAGGGCGCGGGTCGGCTTCCCGCCCGCCTCCTGCTTGGGCAGCGCGCCGGTCGCGGGCGGCGTCGGGTGGTAGGAGGGGTGACGGTCCCTGTCCGGCGGTACGTAGCCCGCCGTGGAGGGCAGCGCGGCGGGTGCGGCGTCCGCCCGGGTGAAGTCGAACGCCGAGGTCAGGTCACCGCAGACGGCGCGGCGCCACGGCGAGATGTTCGGTTCCCGCACGCCGAACCGCTGCTCCATGAAACGGATCACCGAGGTGTGGTCGAAGGTCTCGGAGCAGACGTAGCCGCCCTTGCTCCACGGCGAGACCACGATCATCGGGACGCGCGGGCCGAGCCCGTACGGGCCGGCCGCGTAGCCGCCACCGCCCGCGTACAGGTCGCGGGCGACGTCGGCCGTGGACAGGCCCCACGCCGAAGAGGTCGGCGGGTACGGCGGGACGACGTGGTCGAAGAAGCCGTCGTTCTCGTCGTAGGTGATGAACAGGGCGGTCTTCGCCCAGACCGCCGGGTTCGCGGTCAGCGCGTCCAGCACCTGCGAGATGTACCAGGCGCCGAAGTTCGTCGGCCAGTTGGAGTGCTCGCTGAACGCCTCGGGCGCCGCGATCCAGGAGACCTGGGGCAGGCTGCCGCCCACGACGTCGGCGCGCAGCCGGTCGAAGTAACCCTCGCCGGCGGCCGCGTTCGTGCCCGTACGGGCCTTCTCGTACAGGGGGCTGCCCGGCCGGGCGTCGCGGTAGGAGTTGAAGTACAGCAGCGAGTTGTCGCCGTAGTTGCCGCGGAAGGCGTCGTTGATCCAGCCCCAGTGGCCCGCCGCGTTCAGGCCGTCGCCGATGTCCTGGTACACCTTCCAGGACACTCCGGCCGATTCCAGCCGCTCCGGGTAGGTCTTCCAGCCGTAGCCCAGCTCCTGGTTGCCGAGGACCGGGCCGCCGCCGGTGCCGTCGTTGCCCGTGTGTCCCGTCCACAGGTAGTAGCGGTTCGGGTCGGTCGCGCCGATGAACGAGCAGTGGTAGGCGTCGCAGACGGTGAACGCGTCGGCGAGGGCGTAGTGGAACGGGATGTCGTTCCGGGTCATGTACGACATGGTCGTGGCCGTCTTCGCCGGGACCCACTTGTCGTACTTGCCGTTGTTGTAGGCCTGGTGGCCGCCGGCCCAGTCGTGGTTCAGCCCCTCCAGGAACTGCATCCCGAGGTCCTCGATCTGTGGGTGGAAGGGCAGGACGTCCTTGGTCCCGTTCGACTGGTGGAAGACCGACTTCCCGTTGTCCTGGACCACGGGGCGCGGGTCCCCGAAGCCGCGGACGCCCTTCATGGCCCCGAAGTAGTGGTCGAAGGACCGGTTCTCCTGCATGAGGACGACGACGTGCTCGACGTCCTGGATCGTCCCGGTGCCGCCCTGCGCCGCCGGGATCGCGGCGGCGCGCGCGATGCTCTCGTTCAGCATCGTGAGGGCGGCGGTCCCGCCGGCGATCCGGAGGAACCTGCGGCGGTTGATTTCGGCCATGGGTGACGACCTCCGAGGGTGAGGGGGGAGTCGAGGGGCGCCCCAAGGACAGCCGCCCCGGGGTACCGGGCGGAGATCCCCGTCTGACGTCGGGCCGTACAGCGGACGAACGGAAAGCCCCGCGAAACGGCTCCCGCCCGGCTCCCGCATCTGCTGGAATGACCTTCACACACTGCACGGGGGGCGCAGACGTATGGCGGGGACCGAGTGCGGGCACGCCCGGGGCCGCTCCGGCACACCCACCGACCGCCCGACCGCCGCGATGGTGGAACGGTACGGGGCGCCCCGGGTGGGACACCAGCCCTGTGCGACAAGGGAGTTCGGGGTGCGTCCCCGGCCGGGACGGGACGGCGCGTCGCGGTACGGGCGGGCGCGCGCGGCCCGGTGGGCGGCCGCGCCTCGGTACGGGCCGGCGCGGATGCCCGGCGGGGCCGCCGCGCGGTCGGAGGAGGACGCATGAACCTCGCGCAGCTCCACTACGCCTCGGCGCCGGCCGGCGCGGAGGGCTCCGGCCCGCGCTTCACCGCGGTCACCCCGGGCGTGCCCGCCGCGCTGCTGCGCGAGGCAGGGCCGCTGATCGGGTACGAGGCGCCCGCCGACACCCCGCCGTACCCGACGGAGGAACAACTGGCCGCGCTCCCGGTGGCGCTGAGCCTGAGCATCCTCTCGGACGGGAGCCGGCTGTTGGCGCGGTCGGTGGCCACCGGCGGCGGGCCGGGCCCGGCCTTCCACGCGCACGCCGTGCACCTGCCCGGGGCCGCCGGTTCCGGGGCGGTCCAGGGCGCCCTGCCGATCACGGCCTGGGGCTCCCCGCAGTGGGCCTCGTGGACCCCGACGGGCGGGCCGCCGGCGCCGCTCGCCACGGTGCCCGCCCCGGGGCGGCACGACGCGGCCGCGCTGGCCGCGTTCGTCGCGGCGCGGGGCGCGTGGCTCCCGGGGTTCTTCGCCGACGTACGAAGGCTCGGCAAGGATCCCGAGGCCCCGCGGATCGTGCTCGTGGAGCGGGACAGCCAGGACGTGGCGCGCTGGGTGATGCTGGCGTGCAGCGTGCTGCCGCACCGGCGCGGGCAGTGGCTCACCTTCACCACCTACACGCGGCGGCCCGGCCACGCCCCGCAGCAGCTGATCGGCGTACGCCCCGGCGACGAGGCGGAACTCGCCCCGCTCCCCGGGCGCGATCACCGCCACCGGATCCTCGACCCCGCCCACGAGCCCGTCACGCCGGCCGACACCGGCGCGTCCGCCGGCCCGTGGGCCCGGACCGCGGCGCTGGTCTGGCTGGCGGGTCGGCCCCGCCTGTTCGCGGAGGTGCGCCGACTGCCCGGCGATCCCTACGACGCGGGCCCGCTGGCCGCGCTCGCCCTGGCCGCCGGGCTCCCGCTGGACCCGGTGGCCCACGCGGAGGCGGCCGAGTGGACCGCCGAGCACGGGGACGCGCTGGACGGCGTACGCCCCGAGGCCCCGTCCCGGCCGGCCGGCCCCCGACGGATGCCGCCGGCGCGGGACGCGGCGGCTTCCGACCTCCGGGGCGCCGGGCCCGGCCGGGCGGCACCGGCGCCGACCGCCGGGCCCCAGCCCGAGCCCACACGGGGCGACGTACGCGACGACGTGCCGCTCCCGCCCGGCCCGGGGTCGGGCGCCGACGACCCGCAGCCGGGCGCGGACCGGCTCACGCGGCTCGCCCTCGCCCTCGGGCTGGGTTCCGCCGCACCGTTGCCGGAGGTGGCGCGGCGGCTGGCGCTCGCGCTGCTGGCCGATCCGGAGCGGGCGTACGGGCGGGACGTACGGGACGGGCTGGCCGAATCGCCGGCCCTGCGGATCCTCGTACTCGACCGGTTGGACGCCCTCTCCGCCGGCGATCCCCCGGCCGGGGTCCGCCTGTTCGAGCAGACCGGGCTGCGGCTGGGCGCGGCGGAGGCGGTACCGCACCTGCGGATGTGCGCGCGGGCCGCGGAGCCGGCGTGGGCGCGGGCCGACCGGGTCGTCGCGCTGGACGCCCTCCTGAAGGAGTGCGGCGTCTCCCTGTACGCCGAGCCGCTGGTGCTGCGCACCGGGATGCGGCTGGTGTGGGGCGGGGAGCCGATCCCGGCGGAGGAGGCCCGCCTGGTGCTGGCGACGACGGGCGCGCCCGTGCACCGCGACGCCGGTACCTGGGACCTGCTCGCCCTGGCGGCCACCGGGCCCCCGGCCGGGGGATCGCCGGCGGAGAGGG
>NZ_JBEZKS010000081.1:0-27271 GCF_040651775.1 Streptomyces sp. NPDC048383
TCCAGCATGCCCCCCCCCCCCGGCTGACCGGGGAGGGGGCTCCCCCCCGGCCGGCGCGGTCCGGGGCTTCGCCACGTTAGCGGCCCGAGGAGTCCAACCCGGGCGGCTGACGGGCGTAGACGAGCTCCTCGGGGTAGAAGGCCGTACGGATCTTGACCCACGCGTCGTCGAAGGTGATGCCGGTCCTACGTGAAAGCCGTCGGGCATGCCACGAAATGACGGGGGTGAAGATCCAGCGGCGTCGGGTGAGCTGATTCATGCCCCGACACATACCCCCACTGCCCAGCTGCCGATCGTCCGTCGTGTCAGGGAAGTTCGGCTCGGACCCGTACGCGTCGGCAGGCTCGGTGATGATGAACAGCATCGAGCACCAGGCCTTTGGGAGGGGACCCGTGACGAACATCTGGATCATGCGGAAGAGCAAGGACCCGGCAGGCAGGGGAGACAGGAGGGTCATGGTGCGCGCCGATGCCATCACCTACCTCAGCGCCGACGACCACCAGGTCCGTGCCACCGAACTCGCCTCAGACAACATCATGGTGCTGGCCGACAAGAAGGACGCCGGCCATGACAGCCCGCCGCTGCCGGAAGGCTTCAACGCCGACATGCTGTACGTGGTCAGCGACCTGCGCCGCCAGCTCGCCGCCAACGGGGACAGCGAGGACCACGTCCTCATCGCGCAGGTCGTCGACGGCACATGGGAGTGGCGGCCCTTCGCCGTGTCTGAGGTGGAGCCGAAGCCGACCCCCTGACCCACGCGGTAATGCGACGCCCCGGGTCCATACCCGGGGCGTCGTGGTCATCGCCCACCGGAACTCCCCCGATTACTGCGGGTCAGAGGCCCCTGTCCTGGATGGCGCCGCGGACCCCATCAATGTCGTAGCCGGTCTCCAAGACCGCGTGCACGAGAGCAAGCAGGGCGAGCGTCTGCGCCTTCGCCCCCGGCTCTGTGATCTTGGGCAGCATCTGCTCCGACAACTCGGCGAACGCCTGCGCCTTCTTGAAATGCTCGTTCCTGGGCATGTCCTCCCCCTCCATGGTCAGCTGCTGGTCGGTCAAGGATGCCCGGCGGCACCGACACTGCGTCACCGAACGACCGGTTCCGGGTACCGCTTTCGCCGGCGGCCCGGGTCGTCGGTGCCGAGGCGTACCCCCTTGGTGCCACGAGCGGCTCTGTACCGCTCATGGCTTCGGCCGGGCCCTCCCTTCGGCGTGCTCGCTGCTGACGGCGGGCGGGGCGGGACCCACGAGGAGCATGTCGCGGTTCGCTCCGATGAGCATCACGGCCCCGGCCCTGGACAGGTCCAGTACTCGGTGCTGCGTGCCGGCCCATGCGCAACGGCGCGTAGGGGAAGGGCACCACGTCGCAATGCACCCCCAGCATGGGCTGACTGCGAAGTGGGCTTGTCAGCGTGGCCGCGGGCATGACGACGAACGGAGACCCACCCATTACCTCCCGCCGGAGGCGCCGCTTGAGGCTGAAGCAGGTGCTCACGCGGTGCTGACCGTCGTAGAAGAAGAGCCCGGTGCCGAATTGAGGCGCACTGCGCAGCGGCAGCCATGAGGCCTTCCCTGTCCACACAGGCGAGGGCAGCCGATACATAGGCTGCGGGCCAAAGGGCGCCGAGTATGCGACACGGTTCAGGCGGGCCTGCAGGTAGGAGAGGAACGAGCCGCGTACCCGGCGAGGCGCGGGAAGCTCCGGCGGCGGCGTGTTGAGACGCAGCCGAGGGCCCCGGTACGGAGCGGCCGGCTGGGTCGGCGGCTTCCCGTCAGGGGCGGGGCCTGCGGGCGCGACCGGTGGACGCCTGCGTGAAAGGTACCGTGCACGCGGGCGCCTGGCAGTGGTGGATGACCGGTACGGCTTTTCCGCCCTCCCAAAGGAGCGCGGAAAAGCGGGGGCCGCCACGGGAGCGGAGGTCCTCCAGGAGGCCCTCGCTGCCCGGGGCTTCTTTGATCCGATGCGCGATCTCGGCCAAGAGCTCTTCCACCTGGGGAGGAGTGAGGCCATGGCGGCGAGAGATCTGGTCGGCATGCACGCCATGGATGAACTCCGACAGCAGACGCAGCTCCGGCGCCTTCAAGACCTTGCGCAGCACGCGGTCGAGCAAAGGCTCGCCCGCGTGCCGGGATACCGGATCTCGGTCCGGTCCGTAGAACGTGCGCCGTTTCACTGGACCGTCCCCTCCACCCCAACCTCGTTGACCGGGCCGACGGCGGTGGCAGGGCCCGTCGGCCCGGCCACCGCCGCGGGCCCGATGGCAGGATCCGCAGGAGCAGGCACACCCGCAACCGGACCAGCCGACGGTTGGGACGCGCCGATGCGAGTAGCGGCGAACACCGCCTGCCGGATTCCCTGCCCCAGCGCCGCCACCAGACCCGAATGCGTCCGTCCCACCGTCTCCAGCACCCCCGGGAGATCTTCCCGCCGGGTCCGTCCCACCACCAGGTTGGCGGTGCGCGCGAAGACCACGATCGCCACCACTGCCACGATGCCGAGCATCAGCAACAGTGCCAGCAGGACCGATCCGAGCCCCGCCAGGATCACGGTCAGTGTCTCGTTCACAAGAGCCTCTTCCTCCGGTCCCAAAACGCCGAAGAGCCCCGACACCAGCGGTGTCGGGGCCCTTCGGACGCACGGGAAACAAAAAACCCCGCACGAGGCGGGGCGCGGTGTCCGGGCACATGCCTGCCCGTCCGATCGGGACCCTAACTCAATCGCAAGCCCCGAACGAGTCCCACCGCCCCGACCAGGCTATTTGCGCAGGTCAGCGTCTCTCAGAGGGAGAGGGATAGCACGAGGGTTTCGTAACACGGCTCCCGGCCCCATGCGCTGGGGAAGCACCCTCAGCCGCGGTGTACAGGACCTTTGGCACGGCTGCCCGGAGCCCGCGTCAGGCGTTCTTGACGCGGTTGGTGAGCTCCGTGACCTGGTTGTAGATGGACCGGCGTTCTGCCATCAGGGCCCGGATCTTGCGGTCCGCGTGCATGACGGTGGTGTGGTCCCGGCCGCCGAACTGGGCCCCGATCTTGGGCAGCGACAGGTCCGTCAGCTCTCGGCACAGGTACATGGCGATCTACCGCGCGGTGACCAGTACCGGGCTCCGGGAGGAGCCGCACAGGTCGTCCACGGTCCGCCCGAAGTAGTCGGCGCCATCGAGCACACTGCCCCTGACAACCTGCACCTTGCCGAACTCGGTGTTGGCCGCTTTCCTCGCGTTGTTCGGCATGGGTGCCGAGGGGTTCGTCCGCCGAGCCTCGCGAGCATCACCGCCGAACGTCTGGCGGACGTGGTCGCGTGCGGAGCCCCGCTGTTGGGCGAGTCGCCGCCTTGCGCGGGGAGTTGGCGCCGGCTTTTCAGGTTTCTGAGGCGGGTGCTAACGCCGTTAGCGCCCTGACGGGGTGCTAACGGCGTTAGCACGGGAGTAGCAACTGCCGCAGAAAGTTAGCAAAACGCTTCTATTGGATCACCGGTATCGCCCCCCACGGCAGTATGCTGCCGTGCATGTCATCTCCGAACTCGGGAGCTGAGCGGGAGAAGCTCGCCTCCAAGCTGCCCGCCCACCTTCAGCAGGCACTCAAGGTCCGTGCAGCCCAGCTCCAGACCGATATGCAGGACGCGGTCGCCTCCGGTATCCAGGCCTGGCGCGACTGCCACGACGAGCTCCCCGCAGTCAACACCGCCGGCGCCGATAGCTTCGGCACCTACCTCCCCGAGGGTCTCTACGAGGACTTCAAGACCGACTGCCGCGAACGAGGCGTCTCCTACATCCAGGGCCTCGCCCAGTCCGTCGTCCTGTGGCTGGCCGACAACCCGGCCGAAGCACAGAGGACCACTCGCCGAATCATCGTCTGCAATCAGAAGGGCGGCGTCGGCAAGACGGCCGTCTCAGCCGGCCTCGCACAGGCCCTCGCCGAGGACCCCGCCGCCGTCAAAGCCGCGGCCTCTGCCGAGACCGGGGGCCTGCGAGTCCTCCTCGTCGACTACGACCCCCAGGGCCACCTCACCCACCAGTTGGGCCTCACCGCCATCCCGGCCGGCGAGGAAAGCCTCATCACGCACATGCTGCACCGCGAGCAGGCCAAACAGTCATTGCTCGACCTCACCGTCGCCATAGACGGTGACCGCTTCTCCGGCCGCCTACGCATCCTGCCCGCCGCGTTCGATGCCTTCCTCCTCGACTCGGGTCTCACCGTCTTCCGAGGCCCGCGCGAAGCCGCACTCGAGCGCGCTCTGGCCCCTCTCGAGGAGCACTTCGACGTCATCGTCGTCGACTCACCACCCAGCCTCGGACTCGCCATGGATGCTGCCCTCAACTACGGGCGCCAGCGCGACGGAGAAAGGCCCGGCTCCTCCGGCCTCGTCATCCCCGTGGAAGCCGAAGACACCTCCGCCCAGGCGTACGGCATGCTCATCCAGCAGATCGACTCCCTCTCGCGGGACTTCGACATCGAGATCGAGCAGCTCGGCCTGGTGGTCAACAAGTTCGACAGCCGCCGCGGCTACATCGCGACCTCCTCCCTGGAAAAGTGGAAGTCCCTCGGCACTCCCCCGGTCCTCGCAATCGTCCCCGATGTCAAGGAGCAGCGCGAAGCCGTACGCAAGCAGCGACCGCTCCTCGACTACGCCCCCGACTGCGAACAGTCCCACCAGATGCGTCAGATCGCCCGCGGGGTGAAGACCGGATGAGCAAGGCAGACATGCTCGGCGACTCCCCCACCTTCAACGCGGTCGCCCATCCCATGAGCAGCCGCGCGGCCTCCTTCGCACGGTTCGCCGGCCAGGACGCTCCCGCCGCCGACCAGGCTCCCGCCACCACGGCCGGGACGCTCCGCGTTCCGCTGGAAGCTCTTGCACACAACCCGTACAACCCTCGCGAGGAGCTGAAGTCGGTCGAGGACCTGGCTGACAGCCTCACCTCCCGAGGAGTCATCCAGCCCCTCGCAGCAGTCACCCGGCAAGCGTTCCTCGTTGCACACCCCGGCCACGAAACAGAGATCGGCCAGGCCGCTTACGTCGTCGTCGACGGCAACCGGCGCCTGGCCGCCGCGAACCTCGCCGGACTCGACGACGTCCCCGTTCACGTCGACGACACCCTTGCCCAGGACGCCGACACCCTCCTCGAGACCGCCCTCATCGCCGCCGTCCAGCACGAGAACCTCGACCCTCTGGATGAAGCGAAGGCCCTCCAGCGCCTCGTGGACGTTCACGGATCCCAGCGAGCCGTCGCCCGGGCCCTGGGCAAGTCGAGCCCGTGGGTCACCCAGCGGATCGCCCTGCTCAAGCTCACGCCGGAACTTCAGTCCGCCGTCGAGGACCGGACCCTTCCGGTGGAGATCGCGCGCAACGTTGGCCAACTCCCCGAGCAGCAGCAGAAGAGTGCTGCCGAGGAAGCCCTGGCCAAGCGTGCCGCTACCAAACGACGCAGGCACAGCGCCCCGGGCGCCGACGCCGTTGCCACCGCCGAAGCTGCTCCGGGTGCTAACGCCGTTAGCACCTCGCCGGTGCCTGCGGCGGTACCCCCAGCTGCCGCGGTCGAAGCCGACGCCCCGGCAACCGAGAAATCGGAGACCGGTGTGTTCTCGACGCCGGAGGCCGTCCCGTTCCTCGTGGACCTGCGGACGATCCCCCGCCTTCCGTGGGATGACGGAATCAAGGTCGCCGAAATGATCCTCGAGAAGATGGACGCCCCGCAGCGTGAGCTGCTTCTGGAACGGCTCCTGGCCGCACACGGTGAGGAGTAGTCGCGCAGCGCGCATATGACTGAGCCCGTCCGGAGGTGCGGACGGGCTCAGTCATGTATCGGACGCCGGGGTGCTAACGGCGTTAGCACCCCTTGGCCTCCACGGTGCCAGACCTAGGGACAGCGCGACGGGGCCCCCGTACTGCTCTGGCGGCGTGCTTGTTCAGAGGAGGCCGAGCTTTTCCTGAACCGCTTTGGTGAAGGCCGCAATGCCGAGGAACGACACACCGGCGTAGGCGATGGCCTGGAGGCCCGTTGCTTCCAGGGCTCGGCTGAGGGTGAAGGCTGTCAGTGCGGCGACCAGGCCGCACAGGATGGCGATGATGAGCGCCATGACCTTGACGGTCCGGATCGGGCCGGAAGGCGGGGGAGTGGACATGATCGGTTGTCCGTCCTTCTCGTCGCTGCCTGCTTCTTGGAAAGAGGGCTGAACGTCAAGGCCTGAGTGCACAGCGGAGAGCACCGCCAGGCACCGTCCTCACACGGCTCGATCCGGACGGGGTAGGGGTGTAGGCCATCAAACGGCGCCTGATCCGTTGTCGAGCTGCCGTCTCAACGCTACGGAGGCGCCCTGCGGCTGGGTACCGGTCTCCGAGTCGATGGCCAACGGGCCATGGCCGGGCGGGGGATGGACACACAGGGGATACCGCTGCACGGTCCGGCGCTGTCACGGTGGGGACATGAATCCGCAAGACGCTCCGGTCGAGAGCGCACGAGAACGGACCCATCGCATGCTCGTCCGTGCCCTGGCAGTTCTGAGGGCCGCCCAGTTCCTGCTCTGGCTGGCAGTACTTCCGCTTCAGGAGCTCCAGGGCCGCAACAACGCGGTCATCGTCGGCGGCTACGTCACCGCCGCTCTCTTCGCCACCGCCATGTTCACCGTCGGCATGCGCCGTCGGATCCTTTCGCCTCGATGGATCGCAGCCGATGTACTGCTGGCAGTGGTGTACGCGGTAGTGGTCAGCCGGAACTATCCTCCGGCCGACGCGGCCTCCATTACGAACTGGGTGATCCCACCCCTGTGCGGGGTCACCGTGACTGCGGCGATCTACGGCGGCCGGTACCGCGCGGTCGCAGTCGGTGTGGTCGTCTCCTCGTGGCTGATCGGCGCCTGGCCGGCATTGGGCACCGCCAACGGGCAGGAGCTGATCTCCAACGCCACGATGATGACAGCCTTCGCTCTCGTTGCCGGGATCACCGGCAGGCTCCTGGTGAATGCGGCGGACGCCGCGGATATCGCAACCGCCCGGGCGGTTGAAGCCGAGCACCTGGCGGCCCGCGCGGAGGAGCGTGCCGAACAGGCACTGGATTTCCACGACTCGGTCCAAGTCACCCTCGACGTGATCGCCGCAGGCAGATACTCCGCCGAGAAGAACCGGTGGCTGGCACAGCGCGAAGCCGACTATCTGCGCGTGCTGACCACCAGCCGCAAGCATGGCGACCGGGCCGAGCTCGCCACGTCCCTGGCTCGGATGATCCGGGACCACCCCGCCCAGGAGCTGATCAACGGCGGAGTGGAATCCAGGATTGACGTCCTACCGTTGGACCTGAGCCCAGAAGTCGTGCAGGCCCTCGTCAAGGGCGCACGCGAAGCACTGAACAATGCCGTCAAGTACGCACAGACCGACGAAGTCTACGTAACCGCGGCAGCCATGGGTGAGGGGGGCGTACGCGTCGTCGTGATCGACCAAGGTGTCGGCTTCGATACACAGACTCAGCCCACGGGGCTCGGAACCGCCCACTCGATCAAACGGATCGTCGACCTCGGCGGCAAGGTCGTCATCGACAGCGCCCCCGACGAAGGAACCACAGTGGAGATGACATGGACCCCCTGATCAACATCGGAGCCATCGACGACGACCAGATGGGCCTTGAGGGCAAGGCCGTGTGGTTCGAAGTCAAAAGCAACGTGCGGATGTCCGCCTCCGCCTCCTCCGTAGAAGACTTCCTGGCCGCCCGTCCGTCACCCAGGATCGTCACACTCGACCTGAACCTCGGCAACGGCACCCTCCCCGCCGACAACGTCCGGGCACTGCTCCGCGCAGGTCACAAGGTCATCATCGTGACCGTGGTACCGGAGAAGAATTGGATCATCGAGACCACGGAAGCCGGCGCATCCGCCTACCTGACCAGCCGCGCTTACAACCTCGACAAGCTGGTCGACGTCATCCAGGCCCTCGACCGCGGCGAACTTCCGACCACCGCCGAACACGCCTTCTGGCTGTCCCAGGACGACCGCCCCGACAAAGACAAACCCCGCCTGACACCCACAGAGACCCAGGTACTACGCCTCATCGGAGACGGGATCAAACAGGCCGCAGTTGGGCGGCGCCTCAATATCGCCCGCACCACAGTGGCCAGTCACCTGGCCAACATCCGGGCAAAGTACGGGAGATCAGGTCAGCCCTATGGCGGTGCAGCCGACTACCGGGACTGGGCCAAGCAGCAGGAACTGGACCGCGACCGGCACGACCCGAACAAGGACATCAAGCCCGAAGCCTGACCCGGTGCATCCACGACAGGCTGCACGGGAGACTCTGTGCGGCCCGTCGTCTGCTCGCGGCCCACGCTCGGGGACGGTCGACCCGGAGGGGGGCTCCAAGGTGCGGAGTACCGCATCCACGGCCTCTTGCTGGTGGGTACGGAGCTTGAGGGCCATGTGGTGTCCCCGGCCGAGGGGTGGTCGTTTTGTGCCGTCGGGACCGGAGGTGTCGGCCTGTCAGGCTGCGGCAGTTGTTCCGCAGGTGGCTATGGCCGGCCGCGGGGCACTGAGGGCGCCGGGCGTTCGCCCGCCGGGGTCGGCACTTCGAGGCTGGGCGTCATCTCTTCGTGGATTCGGGTCCCTTCGGTGTGCGTGCTGCGGCATCGTCGGAGTTCGGCGGCCCCGGCCGGGACCGGCGGCATGGTGCGGCGTGGAGGGGTGTCGTGGGCGAGCGGGAGACGTGGACGGCGGAGGAGTTCGGCAGGTCCCACGTGGGCTGGGTCGGCGTGGTTTTGGCCGACGGCAGTGTTCCGGGGCCGGTGTTCTTCGACTCCGGGTCGGGTTCGAGCGGGCGGTCGGTGTCGCAGTGGTCCGTCTACGACGGCCGGCGCCTGCGCGGGCCGCGGGCGGCCGCGGTGCGCGCGGTCTGTTCCTGCGGCTGGGCGGGTCCCGAGCACGGTCTGGACTGGGCGCTGATCGGTGACCAGGACCTCGCCGAGGCGGGTGACGGGCAGGCGGACGCGTGTGTACGGGACTGGGACGGTCACATCGTTGCGGTCGGGGCGACCACCACCCCCCTGCCCGAGGCGATTACCCTCCTCATGGAGCGGCTGGAGGAGGAGATCGAGAAACTGACGAAGACCGCTCCGGTCGCGGCGGTCCGGGCGGCCCGCCGGATGGAGGTCACCGCGGTACGGGTTGGCTACTGGGCCGCCAACGGCGCGCGGGCGGACCTGAGCACCGAACAAGCCGCGACCGCCCTCGGCCTCAACGAGGACGCCACGCGTTCACTGCTCGCCCGGCTCGGCGGCTGGAGCCGGTACGCCTGACCTGCTCGCGTCCGCGAAGCCACCTGTCACAACGGGCGTCGATCATGCTGGATCACCTCGCGCCGCCTCTGGGCGATCACCGTCGAACTGTGGAGGCCATCGCGTGGAAGTACCGAACCTGCTCGCCCTGGCGGGACCTGCCCGACGAGCTCGGCTCGTTTCAGACCGCTCACAAACGACTGATGAGGTGGGCCGTGGACGTCACCTGGGAACGCATCCTGGCAGCGGCCGAGGGTGCTGACGACATCAGCTGGACCGTGCCGGTGGACTCCACCGTCTGCCGGGCTCACCAGCACGCCGCCGGAGCCAGGAAAAAGGGGATCCAGGCCGGGCCGAACCCGACGATCACGCGCTCGGCCGCTCCCGCGGCGGCCTGAGCACGAAGGTCCACCTTGCCAGCGACGGCCATGCACGACCCCTGGCCCTCCGCATCACCGCAGGCCAGGCGGGCGACGCTCCAGTCTTCGAAACCGTCATGGCCGGCATCCGGGTTCCGCGAAGCGGCCCCGAAAGACCGAGGACCCGACCTGACGCCGTGCTGGCGGATCGCGCGTACTCATTCCGCGCGATCCGAAATCACCTCCGCCGACGCGGAATCCGCGCTGTCATTCCCCAGCCCTCCGACCAGATCGGCCACCGTCTGCGGCGAGGCTGCGCCGGCGGTCGCCCACCGGCTTTCGACGCCGGGGCATACAGGCAACGCAACGCGGTCGAGCGATTCATCAACCGGCTGAAGCAGTGGCGCGGCCTGGCCATGCGAACGGACAAGCTCGCCATCGCCTACCAGACCGCACTCCACCTCGCCGCCATCCTCATCTGGGCTCGGCGTTGACGACGAAGCGACGGCCGATCAGTCGTAGAAGAAAAGCTCAAGGTCCTCAATCGACCCTGGCCCGGTGAGGAAGCCCTCAGCCTTCGCGATCTCGTCTTCTGATGGCAGTTCGCCCTTCAGGAGCCTCTGCATCCAGATTTCTCCCTGCTCGGCGACCGCGTAGATGCCAGTCAGCAGTTCGGGCATGCCGGCAGGGTTTGACGGGATGAGTCCGGCGACTGGTTGGAGCACTCAGCCGCCTGACCGGGCCGCGAGCCGCAGCACCCCTGCCCAGTTCGCGATCCTCCCGATGCGTACGTGCCACGAGTCCTCGGTGAACGGGGCCATCCGCCCACCATTGAGAGGGTTGGTGGCGGCAGCGATGTCTTTAATGACTTGCCGTTCCACGGCGTCACGGACCCAGCGCCCTTCCTGGGCTTCTTCGATGGCGGCCTCCCACCACTCCCACCCGCCGTCGAGTCGATCCTCGAATGTGTCCATGCGGACAGGCTTCCATGCGCGAGGCCGCAAGCATTCAGGGGGCGCCGATCAGCGGATCGACTCATCAAGGAGACAGGCTCTAGCCCGAGCAACCGGTGACAACCATCGCTACAACTCGACCGATAGGACCAGGTCAGATCCCCCGCTATGCGCCAGGTATCGCTGCCAGTCACACTCGGCTGCTCTGTGTCCGTACTTGAAGACTCAGTGAGTTCGAGCATTGCCGGATAGAGGAGCCGGTGGCGCGTGTGAATGGAGCCGCTCGGCGATGGTGGCGGTGTGGAACGGCTGCGGCAGTTCGAGGCCGAGCCGATACTTCCAACTCCAGGGAGAGGAGGCCTCGGCCAGCATTTAACCCGGTACGTGTTCAGGAACGGGTTGTCGTGGCACGTGCCCGCCCCGAGGGGACGGGGGAGGCCGCGAGAAGCGTGTGATCGAGGTGACTCGGGAGTCTGCGACCTCATGGAGATCGAGAAGCGTGTGGCTCCCGCGTTGTTGACAGCGCAGGCCAGGGCCATGGTGATATTGGTGAGACTGAGCGCTTCTATTGGCCCCTGAGCGCGGTGGTTGGCCCGACTGAGCGTCGGGGTGGCCCGCTGGATTAGCCCGCCCCAGCCGCTTGTGACGTTACTGTCGCCGGAATTGTGGGCTCCATCACAGTGGCTGCGGCTCTATCCTGCTGAGGTTAACAGGTGGCGACCCTCCTGCTGTTCCTCATCCCCGCCGGACTAATTGCGCCCGTCGTGCTCGCTGGCTTCGGCCTCCGTGCGCTCGTCCGGATCGGGCGCGGGGGCGCCAGCCGCCACCTCTGGCTGCGGGGCAGCGCTGCGTTTCTCGCGGCCGCGGCTGTGGCTCTGTACACATGGGGCCTGCTCCACCTCGCCGGGACCGTCTTGGATGCGGAAGACGGTGGCACCGATTCGTCCCCACTGCGACCTTGCCGGGTACCAGGACACCCGGAGCGGGCCGCGGAGGTCGTCGACTACACCGTCAGCTATGTGCCCCTCCGGTTTCTCTGCGAGGAGAAGGACGGCGAAAGCTACAGTGCCAAGTCGGTGCCCGCGTACGTCAACCCGGCCGTCCTAGGCTTTGCGCTGGCGGCCGTCGCCTGTGTGGGCGCTGCGGCCACCGACTCAGAGCGCCGACGTCTTCGTGAAGGTCCCGAGACAGACCACGCGGGCCAACCCTGACGCTCAGTCGGGCCAACCACCGCGCTCAAGGGCCAGCTGAAGCGCTCAGTCACAAATGGGCCGTTGTGGTGAATTGAAGCTTCTTCATAGGGTGCCGGAGCCGACTGAACGCCCCAGAATCCCGTCTGACGGCACTTCGGGCAGAGGGTGACCCCATCACTCCAGGGGCCCCGAGATCAAGCCTCCAAGGTGCCATTCTGGAGGTCGCTTATAGGCGGTTTTCAGCTGTTTGTGAAATTTGGCAAGCCCCTGACGGATCTCAGCGCGCTTCGGCCGACCCAGTCTTCGCCGCAACGAAGTTCGACCTTGTCGGAACCCGGGATGCTGGAAGAGCGCATCGCCTGTTGACTGCGGTTGTTGTCGACGCCCGTCGTTGGGTCAGGTGGCGACGTGGCTGCGTTTCCTCGTCATGGCGGAGGATGATCAGGATCTCGGTGGGGTCGCGGTTCTGCGCAGGGCCCGGGGGATCGTCGTGGAGAAGGAAGCGGCTTGCCCCATCTCGACACGGATGACGCGTTCGCCGAGGCAGAGGACCACCGTGCCGGACAGCACAGTGAACCCGTCACGACGGATGGGCGCCCAAGTTGTTCGGGCTGACGTTGCCTGTCTGGTCGGTGATCCGCATCTTGCCCGCGGTCAGGCCGCGCGGCCTGACATCCTTGCGGAGCAGCCAGGTCGTCAGGCCGCGGCGCTCATCGCACTCAGGCCGGGATGACGGCATCGGAGTCGTCGAGGGAATTCCCCAGCGCCTCAGCGATGGCGGGTGAGAGGTTCGAGACTGAGGCGCCGGAGATCGGTCTCGACGCGGCTGACCCGGGAAGGGCTGATGCCCGCCTGTTCCGTACGGCGCACCGAGTGAGAACCTCAGCGTGCGCATTATTTGCACCACTTGGATCGCTTGCCGTGCCTGAACTTGCAGAGCGGGACACGCCCCCTGAGTGAGACGGTCCTGATGTGGTCGATCACACTCGACGGTTTGGCAAGGTCCTCACGCACGACGCTGGGCGCGACAGTCCGTCTTCGACCACCCTGGCCCATAGCTGATGCTTGCGGGATCTGAGATCTTGTCCACGGCTGACTGCGGCCAGGGTCATCCCAGGGGCCAGCCCCTGGACCCCGCCAGCGCCTGGCCGCGCTGGACCGGCCGAGGCATGGGGGACCGCCGGCCCCCCAGACCCCCCGGCCAGGCGCTCGGGCGCCCTGGACCCGCTCACCCTCATGTCCTGCGCCAACTCCCTGACGGTCGTCGGCGCACCGGTCGGGCGCTGAGCGCCCTTCCTGAACACGAGGGCCGGAGAACAACAGAGGCTGATGCCGTCTCCGGCTGATGTGGGGGGCTGAAGGTAATTCGCAGAGATGAGCGTTGGCAGGCAGCTGAGGTGCTGTGGCCGAACTCGGTGAGGGGTCGCAGTAGTTGTGGGTATGAGTTGGTAGGACCTGCCTGTCACAAGACAAAGGCACGTGGGAGCACAGCGGCTTCGGGTCGCTCTTGTATTAAGAGGCCGCGTAAGTTTCAGCCCTCTGACCTGCGTGTTTGTGATCATGAGTGTGTCGGGGGCAGCACAGTTGGGGACGTGAAGTGTGTACCTGGCGGGCACATTTGGGGAAAAAATCAAGCTGCCGTTGATTTTCTGAGTGCCTGTGTGTGTGGTGGATCTCTGCAGGTCAGGGCGTGGAGGGTCGAGGGGGATGCCAGGAGAGAGCTGCGTCCGACACCTCAGGAATGTGCTGTCATGGCGGCACATAAAATCAAGCACACATGGATTTTCAGCCCGCAGGCGCGGTAAAACTTCACGTGGTGTGTACTTTTGGACCCCGCTTTGCGTGGTGCGCGCACCAGAGGCGACATCTGGCGCGCCGGTGCGCCAAAAGACAAGCCCACGTTGATTTTTCGGTAGTCTCGGACCGCCTGAGTAACAAGGAGGTCCTGTGACATCTGATTCGCCCGGCCGTCGTCGACAGCGCGGGCCCCGACCTGTCCCGGCACCCGCCGCGGCAGGCAACGACGCCGAATACGGAGACATCCTGGCCGTCCTCGGCCAGCAACTCGGGGAAAAGGTCGCGCAGGCCACCGACCCCGGTGGCCGCCGTCGCCTCAAGGGTGTCCACTTCGAATACGCCGCAGACCCGAGATCTGTACACGATATGGCTGGCGGTGCCGGATACAGCCTCGCCAGCAACTGGTTCACCCAGCTCCTGGCGCAGCTTGCCGTCGCCAACAGCATCACCAAGTCCCAGCTCTGTGTCTTCCTGTTCGTGGCCGGAGGGCAGGTCCCCGGCACCGGGATCGCCCAGTACACACAACAGGAGATCACCGACGGGCTGAACAAGATTGCCGCGCAGAAGGGCGGCAAGATGATCACGCGTTCCACCGTGAACCGTGCCGTTCAGGCGCTGTGCGGTTACAACTGGGTGGAGAAGGCCGGCAACGGCCGGATCCAGATCAACGTGCGGCTGTGGTTCCAGGGCAACAGCACGGCCCAACAGGAAGTACTCGCCGAGATCGCCGACAAGCACGACCACGACCCCGAGGCGTTCCCCTACGCGGTGGGACCGGAAGGCGCCCACCAGGAGGAGCTGGACCTCGACTTCGGTGCCGAAGCCAGTTTTCGGGGAAGGAAACGGACCGGGTGATAGTGCTGACATGCCCGCGCACGGGCGACCGCTCACGAGGAAGGCCCTTCCATGGCTAACGTCATGTCTCCGATCGTCGCGGAGCGCATCTGGGCCCTGCCGCTGTCAGGGTCCGCCGTCAAGTTCCTCCAGTACCTCGTCTCCCGCAGCGACTTCGGGGGAGCGCTACCGGTACGGCAGAAGGACATGGCGGCCGAGTACGGCGTAACGCCCCAAGCCATCAGTGGACTCATGGCGCCTCTGTGCGACCTCAACATCGTCCTGAGGCCGCGCAGCGAGGAACGAAACGGCAATTCCTACCGGCTGCACCCGCTCGCGGCGAAGTACGAGAGCCCCGACGCCATGGAAGCCGCGTTCCGGGCCGCTCTCGCACGAATCCAGGCAGGGGACCTCCCCAACCTGAAGCTGCCGACCTACCATCAGGCTCCGCCGGCCCCGAGCGGACGGCCGAAGCTTCAGGTCGCCTGACACAGCGAGTGGCCGGGCCACATACAGAGGGCCCCCACCAAGGTGGGGGCCCTCTGTGCCTGAGTAACAGTTGTCCTAGAGTATATCCGCCGAGCTGGTTTCTCACAGGCAGCCGGAATCGACCATAGGTGCGGACGATGGGTCGGGCGGAGACCCTATGCCCGCCAATGCCGGTTCCCTCGCCAAGCGAGGCCGGCTGTCACAAGCGCGAAGGTCGTCGTCCTTGGCAGTGACACCTGGTTGGCCAAGGTCTGTGCAGGCCCCTTCCCGGGGTGAGGGGAAGGGGCCTGCGGGTGTGCTGTTGGTGTTTGCGGTTAGAACATGCCGGGTGCTGCGTACCAGGAGCCCTGAACGCCATTGAAGCCGCCGTCCGGGCGGCTGGTCAGGGTGAAGGCTCTGGTGTCGCCGGCGGCGTAGTTGTACATCATCAGGATGTCGGCACGGCCGTCACGGTCGGTGTCTCCGGATATCGGGGTGCCGCTGCTGGTGGCGTACCAGTTACCGTCGCCGGACTTCCAGCTGGCTAGCGGGGGGTTGAAGCCGCCGTCGGGCGTGGCGGTGAAGGTGTGCGTGCCAGTGGCGCCGCTGTAGTCGTAGACGATGGCGAGGTCGCCGCGGCCGTCGCCGTTGAAGTCTCCGCCGGTGGATTCGATGCGAGCGGCCTGGAAGGCGGCTCCGGACGTGGACCACGACTTGAACGGGGCTTCGAATCCGCCGTCCGCCATCGCCCTGAAGGTCCACATTGCGGTTTCGGTGGTGCCATTGAAGTAGACGGCGGCGATGTCGGAGCGGCGACGGTGTCGGCAACATGGTCAAGGGCGAGTCACTTGCCTCCTACGACGGCGCGACGCCCAAGTACACGCTGACGGGCGCCAGCACCCACGACGCATACGGCCGTCAGACGTCCACCACAGACGTGTACGGCAAGGTCACCCGCATCGAGTACACACCGGCCTCCGCCGGCATTGTCACCAAGGTCGTCACGACCAATGCACTCGGCCACACCTCCACCAACGAGCTGGACCCCGGCCGAGGGCTCCCGCTGGCCCAAGAAGACGCCAACAAGCGGCGCAACGCCCTGCAGTACGACTCCCTCGGCCGGTTGATCAAGGCCTGGTCGCCTGAACGCAACCCGATCACGCAGAGCCCGAACGCGGAATTCTCCTACGACATCCGCCCCGGCTCCCCAGACGCGCCGGTCATCATCACCAACAAGTACCTGATGGACAGCGGGAACTACCGCACCCGGTACGACCTGTACGACGGCTCACTCCGACTGCGCCAGACCCAGCAGCGAGCACTCGACAAGGGACGAGTCGTCACCGACACGTTCTACGACAGCCGCGGCCAGGTCTGGATGCAGAACGCCGGCTACTACAACGACCAAGACCCCTCCAACCAGATGTGGGTCCCGGTCGAGAGCAAGATCCCCTCCTCCACGGTCACTCAGTACGACGGCATGGGCCGCCCGGTGGCGACCATCTCTCGGAAGAACGGTCAGGAGACATGGCGCACCACCACCGCCTACGGAGGTGACTGGGTCGCCGTCGATCCACCGAAGGGAGAAACCCCGACCAAGGCGGTTCTGGACGCCCAGGGCCGCAAGATCGAACTCCAGCAGTTCACCGGCGACTCGCCCACTGGTGCACTCGCCAACAGCATCAAGTACGCCTACACGCCCAAGGGCCAGCTGGACAAGGTCACTGACCAGAGCGGCAGCGTCTGGTCCTACAAGTACGACCTGCGCGGTCGCGCGTATGAGACCAGTGACCCGGACAAGGGGGTCACCAAGACCACCTACGACATTGGTGACCGCGTTCAGACGATCACTGACGCCCGTGACAAGACGATTGCCTTCGCCTACGACGCACTCGGCCGCGGTACCGCGACCCACGAGGGATCGCTCCAGGGCCGCAAACTGACGGAGCAAAGCTACGACACCCTGCCCGGAGCACTGGGTCTGCCGGTGTCCTCGACCCGGTACGACGAGCAGGGCAACGCCTATGTCCAGGCCGTCACGAGCTATGACAACGCCTACCGCCCGCTCGGCAGCAAGGTCGTCATCCCGGCCAACGAGAACAAGCTCGCCGGTACCTACACCTACACCAACACCTACACCAAAACCCTTGGCCTGCCGAACTCGGTGCTTCACCCCGCTACAGGCGGTCTGCCCTCCGACCGGATCAGCGTCACCTACAACGCCCTCGACCAGCCGCTCATGTCGGCGATCAACGGACGGGCCTTCCTCACTAACTCCGAATACAGCCCGCTTGGCGACCTCGTCCGTACCAATGTCGGTGACGCGGGCAAGCAAATCGTCTCCACCTTCGAGTTCGACGAGCAGACCCGCCGTGCCACCCGCTCCTACATCACCCAGCAGTCGGGAACGACCGGATACCGCCAGATCAGCGACGTCACCACTAAGTACGACGACGCCGGCAACATCCTCAAGATCACTGACAAGCAGGACGGCACAGCGCTGTCCACGGATACCCAGTGCTTCGCCCACGACTACCTGCGCCGGATGACCGACGCGTGGACAGCCATGGACGAATGCGCGACCCAGCCAGGAAGCAACGGGCCCGGATCCGGGCCCAAGGTCGGGGGATCGGACGCTTACTGGCACTCCTACACCTTCGACGCGGTGGGCAACCGCACTTCGGAGGTCAAGCACGACCCCACGGGCACCCTCGCCCAGGACATCACTCGCAATTACACCTACTCTTCCTCCGGGACCGCGAAGAATCAGCTCCTCAAGGTCGACATCAAGGGGCCCGAAGGAACCCGCACCGAGAGCTACGCCTACGACGCAGCCGGAAACACGACCCAGCGCAACACTCCCAACGCTCCTCAGACCCTCGACTGGGACACCGAAGGCCGCCTGAAAAAGGTGACCGCCAGCCAAGGCGACCAGGCCAAGGACACCGAGTACCTGTACGACGCCCAGGGCAATCGGCTCATCCGCCGTGACCCCACCGGCACCACCCTCTACCTGCCAGGCACCGAGATCTACGTAGCCAAGGCCACCAATGCGGTCAAGGCCACTCGCTACTACGCAGGACCCAACGGTGCGGCCATGGTCCGCGTTGTCGAAGCAGGAAAGACCACCAACTCCTACCTCCTCGGCGACCACAACGGCACGGCCACTGCTTCGGTGGACAGCGTCACCCAGGCCGTCACACGGCGCAAATTCACGCCGTTTGGTGAATTGCGAGGACAGAAGCCCTCTGCCTGGCCGGGTGAGAAGGGGTTCGTCGGAGGAACCATCGACGAATCAACCGGACTTACCCATCTGGGGGCACGCGAGTACGATCCGGCAAACGGCCGGTTCATCTCAGTTGACCCAGAGATGAACACGTCAGAGTCCCAGTCAATGAATGCGTATGGGTACGCCAACAACAGCCCAGTGACGTTCAGTGACCCAACTGGGCGGTCATGGGGTGGTTTCAGGCCCGTCTTGATTGCCGGCCAAGTGATCTCCCAGCGGATTGCCAGGTATGTCGGGCCTGTTCTAAAAAAATATGCGCACGTAGTCAGCGGGGGAACTGCACCTGCGCCAGCGCAGCCGGTAGCAACCGTCTCTGCTGCTGATGTCGAACGTGCAAAGGAAATCAAGGCACAGACTAAAGCCGACGTCACACTGTCCATCGCCAAGTCGGTCTTCAAGGGCCTGACCGGCTACGACGACATTGTTGCCTGCATTGGCGGCGACCTGGCCACATGCGGCTGGCTGGCCCTGGAACAGGCATTTGGGATCCTAGGTAAGGCGAAACGTTTCGCCAAAGCCTTGGACCGTGCCGTCAAAATGTTCAACAAGTGGTCCGACGACGTCGTATGGGCCACCAGAACCGTACACGTGCCGAGGACGACGCCAAGGCGTTCGCGAAATACAATGACGACCTCGCAGCCTGGCAGCGCAAGGCGGACGCGGACGCCGCAGCTGCGCGAAAAGCCGATGAGGTAGAAGCCCCGGCCGCCAAGCAATCAGACTCCGGAGGGAGCGGTGATGAGGGTGGCGGTGGCGGGGCGTCTTCGAGTAGTTCCTCCTTTGATCGCGACGCCGAATGGGCCAAGCTCCCCGAGTACGGGGCAGGGGGAACTACCTACACAACCGGCCGCGCCGTTGCATCCAATGGCAAGTCCTATGGTGTGGAGAGCGGGTACATTCCGCAGGATAAGCCCCTGATAAACTGGGTGAACAAGACACTGCATGCCCGAGGGGCGATGAAGGCCAGAAAATCGGGACGAGCCGTTGACGTCGAACAGAAGTTTGCGGCGATAATGGATCGGGACAATATCGGTCACGCGGATATCGTGATCAATCATCCAGGTGGTCCGTGCAATGTTGATCTGGGTTGCGATAAGGTCTTGGGTACTTTGCTGGGAGACAGGAAACTCACGGTTCACTGGAAAGAAAACGGCGCGTGGCGTCAGGATACTTATGGAGGAAGCTAGTGAGGGCTATTGCTCAGGCTCGGTATCGAAAAGAACACGGCGATAATCCAGTACTGCTCTACACTCCCGAGGATGTGGACGGAGTAATTGACGCGCTTCTGGATGCGCCTGCAGGAGTGATAGTCCAGAACCTGGCCCAGATTCATTCACTGGAGAGGGATCTTCTCCCTTCTGGGTTTCCGGATCACGAACTGATGGTTGGCGTTGATAAGAACCTTCAGGTAGGTTTGATTTCCTTCGCGGATGACGAGAATTATGCCACGCTAGGAAATGAAGACAGTCGCCCGGGGCCTGTGTATTTCATTACAGGTCATGACACATATTTCCCTGACAATTCAGAAATCCCAATTCACCTTGTGCGTCAAGCGGTGAAGGAGTTCGTAGCTTCCGGAGGTCAACGACCTAACTGTGTTCAATGGCAGGTGGATGACCTCTAAGTAGCCGAAGAAGCTTCCGTCTCAGTCCAGCCTGAGTGCGGTGGGGTAAAACTTCAATTGGTGCATCCTTACCGCAGATATCGCGGGAAAGGCAAGGGCCGGACCTCAAAAATTGGGGTTCGGCCTTTCCTTTAGGTTTAGCGGGGCTCCTCGAGATGGTTCCCCCGCCCATTGCGTACGACCGCCAACGCAGTTCTGCGCAACCGGCTTCAGCGCCCCTTGATCGGGCCCCGCCCCCCGGGCCCACCGAGGGCTTGCCAACCTGGCCCGCTTGGCCGGGGACTTCCCCACCGCGCTGGCCGCCGTCCCCACCCTGGGCTGGAAGGGCCGTCACTACCGCGTCCTGGGCGACATCCGCTGGTCCCAGGGCGACACCGCCCAGGCCGTCGCCGCCTTCGAAGCCGGCCGCGCCGAAGCCGCACAGCACGGCGCCGCCGTCGAACGCGCCATGATGCAGGTCCGCCTCGCCCTGGCCGTCTCCTTCGCCGACCCCATCCGGGCCGACGATGAACTCGCCCTCGCCCACCAGCTCCTCGACGGCCTCGACCAGCGTTCCAACACCCTCCTCGCCCAGGTTGTCGCCCTGATCAAGGACGCAGGAATGTACGCGTTCCCGACCGCGCCCGGAGCCTGCACAGCGACATCGGTGCCGCCGGACTCCCCTTGCTCCACCGGTTCGTGGGACTCGCGACTGCCTTCCACCACGCCGTCCGAGACGAACACCAGGACCTGGCCGCCACCATCGGCCGTCTACGCGAACTCACCGCCGGCGGCGACTTCGCGTACTTCGTCGACATCGTCCACTTCATGGCCCGCCTGCCCCTGCCCACGCCGTCCACCACCCGATGGCTCGACGGTGAGGAACCGACCCGCGCCAGGTGGCACGATCTGGTCACCGCACGCCGCACACACATCGGGCGCACGCGATGACCAACCCGTCCCTCAGAGAAGAGATCCGTCGGAACTCCGAGACAGCTCTGGAGGCACGACGCCAGGTCCGCCTCGCGGAGGAACGACGGCTGCAGGAGCAGCAGCGGGCAGCCGACGAACGACGGCGTAGAGCAGCCGCACGCGAAACCTGGGCCGGCTGCCTGGCCGTCCTCGTGGTTCTCGGGCTCGTGGCCTGGGGCGCCTGGTGGGTGCTGGCCGGCATTTCCGACTGGCTTCACACTCCTGTGAAGGCGCGCCCCACGACTGCTACGAGCCAGCCCCCAGACCTGCGCCCGTCTGGAAGCTGGAGCCCACAGGTGACGCAGCCGATTCGAAGGACACGACGCTCTGGACCGACATGGAGGACAACACCTACCTTCGCCTGCTCGAACACACAAGCGCTGACGACATCCACAGCGCCGACCGGGACGACCTCGATGACGACAAGGGCCTTACCCCCGCCGACGTCGAAGTCACCATCGTCCGAGAACCCGAGCACGGGACCCTCGAACCCCAAGCAGGCAAAGGCGGAGCCGTGTACACGCCACGCCCCGGCTTCAGCGGCTCCGACACCTTCGACTACACGATCAAGCTCCGCGACCTGCCGGAGGTACAGAAAGTCGAGTACCGCATCGATGTCGGACTCAGCCCTGGCGCCCGCTACCGCCTGGAGCACAAGTACGAGAACTGCCACGCCTCCCGAGCCGCCGGCGCAGCCCCCGTACGCCGAGGCGAAGAGGGGTACGGCCGCCACCTGGATGCCGACATGGACGGAATCGGCTGCGAGTGACTCTCCCACCCATCGCGCCGGGCCGGGCGGCGGCCGGTCCCGGACGGCACGGCTTAAGGCGTCAGATCCAGGACCCTCACCGAAACGCCCTCCCAGCGCTTGGGCACGGTCGTCGCCACGATGGCACCGTCGGGTCGGTCAGCGGTCGGCCGAGCCGCGTGCTCGCTGTGGGCAGCGGCCCACGTCTCCTGCTGGGCCACGGCGAGCGCGGCAGGCAGGTCCAGATCGAGGACGGTGATGCCCGGCAGAGAGGCCAGGTGCTCGGCAGTGCCCGGGCGGGCCCGGTCGGCTTCCACCAGCGCACACGAGGGCGCGTAGAGGAACCAGCCCGTCTCGGCATGCGCGCGGTGGATCAGCCGGGAGGCCAGCACGTTCCCCTGCCCGGCCGCGGCCATCGCCGTCTCGTCCAGCACGATGTGCACCGCTTCGCTCACGGGCGCTGCACCTGCGCGAGGCGCCGGTCGAGCTCGTCGTCGAGTGCGTGCTGCTCGTCGGCGGTCGGCGCGTACCCATTCCACGCCCGCAATGCGGCCTGTGCCTTCTGCGCCCGCTCCGCGCGCTCCGTCGGCGTCAGCATCGTTTCGGCCAGCCGGGCCAGGTAGGCCCGCAGGGACAACCCCTCGGCGGCCGCGATCGCGGCCAGGCGGTCCTTGGCTTCCTCGGGGATTCTCACGTTGGCATCGGACATCGTAGTGCTCCTTTCCATGCCTCCAGGGTACGGGTACGTACCCGTACCCGTACTCCGATCTGCATGATCGCGGATGCGCCGAGGGAAGGTGCCGATCAGTTCTGTGCTGTGGATCATGAACGGTTCACGTCTGGTGAGGTGGGGGCGTGGGTACCTTGGCCGCGGGAGACGGACGCGGTGCTGCGTCGGTCGGCGAGGCTGGGAGTTGCGGTGGCACAGCTGGTACAGGTCCTGCCCGACGAGGACGGCGTTCGCGTGATCGTGTGCCGGGGCGAGTTCGACCAGGACACCCTCGGCCCCCTGAAGGAGGCCGGCACGGCGGCTGCGAACGATCCAGGTGTACGGCGGATCATTCTGGACGTCACCGCGGTGACCTTCGCGGACTCCTCCATGCTCAACCTGATGCTGCTCCTGCTGCGCACCGGCCGCCTGGTCCTGGCGGGCCCGCTACCCGATCGGCTGGGTCGACTGCTGGACATCACCGAGGCCCGCACCCTATTTACCACCACGGACAGCATCCAAGAGGCCCGCGCGCTGTGACGCCGTCCCCGGCCCGGACCACGCGTACGTCTACTCACCGATCGCAAGGCCGCACCCGGCACGCCTCAGCCCTCGTCGACGACGAGGACGGCCACAGGAGGTGGATCGCCATCATTCACTGGGCTGACCGATCACCGATCACGCGCTGCGCGGCGGTTTTCTCCGCGCTGCCGTCTTCTTCACGTTGCCGGCCGCAGGCCTCCCGGTCTTCCTCGCAGCCTTCTTGGCCTTGGGGAGGTCGTGGACTGACGCGTCGACATCGCTCTCCTGCCGGGTGGCACGTGCGTCCTCGACGGACTTCTGGAGAGCGGCCATCAGGTCGACGACCTCCCCCCACAGGGCCGGCTCGTCGGCGGCCGCCATCGGCCGGCCGGCCTCCTTGGAGGCGATGACCTCCTCGACGGCGGCCCGGTAGGCATCGCGCTGCTCCGACAGCTCGAACCCGCCTGCGGACAACGCGGCCGTCAGGTCCACGGCGGCCTGGACCTCCGCATCGGTGACGTCCACCGCGGCCGGTGCCGGGACCGCGCTGGTCGGGCGGACTTCGTCGGGCCAACGCATCTGATGCAGGGCGATCACGTCACCGACCACGCGCAGCAGACCCAGACGCTCCCGGTCGCGCATCGAATAGCGGGCGACCGCGACCCTGCTGGAGCGCTCCAGGGCTTTGCGGAGCAGCACGTAAGGCTTTTGCGCCGCGGGTCCGTCGGGCGAGAGGTAGTACGCGGTTCCGACCTGGACGGGGTCGATGCTGGCCGCCGGGAGGAACCCTGCCAGCTCGATCGTCTTGGCCGTCACCTGGCCCGGCAGCCGGATCGAGTCGAGGTCCTCATCCGTCACGGGGATGACCGCGGTCGCCATCTCGTAACCACGTCCCACCTCGTCGCCGGACACCTCCTGGCCGTCCAGTTCGCACACCTTCCGTACGCGGACCCGGCCGCCGTCGGCGAGGTGGATCTGGCGGAAGGAGACGCTGTGCGACTCGGTGGCCGGCCAGACCTTGCAGGGCACGGTCACCAGACCGAACGAGATCGCACCGCTCCAAACAGGCCGCATCGTGCCTCCAGGCTCAACCCCCTGCCTCAAGCCTCCCACCGAGATACCTGGAACGCCGACCACTATGACCCGTACGAGATACCTGGAACACCGACCACTCCGACCCCTACGAGAAGGTCCACGCCAGGTCACTCAACACATCCACACACCCACGAGAGATCAACCGGACAGACACCCACACACGAATAATCAAGAAAACAAACAACCATCCACAGACATATAAGTCTGCGTTCTCACCACTTCGGATCATGGCCCTGACCAGCGGTGATCTGTGGCATGACAGGGAGCGGCTTCCCCCTGCATTTCCCCCCTTAGGTTCCCCCCTTGTTTCCCCCTCCAGCTTCCCCCTTTGTTTCCCCCCTTGTTTCCCCCATCACGGGGCACGGAGACCGGTCGGTCGAGCACGGAGGTGGGTGCCGGTGAGTTTCCCGGCTCAGGGTGGTGAGTTTCCCGGCACGGTGCGGTGAGGTTTCCGGTGACCTCACCGGCCCCTCGACCTCCATCGGTGAGGAGAACGGTGACTACAGAAGTCTCCGACCCCGGGGTCGGTGAGTACGGCCGGATCAGCACGGGCGTGTTCACCGGGGTGCTCACCGGGCCTGGTGATCGGCCTGCCGAACGGGTGACTCGTCGGAGCGCCCGACGCCCTCCCCAAATCGAACAGGTTTACGATTCGACTTGTGACCTCGAACGAGACCTTCCCCGACGACCTCCTGCAGCTGCAGGAGCGCCTCCACCGCACCCATGCCGAGTACCGCGCCTACCTGGCCTGCCTGCCCTGGAGCGTGGAACCCATGAAGGGCTGGACACGCGGCGAGCGGTTCTCCCACCGCGGCGATGTCCCCGACAGCCCCGGCTGGACCCAGGAGCAGAAACAGACCGTCGCCCGGATGATGGCCGAGCTCCGCGAACTCTCGACCGCCGTGGTCGACCACCCGCACTGGGCCACCATCCCGCGCGAGACCCTGGTGAAGGCCCGGATGCAGCTCAAGCAGCAGACCCGCCCCGTTGAAGCCGGCCCGGCCGAGGCGGCGTAAGCGTCATGCAGCGACCTCTTCCACCCTCCCGGCGGGCGCCGACGGCCCGCCGGCCGACCCGCGTTTTCGTCCGTCGACGGATCGAGGCGGCGTGAGTGCGGCCGTACGTTCCCGACCCTTGGAAAGCCGCTGCTTCGACCACCGGCCCGGAGCCGTTCCCGTGGGCGCCGATCATGCTGCTGTTGCCCGACGGCCGCCAGCGCCTGGAGGTCCGCCTCTACGAACGCCGGCGTGACGACGACACCGGTGAATGGCTCTTCCTGATCGGTGCCCCGTTGTGGCAGTACGCCGGCCGGGGCGCGGTCGAACCCGCCGAGTACCGGACCTGGGTCACCGCCAAGGAACTGGAACCCATCGAGGGGGTGGACCTCTCACCGGTTCCGACGCACCAGCTCGGCTCCGGGCCGCCGCCCGTTTCCAGGTGGGGATGGATTCTCAGGCCGAAGCCCCGAGGTCGGGGATTCACCGTCCACGTCCACGACTGCGAGCAGGCGGCCGGTGGCGGAGCCGAACTCGGCGTCGAGGAAGCCCTGGACGCGATGCTCAGACCCGGCGCCGAAGCGTGCCACCGGTGCGACGCCGCAGCCGTCCTCATCCCCATGCTGCAGCTCGGCCAGGGCTACGCGTAGCCACCCAAGCAGCGTGACCGCGATGCCGGCAGCGCATGGGGCGCCGCCAAGGCGGCACGCACGGCTCATCAGGCGCGTGCGGACACCCGAAAGCTGCTGCGGGATAACGTGTGGGTACGGGCGATGCTGGCGTCCAACGTAAACAACCGCATGGCGGAGCTGAGGGCCGTGCTGAGCCACAGTGACGTACCCGAGCAGCATCGGGACGACTTGGCGTTCGCGATGATGATCGGCAAGCAGGGCTTCAAGCCCCCGTGGCCGCCCGGCCCCACCCAAGCGGCTCACTGGCAGACCAAGCAGGTCCTCCAACTCCTGCACCAGGCCGAGGTCCTCGTCATCTCGCCTGCCGCACACGCAGCAGTAATGGCCGCAGCCGCCACGCTGGAACCCTCCGATGTCGCCACACTCGACAAGGACCGCGACATCCTCATCCCGGCCGGCTTGCTGGTCCTGCCCGAACAGATCATCGTCGAGAACCGCAACAAATCACTCTCCGACATCCGCGCCTTCGGCTGGCAGCCCGTCACCCAGCACCAGATCCTCCCCACCGCCCAGTACCCCGGCATCCCAGCTCGGTGGCCAGGACACTGGTCGGCCATCCGCTTTCGGCCAGGTCCTGCAGGCCGGTGGCGGCCCTGTCCGCATCAGTCAGCCCCGGCAGAGGGTGATCGCGGCGGAAGGCGCTGGTCGGGGGGACACCGAGGATGGCGTCGGCCGTGGCCCGGTGAATGCGGCCGGCCTCTTCCCTGCCGGGCGCAGCAGGCGCCGAATGAGAGTGACGGCGACGCCCGAGATTTCGGCGATGTCCGCAGCCGACAGACCCGTCTCCCGCAGTTGGCAGACGCGCGCTGGCGTCGGCGGAGGGGACCCGGGCGGGTGGGCCGGCATTCAACTCGCTGGTACGCCGGGCACGGTCCCGACGGGCGAAGTGGCCGTTGATCATCCATCGGCAAGGGCCAGGCCCGCTGGGCCATGCGCTGGAAGATCGCTCTGAACGCCTTCGGCATCACCTTCGGGCGGCCGGCTTTCCGCAGCCCGTCGGTGGCCCCAACCCCTGTGGCTACACCGTTCGTTTGACGGGCCGCACTCACACGTTCCGGTCTTCCGGAATGCCGCCTCAAACAATAGGCTCTTAGTTCGATCAGGGGAGAGGAACTGCAGAATGAACCTGAAGCAGAAGTTGGGGACCGTAGCAGCGGCGTTAGGATTGGCGTTGTCGGGTATGGCTGCAACAGCCGTGCCAGCAGCTGCGGTTGGTGGCTGCCCTGCCGGCAGGCTGTGCCTGTACGAGAACATCAACTACATTGACCTCGACGTGACCATGGCCAGCACCAAGGCGTGCATCTACCTCAGCGATTTCGGCGAGCACCGGTTCGGGCCAGGCATCGGCTCGTACGTCAACAACCTGGGAGTCAAGGCCGAGGTTTTCCACTGGGTCAGTGGGACGAGCTACGCCTTGGACGGGACGATTCGCCCCGGGGGGTTTAGCTCGAACAGCACCAACGGCGGCCTCTTCGGTAATTACGGCATGGTGTGTACGGGTGGAGCGAGGCCCTAAGGCTGGGTGAGCGGCATGCCGAAGCCCCCCGGTCTCAAGATCAAGGCCCGGGGGCTTCGTGCTGCCCCGGTGTGTGCGGATCGCATCCGGACCACGGGGAGCGGCGGAGTGTTCGCGGCAAGAACCCGGTTCTGCCGCTCCACCGCGGGCTGCGGCGAGTACGGCCACGAGGGCGGGCTAGTAGTGCTTCGTTACGTCGGGTGATCTCGCCTGATGGTGGGCATCTTCTGGTTATGAGGCTGGGGGAGGTGGAACGGCTCCGGGGTGAGTTG
>NZ_JBEZKS010000082.1:0-26709 GCF_040651775.1 Streptomyces sp. NPDC048383
GTCGCCGATGTCCTCGTTCTCGTACGCGGCGTCGACGCCGAGCAGCCGCAACCGGCGGGCGAGGGTGCCGATGTGGCCGCGGACCTCGCGCGGGAGGTGCTGGGCCGGTTCGCGGCGGAGCTCCCCGAGCGGCTGCGTCGGGAACTCCTGCGGGTGGAGGCCGGCCCCGGGCCGGACGACGCCGGGCCGGCCGGACGGGATGCGGCGCGCGGGAGCGCCCGTACGGACGACGGCGTCGGCCGGCCGCCGCAGCCGGACCCGGTGCCGCGGGCGCTCACCGCCCGGCGGGACGCGCCCGTACCGGGCCGGGACGTCCAGCTGCCGGTCGGGGCGGACGCGGACGCACCCCGGTCCGTACGGCCCGACCCCGAGCGGAGCCCCGCACCGGACCCGGATCCCCGGGCCGGCGCCCTCGCGGCGAGGGCTGCCCGGTTGCTCGCGCCGGACCGGTCCGGGGCGGGCGGACTGCGGGCGCTCATCGACGGCGAGGACGCCGAGCTGCTGGCGGCGTACCGGCACACCGCACACGATCCCCGCGTCGGGGACCTGCTGCGCCGCTCGCCGCGCTACCTCGCGGACTGCTTCGCGCTCTGGTCCTCGCACCCGCAGGCGGGGCCGTTGTGGCGGGAGACCCGGACCGATCTGTTGGAGGGCGTGCTCCGGCCCGCCGTACGCGACCTGCCGCCCGAGCGGCTCCTGGAGGCCGAGGAGGAACTGGCCGGTCTCGGCGCGCGCCGGGCGGAGGAGTTCCGCGCCTGGCGGCGGCCCAAGCCCCTCGCGCGGCTGCGCGACCGGCTGTCGGACGTGTGGCGCCGGCGCCCGCTCCCGCCGCCCCCCGGGCCGACTCCGGGACCCGGCACCTCGCCTTCCGCCCCCGACCGCCCGGCGGGCGGCGACTGGGCCGGGGTCACCCGCCGCCACGTGCTACCGCCACGGCCGGACGAGCCGCCCCGGGGGCACTGAGCCCTTCGGGCCCGGGTGGACCGGCCCGGCACTGCCCGGGGCGCGCGCTTAGGATTGCGCCTCATGATCACTGTGGTCGTCACGATCTCACTGGCGTTCGTCGGCTACACCGTCGCCTATCTCAACGGCCTGCGCCTGTCGCAACGACAGGAACGGCTCGCGCGCGTGAACCGTCAACTCAGCGACTTCTACGGACCGTTGTTCGCGCTCACCGAGGCGAACAGCCGCATCTTCCACGCGTTCATGGCGCGCAACGCCCGCGAGGACGGCCGGTCGCCCTTCGCGCACGAACTGCCCCCCACCGAAGAGGAACTCGCCGAATGGCGGTTGTGGGTGACGACCGTCTTCCTCCCCAACATCCAACGGATGCGCGACCTCGTCCTCAAACACGCCGACCTGCTGAGCGAGGCGGAGATGCCGCCGATCCTGCTCCAACTCAGCGCTCACGTCTCCGGATACGAGATCACGGCGGCCCGGTGGGAACGCGGCGACTTCGACGAGCACCTGTCCGTGGTGCCGTTCCCCAGCGAGGAACTCGCCGCGTACGCGCACCGCGGGTTCACCGACCTGATGCGGGAACAGGGCCGCCTGCTCGGACGGCGACGGAGCCACTGACCTCAGGACGGGGACGGTCCTCCGGCCGACGGCGTAGGTCCGGCGCCCGATGCGAACGAGCGGATCAGGCCATAACCTCACCCCATGACGGAAGTTGACTCCCTCCCCGACGGACCCCGCAGCCCCGAACAACGCAAGCGGGAGGCGTTGGAGCGGCTCGCGCGGGACGTGGACGTGTGGGTCGCCACGGCCGACGCCGAGGGTGAGCCCTGCCTCGTACCGCTGACCTTCTGGTGGGACGGCGAGGCGGTGTGGCTGGCCACCCGCGGCACCAACCCGACCGGCCGCAACCTGAGCGCCTCCGGCCGGGTCCGGCTGTCCTTCGGCCACACCCGGGACGTGGTCCTGGTCCGGGGCACCGCGCGCACGGTGCCCCAGGAGGAGCTGCCGGCCGGGGTGGGCGACGCGTTCACCGCGAAGGACGGCTGGGACCCGCGCAAGAGCGGGCCGTCGTACGTCTTCTACCAGGTCACCCCGCAGGTGCTCCAGGCGTGGGGAACCGTTCCCGAGCTGGCCGGACGGACCCTGATGCGCGACGGGAAGTGGCTGGTCCAGTGAATTCTCCCCGCCGCGGCGGCGGCGAAAATCACTGTCGGGCAAACGGATCCGGGCGCGTAGGCGATCGCGGCGCGGAAGGCGGTCGCGCGGTCGTCGATCAGCCGCGGCAGTAGGTTTCGGTGGACCGCCTGCGACTCGACGGGGACCCGAAGCTGCTCGACCTGCTCCACGCCTGGGAACCGGAGGCCTGGGTCTGAAGGCCCGCCACCGCGCACGAACCGGCGGCTCGCACCGCGTTGCGCCGGACGTGAGCAGGGCCCGGTCGCGGGGATGAACCCCGCGCCGGACCCTGGAGGACCACCTCAGTTCCCCGCGGCCTCCTTCGGCGTGAGGCGCAGGGAGATGCTGTTGATGCAGTACCGCTGGTCGGTGGGGGTCGGGTAGCCCTCACCGTCGAAGACGTGGCCCAGGTGGGAGCCGCAGGTCGCGCAACGGACCTCGGTGCGGACCATGCCGTGGGTGGTGTCGGCGATCAGCTCGACGGCCTCGGTGTCCTTCGGGTCGAAGAAGGACGGCCAGCCGCAGTGCGACTCGAACTTCTCCGTGGAGCGGAACAGCTCCGACCCGCAGCCGCGACAGGAGTAGACGCCCTCCGTCTTGGTGTCGGTGTACTCACCGCGGAAGGCCGGCTCGGTGCCCGCCAGGCGCAGCACCTGGTACTCGGACGGGGTCAGCTCCGCCTGCCACTGCTCGTCCGTCTTGTGGACCTCGTACGCCATGACGTTCCCGCTCCCTCAGTTCGACAGGCGGGCGAGGATCTGCGGTCCCAGATCCGTGACGTCGCCCGCTCCCATCGTGAGAACGAGATCACCGGGCTTGGCCATTCCCGCGATGACGTCGGCCACGGCCTCCTTGGAGGGCTCGGCGGTGACGTCGGCGCCCGCGCCGCGGGCCGCGGTGATGATGAGCTCGCTGGTGATCCCGGGGATCGGGTCCTCGCGGGCCGGGTAGATGTCGAGGACCACGGAGGCGTCGGCGAGGGCGAGGGCCTGGCCCATCTCCTTGCCGAGTTCCTGGGTGCGGGAGAAGAGGTGGGGCTGGAAGACGACCAGGATGCGGGAGTCGCCGACGGCGCCGCGGATGGCTTCCAGGTCGGCGGTCATCTCGGTGGGGTGGTGCGCGTACGAGTCGATGACCTGCACGCCGGCCGCTTCGCCCTTGAGCTGGAGGCGGCGCTTGACGCCGGTGTACTTGCCGAGGGCGGAGGCCAGGTTGTGCGCCGGGATCCCGAGCGCGACACCGGCCGCGAGGGCGGCGACGGCGTTGTGCGCGTAGTGGCGGCCGGGCACGGACACGGTGAAGGTGAGCATCCGGCCGTCGAGGACGACGGTGACCTCACTGGTCAGACCGCGCGGGGTGATCTTGGTGATCCGGACGTCGGCGGTGTCCTCCTCGCCGTACGTGACGATCCGCAGGTCCGGGTTGCCGGCGACCCGGGCGGCGATCTCGGCGGCGCCCGCCTGGCCGTGGGCGACGACGAGGGTGCCGCCGGGCACGATCTTGGCGACGAAGGTCTCGAAGGACTCGTAGATCTCTTCCATCGACGCGTAGTTCGCGTGGTGGTCGAGTTCCGCGTTGAGGATGATCGCGACCTGCGGGGTGTACTTGTGGAAGCTGCGGTCGCTCTCGTCCGCCTCGGCCACGAAGATGTCGCCCTCGCCGTGGTGGGCGTTGGAGCCGGGGGCGTCCAGGTCGCCGCCGATGGCGTACGAGGGGTCCATGCCGAGCGCCGACAGGGAGACCGCCAGCATCGAGGTGGTGGTGGTCTTGCCGTGCGTGCCGGCGACGGCGATGGGGCGCAGGCCCTCCATCACGCCGGCGAGGGCGTCCGAGCGGTGCACGACGGGGATGCCGAGTTCGGCGGCCCGGGCGAGCTCGGGGTTGTCGGCGCGGATGGCGCTGGAGACGACCACGCAGGTGGAGTCGTCGGCGAGGTGGTCGGCGGCGTGCCCGATGTGGACGGTCGCGCCGTGGGCGCGCAGCGCCCGGGCGGTCTCGGAGTCACGGGAGTCGCTGCCGGCCACCTTCGCGCCGCGCTGCGCGAGGATCTTCGCGATGCCGGACATGCCGGCGCCGCCGATGCCGATGAAGTGGGGCCGTTCCATGGCGGTCGGCAGGCCGGGCTTCATTCAGGTCGCTCCTGGATCGTGTGCGGGGTGCAGCTGACCGCCGTGTGCGGGGCGCGGCCGGCTGCGGCGGGCCGTGGGGTGTGACCGCACCAGCCTATTCGTTGTGGGCGAAGAGCTTCAGCACCGGAACCCCGACCTTGTGCCGGGCCCGGGAGGCCCAGTCCCGGTGGAAGAACTCCTCGACGAAGTGCGGGGCGGTCAGGACGATCACCTCGTCGGCTCCGGTCTCGTCCACGACGGCCTTCAGCTTGTCGAGGGGATGGTCCTCGATGATCTGCCCGACGGCGGTGGCCCCCTTGTGGCGCAGGGCCGCCAGGGAGTGTTCGAGGGCCTGGGCGGCCGGTCCCCTGGCCTGCTCCCCCTCGGGTCGGTCGCCCTCGTGCAGGGCTTCGGGGAGCTCACCGAGCGCTACGTCGTCGATGGCGCGGAGCAGTCGGTCCTGGTCTCCCCGGGGTTGCATGAGGACGACGAAGGAGACCTGGTCGTCTCCGTGCAGGGTGGTGACGAAGTCCACGTCCACCGTGGTCAGCGGCTGCTCGATCATCAATACGCTCGTGAACACGGACGCCCTCTCCTTCATGGGCCGGGGCCGGTCGGCCGGCCCCTGCGGAAACCATCCTGCCCCGCTGTCGCGCGGGGCCGTGCGCGGATATGTGTGCCCAGGTATGTGCCCGGCGGAAGCAAAGCGGAACGTCAAATTCCGCCTCTTTGTCAGATCCGACGGTAGCTGGTGAAGAGGAACCCGGCCTCCTCCAGTACGCGGGCCGGTGAGAGCCGGTGCGGAACCGTGACGCCGGGCCCGCCCGCGATGCGCTGGGCGTCCCCCGCCGTGAGCGTCGGGGAGATCGTCAGGCACAGCTCGTCGAGGACGTCGGCGGCCACGAACTGGCCCAGCAGCCGCGGCCCGCCCTCGGTGAGCTGGCGGCGCAGCCCGCGCCCGGCCAGCTCCCGTACCGCCCGGAGGGGATCCACGGCGGACCCGTCCCCCGCGACGATCACCTCGGCGCCGGCCTCGCGGGCCCGCGCCACCCGTTCGGCGGGCGCCGCCGCTCCGGTGAGGACCAGGGTCGGCTCCAGCGGGGAGGTGAAGAGCGGCAGGTCGAAGTCCAGCTCCATGCTCGCGGTGATCACCGCGATGGCGGGCGCGGACCCCTGGCCGGCGGCCGCGCGGCGCGCCGCGAAGACCTCCCGGGCCCGGGCCGGGCGGTACCCCTCCTGGCGAACCGTTTCCGCGCCGACGACCACCACGTCGGCCAGCGCCCGCAGGGTGCCGAAGATGCGCATGTCGGTCTCGCCCGAGATGGGCTGCGAGCGTCCGTCGTGCTGGGCGGCCCCGTCCAGGGTGGAGACCATGTTCGCCCGCAACCAGTGCGCGTCCGGCGCCAGCTCCGGGTAGGCGTAGGCGTCCGCGAGCTCGTCGAGCGACCACTCGCGGTCGGCCGGGTCCTGGGACGGGGCTGATGTCTGATCGGTCACAGGGAACAGGCGTCGCATCGGTGCAGTGTGCCACGCCCCGTAGAGTTAAGAGCTGTGTCAACCTCTCTCTCCACCTCCGGTTCTGCCTCCGGGCACCCGACGGCCGACGCCGGCCCGCTGGCCCTGTGCGCCCGCGAACCCCGCGTGCCCGCCGAACGGCTGGTGGCCGAGATGGTGCCGCCCCCGCGCTTCGACTCGGTGCGCTTCGACACCTACGAACCCGACCCCGCCCAGCCGAGCCAGACCGAGGCCGTCACCGTGCTCAGCGGCTTCGCCGCGGGCCTCGGCGGCGCCCACGCGAGCGGCTCCGGCAAGCGCCGCTGGTTCTCCAAGACCCCGAAGGCCGCCCCCGCCGGACCGCGCGGCGTCTACCTCGACGGCGGTTACGGCGTCGGCAAGACCCACCTGCTGGCCTCCCTGTGGCACGCCACGCCGGCGGAGCCCGCGCTCAAGGCGTTCGGCACCTTCGTGGAGTTGACCAACCTGGTCGGCGCGCTCGGCTTCCAGCAGACCGTGCAGACCCTCGGCGGGCACCGGCTGCTGTGCATCGACGAATTCGAACTGGACGACCCGGGCGACACCGTCCTGGTGTCCTCACTGCTCAGCCGCCTGGTCGAACAGGGCGTGGCGCTCGCCGCCACCTCCAACACGCTCCCCGGCAAGCTCGGCGAGGGCCGGTTCGCGGCCGCCGACTTCCTGCGCGAGATCCAGGGGCTGTCCGCGCACTTCCGACCGCTGCGGATCGACGGCCAGGACTACCGCCACCGCGGCCTGCCCGACGCCCCCGCCCCGTTCTCGGACGAACAGGTCGCGAAGGCCGCGTACGCGACCCCGGGCGCGAGCCTGGACGACTTCCCCGGCCTGCTCGACCACCTGGCGAAGGTCCACCCGAGCCGCTACGGCGCGCTCACCGACGGCATAGCCGCGGTCTGCCTGACCGACGTCGGCCCGGTGCCGGACCAGTCGACCGCGCTGCGCCTGGTGGTGCTGGCCGACCGGCTGTACGACCGGGAGGTCCCGGTGCTGGCCTCCGGGGTGCCCTTCGACCGGCTGTTCAGTGAAGAAATGCTCAACGGCGGTTATCGGAAGAAATACTTCCGCGCCATATCGCGGCTCACCGCCCTCGCCCGCGACGCGAAGCCCCTGGTCTCCCAGTAGGTTTGGCTGGGCCGGCACGCTTTCGCGGTCCGGCTTTTCCACACCTGCGAAGGGATCACCATGGCCACCACGCGTCACGCGCACACCGTCTGGGAAGGCAACCTGCTGGAGGGCAAGGGTGTCGTCACCCTCGACTCCTCGGGCCTCGGCTCGTACGACGTCTCCTGGCCCTCCCGCTCCGAGGCCGCGAACGGCAAGACCAGCCCGGAAGAGCTGATCGCCGCCGCGCACTCCAGCTGCTACTCGATGGCGCTCTCCCACGGCCTCGCGGGCGCGGGCACCCCGCCCACCCGCCTGGAGACCAAGGCCGACGTCACCTTCCAGCCCGGTGAGGGCATCACCGGCATCCACCTGAGCGTGCGCGCCGAGGTCCCAGGCCTGGACGCGGAGGGCTTCGCCGCCGCCGCCGAGGACGCCAAGAAGAACTGCCCCGTCAGCCAGGCGCTGACCGGTACGACGATCACCCTGAGCGCCGAGCTCGTCTGATCCGCGTCGTACACGGGTCCCGTCCGGCCCGCCCCGTCGGCCGGACGGGCCCGCGCGTCGCGGTGGGCCCGCGCGTCGCCCCGGGCCCGGTCGTCGCGTCGGGCGGGGCCCGGTGGGGTGACGGGCCACCGGGGGCGCACGCGCCGCCGGTTGCCGGCGGGCGCCCCGTGGTACCACGGGCCGGTCACATCTCCATGGGTACAGCGGGGAGTTGCCGATGTCCGTCACCCGACGCAGCCTGCTGGCGGCAGGCGCGGTCTCCTTCACCGGGGCCCTGGGCGCGCTGTTCGCCTCCGGTGTCCCCGCCGGCTCCGCCGCGGTCGTGACCGGCCGCACCGGCTCCCCCGGTTACGGGCCGCTGCTGCCCGATCCGGACCGGCTGCTCGACCTACCGGCCGGGTTCTCGTACCGGGTCCTCTCGCGCGCCGGCCGGCCGCTGCGCTCCGGCGAGGGCACGACGCCGGCCAACTGCGACGGCATGGCCGCCTTCGGGGCGGGCGGGGCGGCGGGCGCCGGCCGCGTCCGGCTGGTGCGCAACCACGAGAACCGCACCACCGCCGCGTTGCGCGTACCGGCCGTCGACGGCCTGACGTACGACCCGGCGGCCCTGGGCGGCTGCACCGTCCTGGAACTGGACCCGGCGGGCACCGTCACCGCCGAGCGCGTCGCCCTCGCCGGTACGGCCGTCAACTGCGCGGGCGGCCGGACCCCCTGGAACACCTGGCTGAGCTGCGAGGAGACCGAGGACCGGGCCGGTGACGCCGGATACGCCCGCGACCACGGGTACGTCTTCGAGGTCGACCCCGCCGACCCCCGCCGCCTCGGCGCGGTGCCGCTGACCGCGCTGGGGCGCTTCGCCCACGAGGCCGTCGCCGTGGACCCGTACCGGGGCGTCGTCTACGAGACCGAGGACGCCTTCGTCGAACCCTTCGGCCTGTTCTACCGGTTCCTGCCCGCCCGCCCCCTCGGCGGACCCGGCTCGCTGCGCGCGGGCGGCGTACTGGAGGCGCTGCGCGTGCCCGGGCTCGCGGACCTCTCCCGGGTGGACCGGCCGGGGGCCGAGTTCCCGGTGGAGTGGGTGCCCGTACCGGACCCGTCGGCCCGCGTGACGCCCGTCCGGCTCCAGGACTTCGGGCCGCGCGGCATCACCCACGCGCAGAAGCTGGAGGGCTGCTACTGGGGCGGTGCGGGCGTCCACTTCGTCTCCAGCTACGCGCGCAGCCGGGAGGGTTCGGCAGCCGACCACCAGGGGCAGGTCTGGTTCTACGACCCGCTGCGCCGCCGGCTCCGGCTGGACGTCCTGTTCGGCCCGTCGGCCGGGACGCACCTGCCCGGCGACTCCCCCGACAACATCTGTCTGGCCCCGGACGGCGGCCTGATGGTCTGCGAGGACGGCGGCGGGGAACAGTACGTCTTCGGCGTCACCCCCGGCGGGGCGGTCCACCCGGTGGCCCGCAACGCGGACGACGTGGGCCCGCCCGGCGACCCGCAATGGGGGGAGTTCGCGGGCGTCACCTTCTCCCCCGACGGCCGCACCATGTTCGTGAACGCCTACACCCCGGGCACGACGTTCGCGGTCACCGGCCCCTGGCGCTGAACGGAACCCCGCGCGGCCCGGCCCGTCAGACCTCGAACTCCCCCACCCAGGAACGCCGGAGCAGGTGCTCGGGCAGGTACGCGGACTCCACCCGGACCGGGATGCCGCCGTCGTATGCCAGGCAGGCGATGGCGAGGATCGCGACGGGCACCCGGCCGTCGATGTCCTCGGTCCGCTCGGGCGTGGTCGTCCAGTACTGCTTGTGGAGTTCCAGGGCCTCGACGAGGGCCGTGTGGAATCCTTCCTCGTCCTTGCGCAGGAACTTGTAGAAGAGGTTGATCGGCGGATAGGCCACATGCTGGATGTACTCCCGGCCCGCGATCACCGCGACGTCCGGGTGCGACCTGTCGAACGTGGCCGTCAGCTCCTCCACCAGCTCCGGCCGCTTCAGCCAGTACGCCTGGAGCGTCGCCACCCAGTGGTACAGGTAGTCGTCGTGGTCCGCGCCCGACGCCCGCAGCACGTCGAGGGGCAGCTCGCACAGCTCCGTCATCCGCGGCTGGTCGCGCGTGATGATCGCGTACCAGAACGCTCGCAGCCACGACGACGGGCGGGCCTCGTGGTTCGGACCCGTCGCGGGCAGGGTCCGCATCGCGTGGTGGATGCGGCACTGCGTGGTGCCCTCGGTCATCCCCGCCGTACGGAAGAGCGCCGAACCCAACTGGGCGGCGTCGACCACCGTCTCCCACGTGGTCAGTTCGGTCGCGCTCGGATCCACGAGGGTGCGCGACTGCACGTGCAGGTTGACCTGGCCCCAGACCCGGTCGAGGTTGACCGGGCGCTCGACGAGCTGCTCGATACGCGCGACCAACCGCTCGTCCTGGCCCCGGACCCAGTCGGCGCTCGCCGGCCGGGGGGCGGCGTGGCTCTCCACGATGACCGTCATATCTTCCCCTGTCACTTGCTGATGTCGAACCTTTGGATGGTATGCCCGGCGTAGGTGCCGGTGTTGTCCGCGCCCTTGACCACCACATAGTCGATCTTGCCTGCGTCGAACGCGGCGTCGAGCTTGTCGAAGAGCTCCTTCTCCAGCGGGTTCGCCTCGCCGCGCTTCTCCATCTGGTCGAGGATGTCCCTGAAGTACGCACGGGTGCCCTGAGACACCCGGTCGCCCCCGACGCGCCGCTCCCCCAGCTCGGTGCGGACGTTGCCCTTGGCCTCGACCACCACGTAACGGTCACCGTGCCGGTAGACCTGGTCGAACTGGTCATTTCCGTTGGCCGGGCCGAAGACCGGCTCTTCCTTGGCGCCGGGGAACTCCTTCGGTATCGCGTGCTCTCGGGCGATGGCTTCGCCGAATGCCTCGCTCCTCTCCGAGAGCGCGCGGTGGAAGGGACTGTGGTGGGCCTTGGCCTGTTCCATCGCGGCCAGGGTCTCGTCCGTGCCGGCGGCCTTGTGCGCCTCCTTGGCGTCCCTGTAGTCCGTGTGCGGCTTGCGGTCCGCCTCCATGGCGTCGTGGCGCTCCTTCGCCGCGCGGTCGAGGGTCTCGGTCATCTCCTTGGTGACCGTGGGGTGGTCGTGCTCCACCGTCTTGGCGTCATCCAGGTAGTTCGGGGGGACCGGCGGCGGCAGTTTCGACTTCGGCACCCAGTGGCCCGGGGTGACCTCGATCATCTGCGGCGGGACCAGTCCGGTGTGGTCCGGGACGAGCCGGAGCCGGTGTCCGAGCTTGTTCAGGTACTGCTGGCGGTACCCGTCGGTCGGGTCGTTCACCCGGTGGACCTGGTACTCCATGATCTGCTTGCGTTCGGCGATCGTGTAGTCGTGCGGGTTGTCCCGGTGGGGCGGGAGCGGCGGCCGCTCGCCGTGGCCAGGCCTTGCCGGCCCGGTGCCGTCGGTGCCGGGGCCCGCGCCGCCGCCCGGCTCGCGGCCGAGGTTGTCCGGGACCCCTCCGCCACCCTGCCGGGGGACACCTCCTCCTCCGCCACCGCCCTGGTGCGGAACCCCGTCACCGTGGCCACCCGTGGGGGTCGTGTCCCGGCCTCCGCCGGTGGCTCCGCCACCGCCCGGTTCGGTGTGGCTGTTGCGGACCGTGTTGTCCGCGACGCCGCCCGGGGTGTGGCTCGTCATGCCGCCCGGGGTGTGCGTCGCCGCTCCACCGGGGGTGTGGCTCGTGACTCCGCCCGGGGTGTGGGCGCCCACGCCGACCGGGACCTCCTGGCGGACCGGGACCTCCGCCAAGGGGTGGTCGGGGCCCTTCGGGACCGAGGTGAGGTCCTGCTTCGGGACGCCCTTGTGGTCCAGGAGCTGGTGGGTGGTCCTGTCGTAGTACTGCGGGCGACCCAGCGGGTCGTCGAGGAGGCGGACCGTGTCGTCCGGGTGCGGGAAGGTGACGCCCCCCGGAGCCTCGGCCTTGGGGAGGTCCTTCCAGACCACGCCGTCGATCTTCGGGAAGGCCCCGTCCACCTTGCCGAAGTTGGCGAACAGATCGCCGACCTTCAGCTTGGTCAGTGACCCGGCCTTGCCGATGTACGTGATCGGGTCGATCAGGCGGCCGGCCTTGCCGGCTGTCGCGATGACCTTCGCGACCGATCCCGTCTTGGTCGCCGCGCCGACGCCGCCCGTGAACACCGTCGTCAGGACGTTGAAGGTGACCGTTCCGGCCGCGCGCGCCGGGTTCTTGCCCCACTCGTCCCACGCGACCAACGCTTTGCCGGTCTCCTTCATCGCGTTGCGCGAGTCGCGTTCCCAGGGCGACAGTGCCGCTTCGTCGGCCGTCCAGAATTGCAGGGCTATGGCCGGGTTCGGGTTCATGGTGATGGCCAGACCCGTGGCGAGCTTCGCCAACCCCGTCCAGGCCTGACCCATCGCGTCGAGCCCGCCGAAGCCGACGAGCGTGCCGAGGCCCTTGATCGTGCCCCACACACCGTCGACGATCAGCCCGTCCCACACGAACGACTTGACCCAGTACCCGATCTCCCACGCCCGGTGGGTCTCCTCCAACTGCGAACCCCACGGCAGGTCCTGCGCGTTGTTGAGGTCCTCACCCTTGTACCCGTACATGTTCGCGCCGTGACTGCCGTCATCGGTCGTCAACGGCGGCGCACAGTACAACCCACGGATCTTGTTCGCACAGGTCCGCTCCGCCGCCCAGAACGCCGACACCGCCGCGTTGACGTCGTGGATCAGATCGTTGTTCTCATCGATCTTGTCCCCGTCGTCCTTCCAGTGCTCGTCCCCGGCGATCTTCCCCGTGAAGGTCGTCGCCTTCGCCTGGAGCTCCTTCAACCGCGCCACGATCGGCCGCGCCTCGGTGACGTACTCGCCCAACGCCTTCGCCGCCGACTCCAACTGGTCGGCGAAGAAATCACTGTCCGTCTTCACCGGCTTCGTCGTCGCGAACAACTGCGCCGCCTCCGGCGCCGTGTAGAACGCCGACAACCCCTGGAACGCGGCATCCACGTTCGACCCGGCATCACGGAACGTCCCCGCCGCCGAATCCAACTTCGCCCGGTCCGACTCCAACGCCGCCAGATCACCCGTGAACTGCGGGATCGTGCACGGATTGATCGGTACGTGATCCGTCACTTCTGACCCGCCCCCGGGGAGTTCGCTCTTCGGCTGTCACTGTTTCGCACTCGCATCGCGCAATCGCACACCTGTCTACTCAATCAGAGTGTCGATCACAAACCCGTCGCCCCCGCACCGGCGTTGCGGTGCGCTCGGGAACCGGTGGGAGTGGTTCGACACCCGTCCACTCCGTGTCGCGAATCTGTTCGATCTGCCGGAGGATCGGACGGAACCGATCGAATGAGGTACCGGCCATGGCAAAGAAGGACAAGGAAGCCGACGGGGGCAAGAAGAGCAAGGAGGCCCGGCACAAGGGTCGGGAGCGCGAGGGCGGGGACGGTGGCCGCCTCGACGGGGCGGCGCTCGGGGCGGCGCTCCGGGTTCCCGTCGGGGAGCGGGTGGATCTGTCGGCCCTGGATCCGGCGGGGACGCCCGCGGGTCCCACGGACAAGGCGTCCGGGTTGGCCGCGACCGCCCGGATGGCCGAACGGCTCGCCTCCCTCCAGGACCGGCTGTTCGCGGCGAGCACCGCGGGCGACCGCCGCCGGGTCCTCCTCGTCCTCCAGGGCATGGACACCAGCGGCAAGGGCGGCACGGTCAAGCACGTGATCGGCCTGTTCAACCCGTCCGGCTGCCGGGTCAGGTCCTTCAAGGCGCCCACGCCCGAGGAGCTGGACCACCCGTTCCTGTGGCGCGTCACGAAGGCCCTCCCGCTGCCGGGGGAGATCGGCATCTTCGACCGTTCGCACTACGAGGACGTCCTCGTCGCCCGGGTGCGCGAGCTGGTGTCGCGCAGCGAGCTGAAACGCCGGTACGCCGAGATCAACCGGTTCGAGAAGGACCTCGCCGACGACGGGGTGAGCGTCGTCAAGGTCTTCCTGCACCTCGGCTACGAGGAGCAGCGCCGGCGTCTGCTGGCGCGGCTCGACGACCCGGACAAGCACTGGAAGTTCAGCCCGGACGACATCGAGGCGCGGGCCGCGTGGCCCGCCTACCAGCAGGCGTACGAGCTGGCGCTGGAGCGCTGCTCGACGACGGAGGCGCCCTGGTACGTCGTGCCCGCCGACCGGAAGTGGTACCGGAACTGGGCGGTCGGCCGGCTCCTACTGGAGCACTTGGAGGCGATCGATCCGGCCTACCCGCCGGGTGACTTCGACGTGGAGGAGTGCCGCACCCGTCTGATTGCCACATAGTCATATATTTTGCCTATGTGACCACTTCTGTGCGCAAAGCGGCCGTCGTGGCCGTCCTCGGTGCTGCTCTGGGTGCCGCCCTCGCGGGATGCGCGGGCGGCACCGCTCCGTCCCGGGGTGACGGCCAGGCCCGCCCGGGGAGCCCGGCGGCCTCGGCCCCGGCCGCCTCGCCGGCTCCCTCCGGCGCCTCCCCGCAGGCCGGCCCGCCGGGCCGGGCCCCTACCATGGCCCCCGGTCCGAACGGGCTGACCCCGGTCTTCGAGCGGGCGCGACAGCGGACCGACAAGACCGTCGCCCTGACGTTCGACGCCGACATGACCTCCGACCAGGGGCCGCGCGCCGCCTCGGGAGAACGTTTCGACAACCCCGAGCTGATCTCCACCCTGCGCCGGCTCCAGGTGCCCTCGACGATCTTCATGACCGGCCGCTGGGCCGAGGAGTACCCGGACCAGGCCAAGTCCATCGGCACCGATCCGAACTTCGAGATCGCGAACCACTCGTACAGCCACCACGCCTTCAAGGCGCCCTGCTACGGGCTCCCCACCCTCGACGACGAGGCCGCGCGGGCCGACGTCGACCGGGCCTTCGCGGCGTTCCGGACGGCCGGCGCGGTCAACACCGTGCCGTACTTCCGCTTCCCCGGCGGCTGCTACGACGACCGGGCGCTGCGTTCCCTCCGCGAGGCCGAGGTGACCGCAGTGCAGTGGGACGTGGTCAGCGGGGACGCCTTCGCGCAGGACCCCGACGCGGTGGCCGAGCAGGTGCTCGCCGGGGTGAAGCCCGGCTCGGTGGTGGTCATGCACTGCACGCGCAGTGCCGCCCCGGTCACCGAGGAGGCCATCCGGAAGATCGTCCCGGAGCTCCGCGCGCGCGGGTACCGCTTCGTGAAGGTGTCCGACCTGATCGGGAAGTAGCCCCGGGCGGCGCCCGCCGGCTCAGCCGACGCACCGCCCGGTCGGCCGTGGCACACCGCCCGGTCAGCCGGAGCAGGCGGTGCGCTGTGCCTCCTGCCACTCGCAGACCGGGCACAGCACGATGCCCGGGGTGGCGACCCCGTACTCGGTGGGCTTGCCGCACTCCACGCAGTCGGCGTACGGCGGCCCGGGCACCCGCCCGGCGGGTGCGGCCGGGGCGGGACAGTACGGCGCGTTCTCCTGCGGCTGGTCCATGCGTACGAGCCTACTCACCCCGGCCGCGGCCGGCCCGGGGCGGTTCAGTGCGCGGCCGCCGCCTCGGTGACCTCGCTGGGACGGACGATGACGAAGCCCTCGCCGCTCAGCTTCAGCTGGACGGCCTCCCCGGAACCGCCGCGGATCATGGAGCCGACGGACTGGGACCGGTGCAGGCCGGTCTCCAGCCGGGCGCTCCAGCCCACGACCGCGTCCGTGTCGACGAAGACCGGCTCCTGCGGGGTGACGGGAATGATGATGGGGCTGCCGTCGCACACGACGGCGAGCTTGCCGGTACCGGTGAACAGGCTGTTGAAGAGGCCGCCGCCGGTCATGCCGGCGCCCTTCAGCATCTTGATCTCGTAGGAGAGCGTCGGGTCGAAGCACAGGACGTTGCGGCCGTTGACGGTCAGCGCGTCGCCGGGTTCGAAGTCGACGATGAAGCAGTTGCCGCCCTGGTGCGCGAACCAGGCCTCGCCCTGGCCGCGTACGGACATCAGCGCGAGCCCCTCGCCGGTCACGGCTCGCTTGAGCATGCCGCCTATGCCCTGCCCCTTCCGCTCGAACTGCAGGTTCCCCCGGAAGGCGACCATCGCGCCCTGACGGGCGAGCACCTCTCCGTTGACGGTGTATTTGACGGACTTGGCGTTCTGCAGGGTCATGCCGGGTGCGGCAGCGGGCTGGGCCAGGTTCTCGGACGCGAACAGGTCACTCTTCATGGCTCCGATCCTCGCCCGCGGAGGGGACCCGGAGCATCCTCCTCAGGTCGGAGGCCGGCATCCTTGACAGGATGAGCAGCCGGCACACGAACGAGACCACAGAGGTACCCGCGGGCGGACACGCGCCGGTACTCGCGGACGGCCCCACCGACGCCCCCGCCGCCGTTCCCGCCGTCGGCGCGGACAGCCCCTTCCGCCTGGAACACGTACCGCGCGACGAGGCCCCCCAGTTCGTGCTGCCGCTGGTCGTACGGATCGAGAAGGCCGAGCCGCCCACCCGGACCGACGCGCTGGAGACGGCCGCCCGCGCCGTGCTGGTCCTGCTGACGGACGAGCGGGCGCACGGCGGGGGCGAGTGGGCCGAGGCGGTCCGCGACTGGCAGGACGCCCGGATCCGCAAGGTGGTCCGGCGGGCGCGCGGCGCGGAGTGGCGCAAGGCGCAGACCCTGCCGGGCATCACCGTGAGCGGCGAGGCCTCCCTGGTCCGGGTCTTCCCGCCGGTGCCGCTGGACGGCTGGCCCAAGGAGCTGGCGAAGCTCCAGGTCTCCGGCACCGACCTGGACGACCCCGAGCCGGTCCCGCCGGCCGCCGCCGAGCTGCCGGTGCTGTGGCTCAACCCGGACCTCGGGATGTCGGCCGGCAAGGCGATGGCGCAGGTCGGGCACGCGGCGCAGCTGGCCTGGTGGGAGCTGTCCCCGGCCGAGCGGACGGCGTGGCGGGACTCCGGTTTCCGGCTGGCCGTGCGCACGGCCCCGCGCGAGCGGTGGGCCGAGCTCGGTGGGAGCGGGCTGCCGGTGGTGCGGGACGCCGGGTTCACGGAGATCGCTCCGGGGTCCTGCACGGTCGTCGCGGACCATCCGGCGCTGCGGGCACGGCTCTGAGGCCGCGGCGGGAACCTCAAATCATGCTCTGAACGTCCCCCCACGCGGGTTGGCCGGGCTCCGACGGGGTCATCACAGCGGCACACGGTCCGACGGACCGAAGAGAAGAGGGGGGCGGCGACATGAAGCCCATGACGCGCCTGGGGGTGGGCATCGGCTGGCGGCCGGAGATCGCGGACGCGGTCGAGCGGCTGCCGGCCCTGGACTGGGTCGAGGTGGTGGCGGAGAACGCCTGCCCCGGCCACCTGCACCCGGGACTGCTGAGGTTGCGCGAGCGCGGCGTCCACGTCGTCCCGCACGGGGTCTCGCTGGGCCTCGGCGGAGCCGACCGGCCCGACGCCGAGAAGCTGGCCGCGCTCGCGGAGCGGGCGGTGGCGCTGGGGGCGCCGCTGGTCACCGAGCACATCGCCTTCGTACGGACCACCTCGCCCGCGCTGGAGGCCGGCCACCTGCTGCCCGTGCCCCGCACCCGCGACGCGCTGGCCGTGCTGTGCGAGAACATACGGATCGCGCAGGACGCGCTGCCCGTGCCGCTGGCCCTGGAGAACATCGCCGCGCTGTTCGCCTGGCCCGGGGAGGAGCTGACGGAGGGGCAGTTCCTGACGGAGCTGGTCGAGCGGACCGGCGTACGGCTCCTCATCGACGTGGCCAACCTGCACACCAACCGGGTCAACCGCGGCGAGGACCCGGCGACCGTCCTCGACGGCATTCCGCTGGAGGCGCTCGCGTACGTGCACGTCGCCGGTGGGGTGGAGCGCGACGGCGTCTGGCACGACACGCACGCGCACCCAGTGCCGCCGGTGGTGCTCGACGTCCTCGCGCAGCTGCGCGAGCGGGTGGACCCGCCGGGGGTGCTGCTGGAGCGCGACGACGACTTCCCGCCGGAGGTGGAGCTGGCCGGGGAACTGGAGCGGATCCGGGCCGTGGTGGGCGCCGCCCCCACCGGTCGCCGCCCGGGCCGGACGGGAACGGCCCCCGGACCGGACGCGGCGCCCGGCGCGGGCACCGCCCGGGACACCGCCCGGGTCACCGCCGCCCCGGACACCCGCGCCACCGCGCCCGACGAAGCCCCCGACACCGGGGCGGCCCGTACCCGGCTCGGGCTCGGGCAGGCCGCCCTGCTGTCGGCGCTGGTCGCCGGGACCCCGGTGCCCGAGGGCTTCGACCGGCAGCGGATCCGCGTCCAGGCCCGGGCGCTGGCCGCCAAGCGGGCCTCCGTCGTGGCCAAGGTCGCGCCCGAACTGCCCGAGCTGCTCGGCGGCCCCGCCGCCTACCGCACGGCGTTCCTCGCCTACGCCCGCCAACGCCCCATGACGGCCGGCTACCGCCGCGACGCCCTGGACTTCGCCGAACACCTGCTCATCCAGGACCTGCCGGCCGACCCGGCCGCCCGGCGCCGACTCACCGCCTGGTGGCGGGACCGGGCCGGCGCCCGGCCGACCCACCCGATCGTCCGTTGGGCCCGCGCCCTGGTGGGGAGAGCCGCGTGAGCATCCTGATCGCCCTCGTGTGGATCGCCGTCGTCACCTCCACCACCCTGCTCCTGATCTCCCTGCGCCGCGCCCGGCCCCCGGTGGCCGAACCCGCGCCGCGGCTGCACGACCTGTCCGAGGCCGCCTTCATGGCGGGCGGCCCCGGAGCCGTGGTCGACGCCGCGCTCGTCTCCCTCCTGGGCGACGGCCGCCTGGCGATCGGCGGGCCGGGCATCATCCACGTACGGCCCGGGGCCCGGGCTGGCGACCCCGCCGAGCGGGCCGTGCTGCTGGCCGTTCAGGCTGCGGCGTCCGGTTGGCTCTACCGGATCCGCTACACCGCCATGCTCGACCCGGCCGTGCAGGAGATCGGCGACGCGCTGGCCGCCCGCGGCCTCGTCGCCGCACCCGGTTCCGGGCGCGGCCGGCGGCGCTGGGGCATGCTCCAGGCCCTGCTGTGCGCGGTGATGGCGTTCGCGTCGATCCCGATCACCATCGTGACCCTCGCGCTGGACGCCGGTCCCCGGATCCCGTTCGCCCTGGCGGTGCTGCCCGCGCTCATCGGCGGCCTCGTGACGGGCATCGTCTGCGCGAAGCGCGCCGGCCGGCGGATCACCGCGGCCGGGCGGGCCGCGCTCCGCGAGATCCGGGCGCAGCACCTGGGCAATCCGGCACCGCAGGTGCAGACCGCCCTGTTCGGGCTGCGCGGTCTGCAGGACCCGTACCTGCGCTCGCACCTGGTGCCGGCGGCCCGCGAGGCCCGGCTCGCGGCGGCCCAGACGCGGGTGGCCGGGCACCGGCGGCACTCCTCGGGGGCGTCCGGGTCCTCCGACGCGTTCATGGTCCCGGTCGTGTGGTGCGCGTCCTCCGGCGGTGGCGCGGGCGGCGGGGGCGGGTCCGGTTGCGGTTCGGGGCCGGGCTGCGGGTCCTCGGGCAGTAGCTGCGCAGGTGGCGGAGGCGGCGGCTCCAGTTGCTCGTCGTCCGGTTCCAGTTGCGGGAGCAGCAGCTCCAGCTGCGGCAGCAGCAGTTCCTGAACGTCCGTCATCACAGGTCACGAGGTGCTCACAGGTGTGCGGCGCCCCTGACCGTCGGCTCCGACAGCGGGTAGGAAGCAGGCATGTTCTGGGTCCTGTTCCTCCTGCTGGCGTGGGCCGGCGTGCTGCTGGCCGGCGTCCGGCTCCTGCGCGCCACCACCGAGGCCGCCGGCTCCGCCGAGAGCTTCGCCATCGAACACCGGCTGAGCCTGTACGAGGCCGCGTACCTGGCCGGCGGCCCGGACCGGGTCGCCGTGGTGACGCTGCTGTCCATGGCGCGCGGGCGGCGGCTGCTGCTGGCCCACACCGGCTGGGCCACCGTCGTCGATCCCGTCGGGCGGGACCCGCACGAGCGGGCCCTGCTGGCGGCGTTCGACCCGCAGGGCCAGTCCCCGGTCCGGGAGCTGCGGGCCGCGGCCGCCGCGCACGGGGCCGTACGGGAACTCGCGGACCGGCTGGGATCGGCGGGGCTCACCGTCCCCGAGGCGGTACGCGGTGATCTCGTGGAGGGCCTCCGGGCGGTCCGCCGGGCCACCTGGCTGGTCCTCGCCATGGCGGCGGCCTCGCTGGCCGCGGCCCCCTCCGACCGGGGCACCACGGTGACCGTGCTGTGGTGGTTCTCGCTGCCGCTGCTGCTCACCCTGAGCTGCCAGGCCGTCGCCCGCTTCGAGGGCCACCGCAACTCCCCCTGGGCGTCCCCCTCGGGCCGCCGGCTGCTGCTGGAGCTGCTTCGCGACGCGGGCGCCGACGGCACGCCCGACCCCCTCACCGCGGTGGCCGTGCACGGGGTGCGGGCCGTGACGGATCCGGAACTACGGGCCGCGCTCGCCTGACGGACCCTCACCCCGGCGGCCCCCGCCGGAACCTCGACGCGGCGCCCGCCGGCCGGGGGCCGATCGGGCGGTAACGGCGGCCGGGCTCGCGCCGCCCGGCGGTGCGCCTGTACAGGGCGGCGGGCCTGGCATCTCATCGGACCAACCGATGAGACGAAGGAGCCGCCGTGCGGATGCCGACGCCCGCCCTCCCCCGGACGACGCCCGGCCGCCGCGCCGCCGCCCTGGCGGTCCTCTCCCTCACCCTGTGCCTGCCCTCCCCGGCCGCCGTCGCCGCGAACACCGAGGCCGCCGGGAGCGCAACCGTGGAGGCCGCCGGGAGCGCCTCCGCCGACGCCCGGACCGCCGTCGAGGACGCCGGGGCCGTCCGCGTCGCCCTGCGCGCCGCCCTCCCGGCACGGGGCGGAGCCGGCGGCGGGCTCGTCTTCGGCCGCTGCCCCGCCGTCGAGGAGCTACCGGCGCGGGTGCGGTGCGCCGTCCTGCGCGTCCCGCTCGACTACGCCCGCCCCGACGGCCCGCAGATCCCGCTCACCGTCAGCCGGGTCCCGGCCACCGGGCGCGGGGGCGCCGCACGGCAGGGCGCGCTCGTCCACAACCCGGGCGGCCCGGGGGCCTCCGGGATGTACTTCCCGCTGTACGCCGGGCTCCCGGCCTGGCGGGGCGTCGCCGCCGCCTACGACCTGGTCGGCTACGCCCCGCGCGGGGTCGGCCGGTCCGCCCCGCTGGTCTGCCGGGACCCGGCCGCGCCGGTGTCGGCCGGGCCGACCCGGGTGCCCGTCGAGCCGTCCGCCGCGTACAAGCGGGAGCGGGTCGCGGCGGCCCGGACGTACGCCCTCGGCTGTGCGCGGCACGCCGGCGGGGCCCTGGCGCAGTACACGACCCTGAACAACGTCCGCGACCTGCACGTGCTCCGGGCCGCGCTCGGCGAGGACCGGCTGACCTTCATGGGGGCCTCGTACGGCACGTACCTGGGGGCGGTGTACGCCACCCGGTACCCGGGGCACGTGCGCCGCATGGTGTTCGACTCGGCCGTGGACCCGGACCCGCGGCGCGTCTGGTACCGCAACAACCTCGACCAGGCCCCGGGCTTCGAGCGGCGCTGGTCCGACTTCCGGACCTGGGCGGCCCGCCACCACGCCACGTACGGGCTCGGCGCCACCGCGCGGGCCGTGCGGGAGAGCTACGAGCGGGTCCGGGCGGCCGTGTCCCGGGAACCGGCGGACGGGGTCGTCGGGACGGGCGAACTGCACGCGGCGTACCTCCAGACCGCCTACTACGACGACGTCTGGCCCGCGCGGGCGGCGGCGCTGGCGGCCTTCCTGCGGGGTGATCCGGGGCCGCTGGTCGCCCAGGCGGGAATCCGGCCGCAGGACGCGGCCCGGGCCGCGAACGCGACGGCCGTCTACACGGCGGTGCTCTGCAACGACGCGCCCTGGCCGACCGATTGGGAGACCTGGGACCGGGACAACACCGAGCTGGCGCGTCGGGCGCCCTTCGAGACCTGGGCGAACGCGTTCCTGAACCTGCCGTGCGCGTTCTGGCCGGTGGAGCGGCGGCAGCGGCCGGTGGCCGTGGGGGCGGGTCCGACGGGCCTGCCCCCGACGCTGATCGTGGCGGCGGAACGGGACGGGGCGACGCCGCACCGGGGTGCGCTGGAGCTGCAACGGCGGCTCGGCCCGCGGGCGGCGTTGGTCACCGAGGAGGGCGCGGGCCACCACGGGGTGGCCGGCGGGCTCAACGCGTGCGTGGACCGTCGGGTGGAGCGGTACTTGCTGACGGGCGTCACGCCGGGGTGGCGCACCACGTGTGCGCCGCATCCGGAGCCCGCACCGGTGTCGCTGGACGACCGGGCAGTGGGCGCTCCCAGGGCGCTGCTGCCGCCAGTCGTCTGAACTTCCGGGCGGGGTCTCCGGCTGCGTCGATTCGGGGGCAGGGCCTCCCGATCCCCGGAGGAGGTCGAGTCCTCCGGTCCTTCCCCCCAGGGGAGGTATCAGGCGAGTCCGGCCACCAGATCGGCGACGGACTTGCGGCGCCCGGTGTAGAAGGGCACCTCTTCACGGACGTGCATGCGGGCCTCGGAGGCGCGCAGGTGACGCATGAGGTCGACGATGCGGTACAGCTCGTCGGCCTCGAAGGCCAGCATCCACTCGTAGTCGCCGAGCGAGAAGGAGGCGACGGTGTTGGCGCGGACGTCCGGGTAGCCGCGGGCCATCATGCCGTGGTCCTTGAGCATGCGGCGACGGTCCTCGTCGGGCAGCAGGTACCAGTCGTAGCTGCGCACGAAGGGGTAGACGCTGACGTACTCGCGGGCGACCTCGTCGGCGAGGAAGGCCGGAATGTGCGACTTGTTGAACTCGGCGGGGCGGTGCAGCGCCATGTTCGACCAGACCGGCTCCAGGGCGCGGCCCAGCTTGGTGCGGCGGAACAGGTTGTATGCGGTCTGCAGCTCGTCCGCGGTCTCGGCGTGCCACCAGATCATGACGTCCGCGTCGGCGCGCAGGCCGGAGACGTCATAGGCGCCGCGGACGGTGATGTCCTTGGCGGCCAGCTGGTCGAACAGCTCCTGGACCTCGTCGGCGAAGCCGGTACGGTCCTCGGGCAGGACGTCCTTCAGCTTGAAGACGGACCACAGGGTGTAGCGGATGACCTCGTTGAGGTCCTTCGCCTTCTTCCCCGCGTTGGGAATCTTCTCCGGTGCAGTCATGCGTCCATTGTCCCGTGTGCTGATCAGTGGTCTGCGCCAGGGGTGGTCAACGAGGCGATCACCACATCGGCGGCCTTCCCCGCGCTCGCGACGCAGGCCGGGATGCCGACGCCGTCGTAGAGGGCGCCGCACACGGCGAGGCCGGGCAGGGCCGCGACGGCGCCGCGGATCCGGGCGACCCGGGCGAGGTGTCCGACGGGGTACTGGGGCAGGCCGCGGTCCCAGCGGGTGACCGTGGAGGCCACGGGGCGGGCGGCCAGGCCGACGGCCTCGCCGAGGTCGGCGAGCGAGACGTCGACGAGTTCCGCGTCCTCCCGCTTCAGGTCCTGTTCGTCGCCGTGCCGGCCGACGGAGGTGCGCAGCAGGAAGAGGTCCGGATCGGCCCCCGCCCAGGCCCACTTGTTGCTGGAGAAGGTGGAGGCCTTGATCGTGCGGCCGTCGACGGGCGGTACGAGGAACCCGCTGGCGCCGCCGTCGGTGATGGGGGGCGGCAAATCGGAGCGGCGGAAGGCCATGGTGACCAGGGCCATGGAGGCGTACTCGGCGCCGCGCAGTTCGGCGGCGGCCGCCGGCGCGAGGCCGGCCAGCAGGTCGGCGGCGGGGCCCGCCGGGGTGGCCAGCACCACGGCGTCGGCGTCGATGACCTCGGAGCCGGTGACCACGCGCCAGCCGGCGGCGGTGCGCAGCAGCTCGCGGACGGGGGCTCCGGTGCGCAGGTCGGCGCCCGCGGCCCGGCAGGCCTCGGCGACGGCCAGGGGCAGTCGGCCGATGCCGCCGTCGATGCCGGCGAAGACGGGTCCGCCGGCCTGCGGCTGTCGGGCGGCGCGGTCCTGGAGGTCCCGTACCGCCTCGCCGAGCATCGGTTGGGAGCGGGCGGCGTCGAAGAGCTGGGGCACGGCGGCGCGCATCGAGATCCGGTAGGCGTTGCCCGCGTACACCCCGCCGAGGAGGGGTTCGACGAGCCGGTCGACGACCTCGTGACCGAGGCGGGCGGCGACGTACTCGCCGACGGCGACGTCCTCGCCGATCTCGACGGGCGGCAGGTCGCGTTCGGCCCCGATGCGGGCCAGTCCCTCGACGGAGAGCACGCCGGAGGCGGCGAGCGGGCCGGGTTCGGCCGGGACGCCCATGACGTGGCCGCGCGGCATGGGGCGCAGGGCGCCGCGGGTCCACAGGTGGGCGGTGGCGGTGGCGGGCGTCCGGAGGGCGTCGGCGAGGCCGACGGCGCGGGCCAGGTCGACCGCCTCGGGGCGGCGGGCGAGCACGGATTCGGCGCCCAGGTCCACGGGGAGGCCCGCGAGTTCGCCCGCGTGCAGTTTGCCGCCGAGGCGCGGTCCGGCTTCCAGCAGGGTGACGCGGACGCCGTCGGTCAGCAGCCGGTGGGCCGCGGCGAGGCCCGCGATGCCGCCACCGATGACGACGGCGTGCCCCGGGACTGCCGGGCGGTCCGTACGCGTGTCCGCTTCATGCATGGACACATCGTCTCAGACCACCCGGTGAGGCCGGACCGTGACCTCATCGCTACCGGTCCGGGACCGGGCGTACGAAACCGGGGACGGGGCCCCGCACGTCGAACGGGCGACATTCGACGGATCCTCGGGGGCACTCACCATGCGCACGCTCAACAGACACCGTTCGGCGGCGGCCCTCGCGGCCCTGTCCCTGGCCGGGGCCCTCGCACTCACGGGCTGCGGGGCGGACGGTTCCGACTCCTCGGCCGACCGGGGCGCGGCCGCGGCCGCGCCGAAGGAGGACGGGGCCGGGCGGGCCGGGGCGGAGGCGGTGGCCCCGCCGGCCGCGGCCGACGCCAAGGCCCCGAACACACCGAACGCGCCGAACGCCTCGCAGGCGCCCACCGTGGTCCGTCCGCACGTGATCCGCACCGGGACGCTGGGCATCGAGACGGCCGAGCCGCAGAAGGTGCTGGCGGCGGCCCGGACGGCGGCGGAGGGCGCGGGCGGGTACGTCGGCAACGAGTCCACCCAGCGCGGCAAGGCGGGCCGGATGACCTCGACGCTGACCCTGCGGGTGCCCGGCGAACGCTTCGACGCGGTGATCGGCGCGCTGGAGGGCAGCGGCAAGCTCCTGAACCGCAAGGTGGAGGCGCAGGACGTGACCGAGAAGGTCGCCGACGTCGACAGCCGGGTCAAGTCACAGCAGGCCAGCGTGGCCCGGGTGCGGGAGATGATGGAGAAGGCCACGGCGCTGGGTGACGTGGTCATGCTGGAGGGCGAACTGAGTCGGCGCCAGTCCGACCTGGAGTCGCTGTTGGCGCAGCAGGCCGCGCTGAAGGACCGGACCGCCCTGGGCACGATCACGTTGTCCGTCTCGGAGCCCGCGCCGGCGACGCCGGAGCAGAAGAAGGACGAGGAGACGGGGTTCGGTGACGCGCTGGCCGCCGGCTGGTCGGTGTTCGCCACGGTGGTCCGCTACCTCCTGCTCGCCCTCGCGGCGGTCCTGCCGTTCGCGGTGGCCGCGGCCCTGCTCGCGCTCGGGTTCCGGGCCTACCGGCGGCTGCGCCCGGCGAAGCCGAAGCCGGCCGCCGACCCCACGTGGGTCCCGCGCCAGGAGCGCGTCGCCCAGGCGCCGGCCGCGCAGGCGCCCACCGCCCCGGCCCCGGACGCCGCCCCCGGCCGGGACGCCGGTGGATCCGGAGCGGACCGGGAGGGCTGAGCGCGCGGGGCGCCCGTACCGTGGCCCCGTAGGACGACGACGGCACGGAACGGGGCGGACGATGGCGACGGAACGACTGGTGGTGGTCGGCGGTGACGCGGCGGGGATGTCCGCGGCGTCACAGGCCCGGCGGATGAAGGGCCCGGCGGAGCTGGAGATCGTCGCCTTCGAGCGCGGGCACTTCACCTCGTACTCGGCGTGCGGGATCCCGTACTGGATCGGCGGCCTCGTCGCCGAGCGGGACGACCTGGTCGCCCGGACCCCGCAGGAGCACCGGGAGCGGGACATCGACCTGCGCACCCGCACGGAGGTCGTCGAGCTGGACCTGGCCGGGCGCCGGGTCCGCGCCCGCGATCTGGACTCCGGGGCCGAGTCGTGGACGGCGTACGACAAGCTGGTCCTGGCGACGGGCGCCCGCCCGGTGCGCCCCCGACTGCCGGGCATCGGCGCGCACGGGGTGCACGGGGTACAGACCCTGGACGACGGTCAGCGCCTGATGACGTCCTTGGAACGCGCGCGGGGCCGCCGGGCGGTCGTCGTGGGCGCGGGGTACATCGGCGTGGAGATGGCCGAGGCCCTGGTCGGACGGGGCTTCGAGGTCACCGTCCTGCACCGCGGCGAGCAGCCCATGGCCACCCTCGACCCCGACATGGGCGGCCTGGTGCACGGCGCGATGAACCGGATGGGCATCCGTACGGTGTCCGGCGCCGAGGTGACGGCGGTGCTCACCGACGAGGAGGACCGGGCCCGCGCCGTGACGACGGCGGACGGCGAGGAGTACCCGGCGGACGTGGTGGTGCTCGGCATGGGCGTGGAACCGCGCACGGCCCTGGCCCGCGCGGCGGGACTGCCGCTCGGCACCTCGGGGGGCATCCTGACGGACCTCTCGATGCGGGTGCGCGGTCACGAGGACGTGTGGGCGGGCGGTGACTGCGTGGAGGTCCTGGACCTGGTGGCGGGCCGCACCCGGCACATCCCGCTGGGCACGCACGCCAACAAGCACGGCCAGGTCATCGGCGCCGGCGTGGGGGGCGGCTACGCCACCTTCCCCGGGGTGGTGGGCACGGCGGTGAGCAAGGTGTGCGAGCTGGAGATCGCCCGCACAGGACTGCGCGAGCGGGACGCGCTGGAAGCGGGCCTGCGCTTCGTGACGGCCACCATCACCTCCACCAACACGGCGGGTTACTACCCGGGTGCCACGGAGATGACGGTCAAGATGCTGGCCGAGCGCCGTACCGGCCGCCTACTGGGCGTGCAGATCGTCGGCGGCGCGGGCTCCGCGAAGCGGGTCGACGTCGCGGCCGTCGCCCTGACGGCGGGCATGACGGTGGAACAGGTCGTCGCCCTGGACCTGGGCTACGCGCCGCCGTTCTCCCCGGTCTGGGACCCCGTCCTGGTGGCGGCCCGCAAGGCCGTCTCGGCGGTCCGGGCGGCCGTGTAGGTCCGTCCCGACGGGGCCCGGAAACGACGACGCGCCGCAGGACCGGGGTCCTGCGGCGCGTCGCGGGCGGGGCCGGGGGGGGCGGCGGGGTTGAGCGG
>NZ_JBEZKS010000083.1:0-26562 GCF_040651775.1 Streptomyces sp. NPDC048383
GGGGCACCGCACCGCGGGGCACCGCACCGCGGGGCACCGCACCGCGGGGCACCGCACCGCGGGGCACCGCACCGCGGGGCACCGCACCGCGGGGCGGGCCTGCCGGTGGGTCCTACCGCCGCAGCATGGTCACCACCGCCGCCCCGCCCAGCCCGATGTTGTGGGCGAGGCCCACCCCCGCGCCGGGGACCTGGCGCGGGCCGGCCTCGCCGCGCAGCTGCCACACCAGCTCCGCCGCCTGCGCGAGCCCCGTCGCCCCCAGCGGGTGGCCCTTGGAGATCAGGCCGCCCGACGGGTTGACCACCCAGCGTCCGCCGTAGGTGGTGGCGCCGCTCTCGACGAGCTTGCCGGAGGCCCCGTCGGCGCACATGCCGAGGGCCTCGTACGTCAGGAGTTCGTTGACGGAGAAGCAGTCGTGCAGCTCGACCACGTCGACGTCCTCGATGCCGAGCCCGGAGCTCTCGTACACCTGGCGGGCCGCGGCGGCCGTCATCGGCTTGCCGACGACGTCGACGCACGAGCCGCCGAAGCTCGCCGCGGTGTCCGTGGTCATCGCCTGACCGACGATCTCCACGGCCTTGTCGTGCAGTCCGTGCCGGACGAGGAAGCGTTCGGAGACCACCAGCGCGGCTGCCGCGCCGTCCGAGGTGGGCGAGCACTGGAGTTTGGTCAGCGGCGCGTGGATCTCCTTCGCCGCCAGGATCTCGGCGACCGTGTACACGTCCTGGAACTGCGCGTTCGGGTTGTTCGCGGAGTGCCGGTGGTTCTTCGCGCCGACCGCCGCGAGCTGCTCGGGCGTGGTCCCGTACCGGTCCATGTGCTCGCGGGCCGCGTTCCCGAAGATCTGGGCGGTGGGCGGGGACATCTCGAAGCCGTGCGCGGCGGCCATGATCCCGTAGTGCCGGGCGACCGGGGACGTCCTACCGAGATCCTCAGCGGCTCCGCCGCGGGCACCCCCCTCCGCGCCGCCGCCGAGCGCGCCGCGCTTCATCTTCTCGAAGCCGAGCGCGAGGACGCAGTCGCTGATCCCGCCCTCCACGAACTGCCGCGCCATCATCAGCGCCGTCGAGCCCGTCGCGCAGTTGTTGTTGACGTTGTAGACCGGGACCCCGCTGAGCCCCAGTTCGTACGCGGCCCGCTGGCCCGCCGTGGAGGCCTGGAAGCAGTAACCGACCGGCACCTGCTCGACGAGCCCGTAGTCCACGCCCGCGTCCGTCAGCGCGGCGGTGCCGGCCTCCTTGACCATGTCCCAGTACTGCCAGTCCCGCGATTCCGGCTTCTCGAACTTCGTCATGCCGACGCCCACGATGTACGACTTCATGTCCGTGCAGTCCCTTCAGTCCCTGGGGAGGCCGAGAATCCGCTCGGCGACGACGTTGAGCTGGACCTGGGTGGTGCCGCCGGCGATGGTCAGGCAGCGGGACATGAGCATCCCGTGCACCGCCCGCTCGCCCGCCCCCTCCCGTACCGCGCCCGCCGGACCCAGCAGTTCGAGCGCGAGCTCGGCGGTCCGCTGCTGGTGCGGGGTCTGGAGGAGTTTGCGTACGGACGCGCCGGCGCCGGGCTCCAGCCCGGACACCTGCTGGAGGGTGGTCCGCAGCCCGATGCAGGCGAGCGCGTGCGCCTCGGCGGCCAGCGCGCCGATCCGCGCCCGTCGGTCCCCGTCGAGGCCGGCGCAGGCGGCGATCAGCGCTTCGAGGCCGGTGTCGAAGGTCATCTGGTCGGCCATGTGGACGCGTTCGTTGCCCAGGGTGTTGCGGGCGACCTTCCAGCCGCCGTCGGCGGCGCCGACCAAGGCGTCCGAGGGGAGTTCGGCGTCGTCGAACCAGACCTCGTTGAAGAGGGCCTCGCCGGTGATCTCCTTGAGCGGGCGGACGTCGATGCCCCGGGTGTGCTTCATGTCGACGACGAAGTAGCCGAGGCCCTTGTGCTTCGGCGCGTCCGGATCGGTTCGGGCCAGCAGGATCCCGTAGTCGGCGGTGTGCGCGGAACTCGTCCACACCTTCTGCCCGTTGATCCGCCAGGTGCCCGTCGGGGTGCGTTCCGCGCGGGTCCGCAGCGAGGCCAGGTCGGAGCCGGCGCCCGGCTCGGAGAAGAGCTGGCACCAGGTCGTGTCGCCGCGCAGGGTGGGCAGGACGTACGCCTCCCGCTGCGCGTCCGTGCCGTACGCGAGCAGCGAGGGCACGACCCAGGTGGCGATGGACAGGTCGGCGAGGCGGACCCCGGCCTCCTCCAGTTCCTGTTGGACGACGAGCTGTTGGACGGGCCCCGCGCCCAGTCCGTACGGCGGCGGCAGGTAGGGGGCCGCGTAGCCGGTGGGGGCGAGCGCCCGGCGGGCGGCGGCCGGGTCGAGGCCGCGGGCCGCCGCGATGGCGGTGCGGGCGGCCGCCCGGTGGGTCTCGGCCTCGGCGGGGAGTTCCAGGCGCAGGACGCGCCGGGCGCCGGCGACGGCGTACCGCACGGCGCTCAGCCGGTGGCCGTCGCCGGGGCCGAGGAGTTGGCGGGCCACGAGCGCCCGGCGCAGGTACACGTGGGCGTCGTGTTCCCAGGTGAAGCCGATGCCGCCGAGGATCTGGATGCAGTCCTTGGCGCAGGACCAGGCGGCGTCGAGGGCGGTCCCGGCGGCGAGGGCGGCGACGAGCGAGCGGGCGGCGGGGTCCCCGTCGGGTTCGTCCGCGCAGTTCACGGCGTCCCAGGCCAGGGCGCGGGCCTGTTCGAGGCGGACCAGCATGTCGGCGCACAGGTGCTTGACGCCCTGGAACCGTCCGATGGGCCGGCCGAACTGCTCGCGGACCTTCGCGTAATCGGCGGCCGTGTGCACCGCCCAGGCGGCGGTGCCGCAGGCGTCGGCGGCGAACAGGGCGCGGGCCAGGTCGGTGACGAGGTCGGCGTCCAGCTCCAGCAGCCGGTCGGCGGGCACGGTGACCGCCCGGGCCCGGACCTCGGCGGTGGGGCGGGTCGGGTCGGCGCTCTCGTGGGTGCGGATGTCGAGCGCGGCGGCGTCCACGGCGAACCAGCGCGTGGCGGGGGCGACTTCGGCGGATGCGGTGGCTTCGGCGGGCGCGGTGGATGCGGGGGCTTCGGCGGGCGCGGTCGATGCGGGGGCTTCGGCGGATGCGGCGACTGCGGCGACTGCGCCGCCCCCGCCGGCCTCCGCCGGGCCGGCGGCCAGGAGGACCAGTTCGGCCTCCCCCGCGCCGAGCACCGGCGGCGCCACCCCGTCCAGCCGGTACCCGCCGCCTTCGACGGCGACGGCGGTGATGTTGCCGGGCCCGAGGGCCACCGCCCCCACGCGGCGGCCGAGCGGTTCGACCCCGGCCCGGTCCAGGAGTACGGAGGCCAGCGCGCTCGGCAGGAACGCCCCGGGCAGCGCCGCCCGGGCGGCCTCCTCCACCACGACGGCCAGGTCCAGCAGCGTCCCGCCCTCCAGGTGGGGCGCCAGCAGTCCGGCCGCCGCGAGGCCGTCCCAGTAGGCGGGCCGCAGTCCGCTCCGCGGCGGGGCGTCGAGCAGCTTGCGCACCTCCTCGGGCGGCACGGCCCGTGCGACCCAGCCGCGTACGGCGGCGGCCAGCTCCCGTTGTTCCCCAGTGATTCCGATGCCCATGCGCGGCAGGCTAGAACACGTTCCATTCTGACGGAAGGTCAGAACGAGAACGTGTTCTCCTCACACCGGACTTCGGCCGGCGGGCGCCCCCGACCCCCGCCGCGCCGTTCAGCGCCGGCTGAGCGCGGTCCCGGACCCGACCCGCGTCAGCTTCTCCGGGTTGCGGACGTAGTAGAGGTCCGCGATCCGGTCCCCCTCGACCCGGAACGTCAGGACGCCGTCGAACTCGCCGTCCAGCCGGAGGATCAGGGCCGGGTCGCCGTTGACCACGGTCGGGGTGCCGGTGACCGCGACCCCCTGCTTGGCGATGCCGCCGACGATCAGACGCGCCACCTTGTCGGCGCTGACGACCGGGCGCGGACCGGCCTGTTTGACGCCGCCGCCGTCGGCCACCAGCACGGCCTCGGGGGCCAGTACGTCCATCAGGCCCTGCAGGTCCCCCGTTTCGAGCGCGCGCCGGAACGACTCCACGGCCGCCCGGGCCCGGGCCGGGGAGACCACGGCGCGGGGGCGGCGGGCGTCGACGTGCCGGCGGGCCCGGTGCGCGATCTGCCGCACGGCCGCCGGGCTCTTGTCCACGGCGGCCGCGATCTCCTCGAAGCCGACGGCGAAGACCTCGCGCAGCACGAAGACGGCCCGTTCCGTCGGCGACAGGGTCTCCATGACGAGCATCATCGCCATCGACACGCTTTCGGCGAGCTCGACGTCCTCCGCCACGTCGGGCGTCGTCAGCAACGGCTCCGGCAGCCAGGGCCCGACGTACGACTCCTTGCGGCGGCTCAGGACGCGCAGCCGGTTGAGCGCCTGCCGGGTCGTCATCCGCACCAGGTAGGAGCGCGGGTCGCGGACCTCGGCCGGATCGACCTCGATCCAGCGCAGCCAGGTCTCCTGGAGGACGTCCTCGGCGTCGGCCGCCGACCCGAGCATCTCGTAGGCGACGGTGAACAGCAGGTTCCGGTGGGCGAGGAACGCTGCGGTCGCCGACCCCGGGACGGACTCGTCGGGCCCCGGCCCCTTCCCGGTCGCGACCGGCCCCCGACCGTCCGCGGCCCCCGTGCGTGCGTCCATGGCGCGATCCCCCTCCGTTTTCCCTCGGCGGCCGGCCGCTACGGCCGGCCGCGCTTCCACCGACTCAGACTGCCCGTTCGACCGTAACAACCCGCTCGGGGCCCTCCGCCCGGGCCAACCGCCGTCGGCGCTTGGCCGCTCCCGAAATCCGGTGCAGCTTGTACGCCCCGGGCTTGGCCGCCTCGCCGGCCAGGTGCTCGACGACGGCCCGGCACACCTTCTCCTTCAACCTCGCTCCGAGGCCGCCGTCGATGTGCAACCGGATGGCGATGTCGTCGCGGGCGAACTGGAAGATGCCGTCGTGGCGGCCCAGGCTGATGCACTGGGCGCCGAAGGGCTGGTTGAGCGGCTCGGGCTCCTTGCCCCCGATCCGGCTCAGCACCGTGTCGGCGGCGCGCGCGCCCAACGGCATCGCTGCCTGGCAGCTCATCCGCGGCGGCAGGTTCGACGGGGCCGCCGAATCCCCGGCCGCGACGATGCGGTCGTCGTCCACGCTGGTCAACGTCTCGTCGGTGAGCAGGCGACCCAGGGCGTCGGTGCTGAGCCCGCTGCGCGCCGCCAGCTCCGGCACCCCGAACCCGGCCGTCCAGATGGTCACCGCGCTCGGCACCTCGCGGCCGTCGCGCAGCCGCACCATCCGGTCCGTCACCGCCGTCACCACCGTGTCGGGGCCTTCGAGCACCGCCACCCCGAGTCCGGCGAGCCGCCCGGCGACCGAGCGCCGACCGCGCGCGTGCAGGTACGGGCCGAGCGGACCGCCGCAGACCAGGGTCACGGCACGCCCCGCCTCCGCCAGCTCGGCGGCCGTCTCGATGCCGGTGGGACCGGCGCCGACGACGGTCACCGCGGCCTCGGCGGGAGCGGCCTCCAGTACCGGCCGCAGTCGCCGCGCGTCCTCCAGGGTGGCGATCGGGTGGGCGAACCCGGCCGCGCCGGGCACCGTCGGGTCGGCGCTGCCGCTGCCCACCGCGTAGACGAGGTGGTCGTAGCCGACCGTCCCGCCGCCCGCCAGGGCCACGCCGCGCCCCGCCGCGTCGATCCGGGTCACGCTGTCGACGACCAGCCGGACGCCCTGGGCCAGCACCTCCCGGTACGGGACGACCGCGTCGCCGGTCCCGGCCGCCAGCTGGTGCAAGCGGATCCGGTGGACGAAGTCCGGCCGCGGGTTGATCAGCGTCACGCTCACGTCGCCGCGCAGCGTCAGGCGGTTGGCCGCCATGACGCCGGCGTAGCCTCCGCCGATCACGACGACCTCGGTGTTCTCGGCCATGGTCTCCACTCCGTCTCTCGGGGGTCCGCCCTCGCGGTCCGTCGCTCGGGTTCGCCCTGAAGACACCGCGGCGCCGCCGATTGTGACAGGTTGTGACGCAGGTCACGCCTGACGGCGAAACGGGCCCCCACCGGCGGGCGTCGAGAAGGCCGCCCGCGCGTCCGCCGCCCCCGACGCGCGGCAGCGCGCCGGCCGCCCGGCTCTACCTGTGGCTGTACCCGGACCCGGAGGCGCTCGCGGCCCACGGTGACGCGGTGATGGCGCACCGGGTGGTCCGCAGCATCGGCGAGGCGGGCGACCCCGACCGCGCGCTGGAGCTCCTCAAGCCGTTGCTGCACCGGCTCCACCTGACCGCCGGCAACACCCACTGGCTGACCCAGGAGGCCACGGAGACCCGTGACGAACTGCGGCGGGTGCTGCGGGAGGACCGGAGGTCGGAGCGCGGAGCCGGCCTGGCCCGCCTGTTCGGGCGCTGAGTCGGCGGCGGCACACGTCCGCCCGCGCACCCCGGCCGTAGCGTCCTACCAGCGGGTAGGGCAGCATGGGCCGCCACCGATCCGCAGCTCAGGAGGAACGACATGGCCACCCCCAAGCCGGAGACCCTCGCCGCCTTCGAGGCCGCCAAGGGGTTCATGCCCGTACGGGAGGGCCTCGCCCTGTACGAGGCCGCCACCGCGGCGGCGGCGCTCGGGCTGCCGCTCCTGGAGGTCGGGACGTACTGCGGTCGCTCCACCCTCCTGCTCGCGGACGCCGCCCGCGAGGCGGGCGTGCCGGCGATCACCGTCGACCACCACCGGGGCAGCGAGGAGCAGCAGCCGGGCTGGGAGTACCACGACCCGACGGTGGTGGACCCGGAGGTCGGGCTGATGGACACCCTGCCCACCTTCCGCCGGACCCTGCACAAGGCAGGGCTGGAGGACCACGTGATCGCGATCGTCGGCCGCTCCCCGCAGGTCGCCGCCGCCTGGGGCGGCAAGCTCGGGTTCGTCTTCATCGACGGCGGCCACACCGACGAGCACGCGACGGGCGACTACGAGGGCTGGGCTCCGCACGTCGCGGAGGGCGGCACGCTCGTCATCCACGACGTGTTCCCCGACCCGGCCGACGGCGGGCAGGCCCCGTACCGGATCTACCTGCGGGCGCTGGCCTCGGGCGCCTTCGAGGAGATCTCCGTCACGGACTCGCTGCGCGTCCTGCGCCGCACCGGAGCGGGCAGCGGGCCGGACCGCACGTCACCCGGCGTTTAACCGATAAGCGCACCGCCCACGAATGGCGGATGGTCCCTCCGGACGACGGTCGGGCGCTCTAGCATCGCGAGGTGCGCTACGACAACAGCCCCCCGTCCCCCGAGTCCGGCTCGTCGATCAGCCCGGACCGGCCCTGGTACACCCGGCGTTCCACCCTCGCGGTCGCGGCGGCGGTGCTCGCGCCGACCTGCCTGGCCGGCTGGGTGCTGACCCAGGCCCTGGCGGGGCCGGCCGCCGGCGACCCGCAGACCCGGGCGGCGCCGCAGCCCGCCTCGCACACCGCCCCGGGGGGCGCGGACGGGAAGGCCGGCGCCACCCCGAGCGCCCCGGCCGCGCCCGCCTCTCCCGCCGCGTCGGGCTCGCCCCTGCCGTCGGGCCCGCCCCTCGCCTCCGGCTCGCCGGGCGCTCCCGCCGGCGCCCCCGACCCGCTCGCGGGCCGGACGGTGGTCATCGACCCCGGACACAACACGGGCAACTTCAAGCACTCCCGCGAGATCAACCGTCAAGTCGACATCGGTACGAACCGCAAGGAGTGCGACACCACCGGCACCACCACCAACTCCGGCTACATGGAAGCCGAGTTCACGATGGACGTGTCGCGCCGCCTGCGCACGGTCCTGGAGGCGCGCGGGGTGAAGGTGCTCTTCACCCACGAGGCCGGCCCGGAGCGCCCGTGGGGCCCCTGCATCGACGAGCGGGCCCGCATCGGCAACGAGGCCAAGGCCGACGCGGTCGTCTCGGTCCACGCCGACGGCGTCTCCGAGGGCAGCCGCGGCTACCACGTCATCCTCCCGGCCGCCGTCCGCGGCGGTTCCGCGGACACCTCGAAGATCGTCGGACCGTCGCGCACGCTCGGCGAGCGGATCGCCGGCAACTTCGCCCGGACCACCGGCACCGGTCCCGCCAACTACCTCGGATCCGGTACCGGTTTGGTGGTTCGTGACGATCTGGGCGGACTGAACCTCTCGACCCGGCCCAAGGTGTTCATCGAATGCGGCAACATGCGTGACGCCAAGGACGCGGCGCTGCTGACGAGTCCGGAGTGGCGGCAGAAGGCCGCGCAGGGCATCGCCGACGGCATCGTCGGGTTCCTCGGCGGGTAGTCCCACCGGGCGGCCCGCCGCCCCGGTCAGCCCGGTCACGGAAAACCTCCGTACCATGGTGCCGCCCGCCCCGCTCCAGCCCTGATCTGCGACCGCGGCACCACGAGACGACCGAGACCGAGAAGGACACCTGAGAAGTGAACATCCGCTCCCTCACTCGAGGAGACGGCGTGGTGATCGGAGCAGCGGCGCTGCTGTTCATCGCCTCGTTCCTCGACTTCTACTCCGCCACCGGCCTGGACCTCCCGAGCGCGTGGGACACCGACGTCTACCGGTTGGTCCTGCCCACCATCTTCCTCACCGGCTTCATCGCGGCCGGCCTGCTCGTCTTCGCACGCCTCCAGCCCGAGGGCCGCAAGCTCGCGGGCCTGCCGCTGTCGGCGTGGGGCACCGTGCTGGCCGTTTCCGCCGCCTGGGCCGCGCTGTGGTCCCTGATCACCAGTCCGTCCGGGGCCGACCTCGGCGCCGGCAGCATCATCGCCTTCCTCGCGACCCTGGTCCTGGCCGGTGTCGCGATCGCCGGGTCCAAGATCCCCGCCCTCGCCGGCAAGCTCATGCCGGAGCCGCGGCCCGCCGCCGTCCCGCCGCCGTTCGGCGCCCAGCAGCAGCCGGGCAGCGGATACGGCTATCCGGGCGGGCAGCAGCCCCAGCCCTACGGATCCACCCCGCAGCCCGCCCCGCCCTACGGCGGTACGCCGAACCCGGCGCCCGGCCCGCAGGACCACTCGGGCCACTCGGGCCACCAGCCCACCCCGGCTCCCGCCCCGACCCCGGCCGCGGACTTCACGCCGTTCTGGTTCGCGGTGCCGGTGGCCCGTCCCCTCTTCGGTGAGGACGGCTCCCCCACCCCGATCGCCGAGCTCGCGCCCGGCACCTGGTACCTGGCCGTCGACCAGCGCGGCCCCGCCACGCTGATCGCGCAGACCCAGGACGGCCGGCGCGGCGTCCTGAACGACACCTCGGGCATCCAGCGCGGCTGAGCACGCCCCGGCCCGCCGGGACAGCCCTCACGGCCCCCCGCCCTTCCGGGCGGGGGGCCGTTGCCCTACAGTCACCTGACGCATCGTCAGACACGGGTGAGGGGACTTCCATGCGGCTCGGACTCGCACTCGGGTACTGGGGCCGCGGGCCCGCACCCGCCCACCTCGACCTCGCCGTCGAAGCCGAACGCCTCGGCTACCACTCCGTCTGGACCGCCGAGGCCTGGGGCTCCGACGCCTTCACCCCGCTCACCTGGATCGCCGCGCACACCTCCCGGATCCGGCTGGGCACCGCGATCGCGCAGATGGCCGCCCGCAGCCCCACCGCCACCGCCATGCACGCCCTCACCCTGGACCACCTCTCGGGCGGCCGGATGACGCTCGGCCTCGGCCTGTCCGGACCCCAGGTGGTGGAGGGCTGGTACGGGCGCCCGTTCCCGTCGAGCCCGCTCACCGCCACCCGCGAGTACGTCGACGTCATCCGCCAGGTGCTGCGCCGCGAGGCGCCCGTCGTCGTCGACGGCCGCTTCCACAGCCACCCGTACCGCGGCGCGGACGGCACCGGCCTTGGCAAGCCCCTCAAACCGATCACCCACCCGCTGCGCGCCGACCTCCCGCTGCTGCTCGGTGCCGAGGGCCCCAAGAACATCGCCCAGACCACCCGGATCGCCGACGGCTGGCTGCCGCTGTACTGGTCGCCCACCCGCACCGACGTCTACCGGGCCTCCCTCGGTGACCTCCCCGAGAACTTCATGATCGCCCCGATGGCCCGGGCCAAGGTCTGCGAGGACGTCGCCGAGGGCCTGCTGCCGGTCAAGGCGATGCTCGGCTTCTACATCGGCGGCATGGGGCACGCGGCCCGCAACTTCCACGCCGACCTCATGGCCCGGATGGGCTACGAGGAGGAGGCCCGGCGCATCCAGGAGCTGTTCCTCGCCGGCCGCAAGGAGGAGGCCGTCCTCGCGGTCCCGGACGCCTTCGCGGACGAGATCTCCCTCGTCGGCCCCCGAGAACGGATCGCGGAACGGCTGGAACTGTGGCGCAAGGGCCCCGTCACCGACCTGCTGGTCACCGCCCCCGACCCCCACACCCTGCGCGTCCTGGCGGAACTGAACGGCTGAGCGGGCTCCTCGGGCTCCCAGCGGTCGAACGGGAAGCCCCGGCTACTCGGGGACGGCCTCCAGCAGTTCCCGTACGTCCAGGGGCATGACGGCGATCTCGATCTCCCCGCCGCCCTGCAGGGCGCAGGCCACGATCCGTGAGCCGGGGTTGATGGCGATGCCCTCGCGCACCGTCGGCACCCGTACGCCGGTCGAGCGGGCCCCCGACAGCGGCACGGCCTCGCCGCGCCGGGGCTCCCAGCGCAGCACCTCGCCCCGGCCCGCGTGCACCCGGCCCGCGCGCCAACGGCCCGCACCGGCCGGGTGGCGGGCCATGCACGGGATGCCCACCGGCTTACCGGCGGCCTGACGCGTGCGGTGCTTGCGGCGGACGAGCCAACCGGCTCCGGCGGCCACGACGCCCAACACCAGGAATTCGATCACACGGACCATTGAAACAGCCCGGGAACGCGGGCGGGCCGGACGGTGGCCCACCGGCCCCGTCCGGCCCGCCCGCGCGCGAAGGCGCGGCGCGGCCTAACCGCCGAGTTGCGACAGGCTCGGCACCTGGTCCTTCACCGGGGCGCCGGCGCTCTGGCCCGCGTTCTTGACCCCGTTGATGACGTCCTGGAAGGAGCTGATGTCGGCGTCACCGGCCTGGCCCTTGCGGAGCTTGGTGCCGAGGCCCTTCAGCGACTCGATGCCCGCCGTCAGCGGGCCCATCGCCTTCGACAGCAGCGGGTCGCCCTTGGCGTTGTCGACCGCCGCCTTCAACCGGTTGTAGGCGAAGGCGCCCGCGAGACCGGCCTTGATCAGCGCGAAGGTACGGCCCGAGGCGCCCTTCTTGAACTTGCCGGCCTGGTACGGCTTGACGATCCACTGGTACGTCGCCCCGGCCGCGAGGCCGGCGTTGGCGACGAAGCGCGTCTTGGCGAACTTCTGCTTCTCGGCGGGCGTGGTCGGCGTCGGCGTCACCGCGGCCAACTCATCGGCTTCTGCGGCCGCCGGCTCCGCCGCCGCGAGGACGGCCAACTCGGCCGCCGCCGCGGAGGACAGCTCCGGCTGCCGCGCGCTGTCGCCGCTGCTGCCGCCGCAGGCGGTCGCACCGCCCAACAGCGCACAGGACAGGATCACCGCGGTGAGGGTGCGGCGGAATCGGACGGTACTGAGTACGAGTACGGACACGGTTTCCTCCGGGGACGGGGGTGTCCCCCGCAGCCTCGCCCCGGCCGTGAAGCTGCGCCACTTGGGGGACCCGTTCGGGTTTGGGCCGCGATCCTGGGGCAACACGGTTGTCATGTCCCCACACACCCGAGCACATACGCGCGGAGCCGCCCGCGGCGCGGGCCCCGCCCGGGCCATCGCCCTCGTCGCGGACGTGGCCGCGTTCCTCATCGTCCTGTGGATCGTGCTGTGGCTCCTGGACGCCAACCAGGGCAACAGTCTGGTCGCCCTCGTGCGCGACATCGCCGACTGGCTGACGAGCTGGTCCCGGGACCTGTTCACCATCGACGGAGAAACGGCCCGGGTCATCGTCGGCTACGGCCTGGCCGCCGTCGTCTACGTCCTCGTCGGCCATGCCATCGCCGGTTGGATGGCCCGCCGCTGACCCCCGACCGGGGCGGTCCACGGGACCGGCCCCGCCCGGAGGGCCGAAGGGGCCAACCCCGCCGACCCCGTCCTCCGGGCACCCGTGCCCGCCCCGCACCCAGGCGGGGCGGGCACGTGCGTTCCGGTTCCGCTCAGCACCCGTTCCGGCTCCGCTCGGCGTTCGGTTCGGCTCAGCGTTCCGGTTCCGCTCAGCGTTGCGGTCACGGCGGGGGCCCGGCTCGGCCGGCGTTCCCGTTCAGCCGCGACAGCAGTCCGGTTCCAGGCCCACCGGGAGCGTGAGCCCGCCGAAGACCTCGCCCGTCGCGCCGTCCCCGCCTAGCGCGGCGACGGCCAGCAGCAGCGACCCGGCCGTCCAGGTCGTCTGCTCCACCGGCCACACCGCCCGGTCCTGGAACACGTAGCCCGTCCAGTACATGCCGTTGTCGGCGCGCAGGTGACCGATCGAGCGCAGGATCTCCAGCGCCCGGTCCGACTCCCCCATCGCCCACAGCGACAGCGCCAGTTCGCAGGACTCCCCGCCGGTCACCCACGGGTTCGGCAGGACGCAGCGGACCCCGAGGTCCGGGACGACGAACTCGTCCCAGCGCGCCTCGATCCGCGCCTTCGCCTCCGGGCCGGTCAGCGCGCCGCCCAACACCGGGTAGTACCAGTCCATCGAATAGTGCGACTTGTCGAGGAACCGCTCCGGGTGCCTGCGGATGGCGTGCCCCAACGCGCCCGTCGCCAGCTCCCAGTCGGGCTGCGGATCCCCCCGGTGGTCGGCGATCGCCAGCGCGCAGCGCAGGGCCTGGTGGATGGACGAGGAACCCGTCAGCAGGGCGTCCGTCACGGGGACGCCGTCCGCCTCCCGCTTCCAACCGATCTCGCCGCCGGGCTGCTGGAGCGCCAGGACGAACTCCACCGCCGCGTAGACCGCCGGCCACATGCGGTCCAGGAACCGGTCGTCGCCGGTGGCCAGGTAGTGGTGCCAGACGCCGACGGCTATGTACGCGACGAAGTTGGACTCCCGGCTCGCGTCCTGCGGCGCGGCGGTGTCCACCCCCTCGGGCCGGTCGGCGTAGGCCGCGTGCCAGGAACCGTCCTGGTTCTGGTGCCGGACCAGCCAGTCGTACGCCCGCTCCGCGGCCTCGTGCTCGCCCGCCGTGTCGAGGGCCATCGCGGCCTCGGTGTGGTCCCACGGGTCGAGGTGGTGGCCCCGGAACCACGGGATGGCCCCGTCCGGCCGCTGCGCGGCGAGGATCCCCTCCACCGTCAGGGCGGCCTCCTCGGCGGTCAGCACGCCGTCCAGGACGAGGTGTTCGGGTGCGGTGCGCCGGGGCGCGGTCACCGGGTGGCGCCGACGGGCAGGTGCGGCTTGGTCGCGTACGCCACGAAGCTCTTGCCGATCACCGGGTTCAACGCCTGCTCGGCGAGCCGGGTCGCGAGCGGCTTCTTCATGATGTCCCAGACCAGGAGCTTGTGGTACGCCTTGACCGGCAGCGCCTTGTCGTTGTCCACGCCGAAGGCGCACTTGAGCCACCAGTACGGGGAGTGCAGGCCGTGCGCGTGGTGGGTGCCGTACGGCTTGAGGCCGGCGGCCTCCATCTTGCCGAGCAGCTCGTCCGCCTTGTAGATGCGGATGTGACCGCCCTCGACCTCGTGGTAGGCGTCGGAGAGCGCCCAACAGACCTTCTCCGGGCCGTAGCGCGGCACGGTGATCGCGATGCGGCCGCCCGGCTTCAGGACGCGGACCATCTCGGCGAGGACGCCCTTGTCGTCGGGGATGTGCTCCATCACCTCGGAGATGATCACGACGTCGAAGGAGTCGTCGGGGAACGGCAGCGCCAGCGCGTCGCCCTCCATCGCGGTGGCGGTGGCGCCCGCGGGTGCCTCACCGGCCTCCTTCATGGCGGCGAACCACTTGGCGACCTCGCGGATCTCCTCGCCGTTGCGGTCGACGGCGACCACCTGGGCGCCTCTCCGGTAGCACTCGAAGGCGTGCCGGCCTGCGCCGCAGCCCAGATCGAGCACACGGTCGCCTGCGGCGAGCGGGAACCGGGAGAAATCGACGGTCAGCACGGGGTCCTGCCTTCGCTGTCGCGGGGGTGGGAGGGGTGGGAGGAGCGGAAGGAACTGCTCGTGGAGCTGCGTCGGCGGCCCGAGCTCAGCGCGGCCCGCCGGTACGGGTGGTGGCCGCCCCGGTCGGGTCGACGGCGGACCGGCCGACGGCAGCCTGTGTGATGGTCGCCTGTGCGATGGCGGCGCGGTAGTGCGCGACGGTGCCCTCGGCGGCCTTGGCCCAGGTGAACCGGGACAGAACCCGCTCCCGCCCGGCCGCTCCGAGACGCTCGCGGAGCGCGGCGTCGCCCAACATCCGGCCCAGCGCGGCAGCCAGCGCCCCCGCGTCACCGGGCGGCACGGCCAGACAGGTCTCCCCGTCGGCGCCGGTCACCTCGGGGATGGCACCGCCGGTCGTGGCGACCAGCGGGGTGCCGGTGGCCATCGCCTCGGCCGCCGGCAGCGAGAAGCCCTCGTACAGGGAGGGCACGCAGGCGACCTGGGCGCCGCGCACGAGGTCGACGAGCTCGGCGTCGGTGATGCCCTTGACGAAGCGGACCGCGTCCTGGAGCCCGTACGTCTCGATCGCCCGGGCGACGGGCCCGCTCTCGGCGCGCTTGCCGACGACGACGAGGTGCGCGTCGGGCCGCTCCGTACGGAGCTTGGCGAGGGCCTCGACGAGGTGGACGAGCCCCTTGAGGGGGACGTCGGCGCTGGAGGTCGTCACGATCCGACCGGGCACCTCGGCCACGGAGGGGTCGGGCGACCACAGGTCGGTGTCGGCGCCGATGTGGACGACGTGGATGCGGTCGTCGCGGACGCCGAGGTGCTCGGCGATCTCCTGCTGGGAGGAGCCCGAGACGGTCAGCACGGACGGCAGCCTGCGGGCGACGCGGCCCTGCATGCGGGTGAAGGCGTACCAACGCCGCACCGAGAGCCGCTTCTTGAAGTCCTTGGCGGCGTCGATGTCCAGCCGCCGGTCGACGGTGATGGGGTGGTGGACCGTCGTCACGAGGGGGGCGCCGAGGTCGCCGAGCAGCCCGTAGCCGAGGGTCTGGTTGTCGTGGATGACGTCGAACTCGCCCGCGCGCTCGCGCAGATGGCGCCGGGCGCGCAGCGAGAACGTCATCGGCTCGGGGAATCCGCCCGTCCACATCGTGGCGACTTCGAGGGCGTCGATCCAGTCCCGGTACTCGTCGCGCTTGGGCGTACGGAACGGGTCGGGGCTGCGGTACAGGTCCAGGCTCGGCAGCTCGGTGAGCGTGGCGCCCGTGTCGAGCACCGGGTAGGGCTGCGAACCGATGACCTCGACGGAGTGTCCGAGGCGGACGAGCTCACGCGAGAGGTGCCGGACGTAGACGCCCTGGCCGCCGCAGAACGGGTTCCCCTTGTAGGTGAGGAGCGCGATGCGGAGCGGGCGGTCGCCGTCGGTGGCGGAACCCGCGAAAGGGCTCGTCACGATGGCCTCAGCGGTCACTCTCGGCCCCCTTCTGCCTGCGACTTTCGCCGGAGCGTAACCGCTCGGATAATGTAGAACAAGTTTCAGACTTGATCCGTTGAAGACCATTGAATCTACCGGCCGGAAACCACACCGTAAGAGGCGGAGCAGGTGATTCGCGCCACGACTCGGGCGCCTGACATGCTGATCCCGGATCATGCCCGGATGATGACCGGATCAGCCCTGCGCGGCACCACCAGCGACGCCACGGAACAGCCCACGGAACGCCATGGAGCGGGACACATGACAGCGGAAGCGAAGGCCGTCACCACGCCGGCGTCCCCTCCCCTGACGGAGCGCCAGGAGGCCCGCCGTCGTCGCATCCTGCACGCGAGCGCGCAGCTGGCCAGCCGCGGCGGCTTCGACGCCGTGCAGATGCGGGAGGTCGCGGAGCTGTCCAGCGTCGCCCTCGGCACGCTGTACCGGTACTTCCCCTCGAAGGTGCACCTGCTCGTCGCGACGATGCAGGACCAGCTCCAACACATGCACACGACGCTGCGCAAGCGCCCCCCGGCGGGCGACGACCCCGCGGCCCGGGTCGCGGAGACCCTGATGCGCGCGTTCCGCGCGCTCCAACGCGAACCGCACCTCGCGGACGCCATGGTCCGCGCCCTGACGTTCGCGGACCGCAGCGTGAGCCCGGAGGTCGACACCGTCTCCCGCCTGACGACGGCCATCATCCTGGACGCGATGGGCCTGGACGCCGCCCCGACGGCGGAACAACTCTCGGCGGTCCGCGTCATCGAACACACCTGGCACTCGGCGCTCATCACCTGGCTGTCGGGCCGCGCCTCGATCGCCCAGGTCAAGATCGACATCGAAACGGTCTGTCGCCTCATCGACTTGACGGGGGCGGGGGTTGGGGGGGCCGGGGTGGCGGGGGCTGCGGGAAGTTAGGCCGGATCCGGTGGGTTAGGTCGGGGGGCGGGGTCGGGTCCGCTGTGCGGGGTCGGGGGTGGCGGAACCCCGCTGATCCGGATCAGGGCGGGTTTGGTGGCTTCCCGCCGGTCTCATCGTCTCTCCGCGTCGGTCCGGTCCCTCAAGGACCGGAACGGAAGGACAGTGGACTGGCGGGCAGCCCCCGGACCACACCCGACCCGGGTGAAGGGTGCACCGCCCACCCCCGACCCCGGCCGGCTCCACGTGCCGGCTTCCCGGAAGCCCCGGCGCCCCACCCCCGCCCAGGCTCCCCCACCCCCTCACTCCTCCGGGGGGAACACCGGTTCGCCCGTGGTGGCCAGGGTGATCAGGATGGCTTCCACCGGGCAGCCTTCGGCTGCCGTGAGGGTGGGTTCGTTCGCGTCCGTTTGGGGGGTTCGGGGGTGTGACTGGCGGGCCGAGTCGAGGGAGAAGCCGTCCGGGGCGTGGTTGACGCACATGCCGGAGCCGATGCAGACGCCCCGGTCGACCTCGACCTGCCAGCGGTCCCCCATCAGGCTCCCGCCTCGGCTGCGCCGGGGGCGTAGCCGGCCGGGAGGTGGATCATCTTGTGCTCCAGGTACTCGCCCAGGCCCTCGGGGCCGAACTCGCGGCCCACGCCGCTGTTCTTGTAGCCGCCGAAGGGGCCGAGCATGTCCAGGCTGAAGGTGTTCACGTTGAAGGTGCCGGTGCGGATGCGGCGGCCGAAGTCGATGCCGTGCTCGGTGTCGGCGGTCCAGACGCTGCCGCTCAGGCCGAATTCGGAGTCGTTGGCGATCCGCGCGGCCTCCTCTTCGTCGCCGTAGGGGATGAGGCAGACGACCGGGCCGAAGATCTCCTCGCGGGCGATCCGCATCGAGTTGTCGACGTCGCCGAAGAGGGTGGGTTCGACGTACCAGCCGCGTTCCAGGCCCGCCGGGCGACCGCCGCCGGTGAGGATCTTCGCGCCCTCCTCCTGGCCGATGCGGATGTAGTCCAGCGAGCGCTGCTGCTGGCGCCGGGCGACGAGGGGGCCGAGTTGGGTCGCCGGGTCCAGCGGGTCGCCCACGACGAGGGCGCCCGCCGCCGCCGCGAGGGCGTCGGCGATCTCGTCGTAGCGGGCGCGCGGTGCCAGGACGCGGGTCTGGGCCACGCAGGCCTGGCCGTTGTTCATCCAGGCCGCCGGGACGATCCCGGCGATGGTGGTGTCCAGGTCGGCGTCGGGCAGGATCACGGCGGCGGACTTGCCGCCGAGTTCCAGGGTGACCCGGGTCAGGTTGCGTGCGGCGACCTCCATCACGCGGCGGCCGGCGGCGACGGATCCGGTGAAGGCGACCTTGTCGATGCCGGGGTGGCCGACGAGGTACTCGCTGACCTCGCGGTCGGCGGGCAGGATCGACAGGACGCCCTCGGGCAGCCCGGCCTCCCGTGCGATGTCCGCCAGGATGTAGGAGTCGAGCGGCGCCTCCGGGGAGGGCTTGAGGATCACCGTCGACCCGGTGAGCAGCGCGGGCGCGAGTTTGGCGGCGGCCACGAACTGCGGGACGTTCCACGGGATGACGGCGGCGACGACCCCGACGGGTTCGCGGCGCACGAGGATGGGGCCGAGCACCCCTTGGCGGTGTTCCTCGTACGGGAAGTCGCGGGCGACGGTGATGGCGGCGTCGTAGACCATCATCGGGCCGAGGGCCTGGGCGAGGATGCTCCAGGAGTACGGGGAGCCGTTCTGGGAGCTGATGGAGCGGGCGATCTCCTCGTGGCGGACGGCGATGGCGTCCTTGATGCGGGTGACGACGGCGATCCGTTCGTCCAGGGTCATGCGGGGCCAGGGGCCTTCGTCGAAGGCCTTGCGGGCGACGGCGACGGCGCGGTCCACGTCGGCCCGGGAGGCGTGGGGGACGCTGCCGATGACCTGCTCGGTGTGGGGGGAGACGACGCTCAGGGTGTCGGTGCCCAGCGGGTCGGTCCATTGCCCGCCGATGAACAGTTGTCCGTGTTCCACGAGCTCGGTCATGGCTGAGGCCTCCTGGGGCTTGGCGTTCCAGAACTGATACCAGTTCTAGTTGGAGGAGTCCACGGCGCGGACGGAACCGCCGCGACGGCGTGGACGCGACCGCCGCGCCGAAGCCGGCCCCCGAGCCCCCGAAGATCCAGGAGGCGGTGACGACTAGTCAGGGCGCTTCGATGATGGTCGACTTGGGCTACTACTGAAACAAGTTCTCGCCAGCGGACAGGGGAGCCTCATGCCGGAGGACAAGCCGAAGGGCACGTCGGAGGACAGGCCGAGGGACAGGCCGGAGGACGGACCGGAGGACGCGGCGCACGTGGCACCGCAGGTCACCGACCACGGCGGGGGTGTCCGGGGCATCAAGGTCCCGATCCCCGACAATCCGCTCGGGCACACCCTCGTCCACGTCCTCGACACCGATCGCGGCCCCGTCCTCATCGACACCGGCTGGGACGACCCCGCTTCCTGGGACGCCCTGACCGCCGGGCTCGGCGCGCTCGGGCTCGCCGTCGCCGACGTCCACGGCGTGGTCATCACCCACCACCACCCCGACCACCACGGCCTGTCCGGCCAGGTCCGGGAGGCCTCCGGGGCCTGGATCGCGATGCACGCCGCCGACACCGAGGTCGTCGTGCGCACCCGCTCCGCCGAACCCGGCGTCTGGTACGACTACATGAGCGAGAAGCTGGCCGCCGCCGGCGCCCCCGAGGAGCACGTCGCCCCGCTGCGCGCCGCCCGCGCGGGCGGCCGGCTGCGGACCCTGCCCGGGCTGCGGGCCGCCGTGCCCGACCGCGAGATCGTCCCCGGCGAGCTGCTGCCCCTGGCCGGACGCCGACTGCGGGCCATCTGGACCCCCGGCCACACCCCCGGCCACGTCTGCCTCCACCTGGAGGAGGAGCACCCGGCGAACCTCCCCGGCAACGGCCGCCTGTTCTCCGGCGACCACCTGCTGCCCGGCATCTCCCCGCACATCGGCCTGTACGAGGACCCCTCCGACGAGCGGGTCACCGACCCCCTCGGCGACTACCTCGCCTCCCTCGAACGCATCGGTCGGCTGGACCCCGCCGAGGTGCTGCCCGCCCACCAGCACGCCTTCACCGACGCCCCCGGCCGGGTCCGGGAGCTCCTCGACCACCACGAGGACCGGCTGACCGGCCTGTGGCGGCTGCTCGCCGCACCCCTGACCCCGTGGGCGCTGGCGGAGCGGATGGAGTGGAACCGCCCCTGGGCGCAGATCCCGTACGGCTCCCGCACCATCGCCGTCTCCGAAGCGGAGGCCCATCTGCGGCGGCTGGTCAAGCAAGGTCGGGCGGAGGTGGTCCCGGGCACGGACCCGGTGACGTACCGGGCCGTGTGAGCGACCCGGGCGGGCCCGGCCCGCGCGGCCGCGCCCTCCCGGTTCCCGCGCCCCGGCCGGGCGGTGCCCCGGGGCCGCCGGTTACGGGCCGGTACAGTGAAGGCGTCGTCCACATCTCCGTACGGGGGGAAGCCGGTGCGAATCCGGCGCTGACCCGCAACCGTGACCCGCCCGCGCGGGAAGCCGGATTGCCCCGTACCGGAGGTGCGCGGCTCGCGCCGTCGGATCCTCCGGCGGCCGGCACCGTCGAGGTAAACGGAGCCGGAGCCCGGTACCCGCGTGTGCCTGTCTCCGTTCCCCAGCACGAGAGGCACCCGCCCCCCATGAACGTCCGCCGCAGCGCCGCCGCGCTCGCCGCCTCCGCCGTGCTCTGTGCGGGTGCCGCTCCCGCAGCCCTCGCCGACACCGCTCCGCCGTCACCGTCGGCGCCCCCCGTCATCCCGTCGGGCCTGTTCGGCAAGGCCGATCCGACGTACGACGGCGTGTGGCGCCAGTCCGTCGCGCTGCTCGCCCAGCGGACGGCCGGCGCCGAGCCGGCCCCCGAGGCCGTGCGCTGGCTCGTCGCCCAGCAGTGCGCGGACGGCGGCTTCGCCTCCTTCCGCGCGGACGCCGCCAAGGCCTGCGACGCGACGACCGTGCTCGACACCAATGCCACCGCCGTGGCCGTGCAGGCCCTGAAGACGCTGGGCGGCCAGGACGCCACGGTGCGGAAGGCCGTGGACTGGCTGAAGTCCGTCCAGAACGCGGACGGCGGCTGGAGCTACGTGCCCGGCTCGCCCAGCGAGGGCAGCTCCACCTCGCTCGTGATCAGCTCGCTGGCCGTCGCGGGTGAGAAGCCGGCCGACGTGAAGTCCAAGGCCGGCAAGTCCGCCCACGACGGTCTGCTGTCCTTCCAGCTGGGCTGCGCCACCGAGCCCGCCGTCGACCGGGGCGCCTTCGGGTACCAGCCGGCCGACGGCAAGCTCGCCGCGAACGCCGACGCCACGGCCGCCGCCGCGCTGGCCGCGCTCGGCAAGGGCATCGTCGTCGAGCCGGCCGGTACGGACACCCCCGCCACCGCCCTGGCCTGCCCGGCCGGTACGACGGACCCGGCGGGCGCCGCCCAGGGCGCGGCCGGCTACCTCGCCGAGGCGCTGAAGAAGGACGGCCGGCTGACCGCCGTCACCCCGGGCGCCGACCAGCCGACCGCCGACACCGGCAACACCGCCGACGCGGTGATCGCCCTGGCCGCGGCCGGGCACCGGCAGTCGGCGGCGGGCGCGCTGGAGTGGCTCAAGGGCAACTCCGCCGAATGGTCCAAGGGCAACCCGGCCGCGCTCGGCACCCTGATCCTCGCCGCGCACGCCACGGGCACCGACCCGAAGGCCTTCGGCGGCACCGACCTGGTGTCGGCGCTGAACGCCACCGGCCCCGCGCCGCAGGCCTCGAAGACGGACGCGACGAAGGTCGAGTCCAAGGACGACGCGGGCTCCGGCAACCAGAACATCTGGTGGATCGTCGGCGCGGGCGCCGCGGCCGGCATGGGCATCGGCATCCTGCTGAGCGGCCGCCGCAAGAAGAACCAGCTGTGAGCCGCCGCCGTCCGCCGGCGCTCGCCGGCGTGGTCCTGGGTCTCCTCGGCCTGGTCCTCACCCTGTTCGCCGCCTCCCCGGCCGTGGCGGCGAGCTACCGCTACTGGTCGTTCTGGGACGGCGCGAACGCCCGGTGGGCCTACGCCACCCAGGGCCCGTCGACGGCCCGCCCGGCGGACGGCTCCGTGATCGGCTTCCGCTTCTCCGTGAGCAAGGACGCCGCCGCCGAGGCGGCGCAGCCCCGCGCGGCCGCCGACTTCGCGGCCGTCTGCGCGGACACCGCCCCGGCCGCCGGGAAGAAGCGGGTGGCGCTGGTCATCGACTTCGGCGTGCCCGAGGACGCCCCCGCCGGTGAGCGCCTCCCGCAGGACGCCCCGCGCACCGTCTGCGCCCAGGTGGCCCCCGCCGCCACGGCCGCGGAGGCGTTGGCGGAGGTCGCGAAGCCGCTGCGGTACAACTCCTCGGCGATGCTGTGCGGGATCTCCGGCTTCCCCCGGGCCGGTTGCGGCGAGCCCGTCGCCGACTCCGGTTCCGGCTCCGCCGCTGCGACGGCCCCTGCGGCTTCCGGCACTCCGGCCGCGCAGGGCCCGCCGCCGGCGGCCGGCGACGCCCGGGACTCCGGCCCCTCGGTGGGGCTGGTCGCCGGCATCGCGGCGATCGCCGCCCTGGCAGCGGCCGGCGTCCTGCAGTCCCGCCGCCGCAGGCGATGACGGGCCGCGCGGACGCGCCCGCCCCCCACGGGCCCGCGGTCGACGACGCACCCCCGGCCCCGCCCGGTGCCGGGTCGCGGGTGGGTGGGGCGTACGGGTCCTCGTACGAGAAGGGGCGGCCCTGGCGGGCTCCCGAGGCCGGCCGGGGCAACGCCCTGCACGCGGGGGCCTGGTGGCTGTGGGCCCTCGGGCTCGCCACCGCCGCCTCCCGGACCACCAATCCGCTGCTGCTCGGGATGATCGTCGGCGTCGCCGGGTACGTGGTCGCCGCGCGCCGCACCGACGCGCCCTGGGCCCGTTCCTACGGGGCGTTCGTCAAGCTCGGCCTGTTCGTCATCGGCCTGCGCCTCGTCTTCTCCATGCTGCTCGGCTCCCCCATCCCCGGCGCGCACCTCCTGTTCACGCTGCCCGAGGTGCCACTGCCCGCCTGGGCGCAGGGCATCCGCTTCGGCGGTCGGGTCACCGCCGAGCAGTTGGTGTTCGCCTTCTACGACGGCGCGAAGCTGGCGACGCTGCTGATCTGCGTCGGCGGCGCGAACGCCCTCGCCAATCCGGCGCGGCTGCTGAAGTCACTGCCCGCCGCCCTGTACGAGGCGGGCGTGGCCGTGGTCGTCGCGATGACGTTCGCGCCGAACATGGTCGCCGACGTGGTCCGGCTGCGGACCGCCCGCCGGTTGCGCGGGCGCCCCACGGGCGGGGTGCGGGCCGTCCTGCAGATCGGTCTGCCGGTACTGGAGGGCGCGCTGGAGCGGTCGGTGGCCGTCGCCGCCTCGATGGACGCGCGCGGCTACGGCCGGACGGCCGCGGTCCCGCCCGCCGTCCGGCACACCACCAACGTCCTCACCCTGGGCGGCCTGCTCGGCATGTGCGCCGGCACGTACGGGCTGCTCGCGGCCGAGGGCGCCGCGTACGGGCTGCCCGTGCTCGGCATCGGCCTGGTCCTGGCGCTGGCCGGGCTGCGGCTCGGCGGCCGGCGCAGCATCCGTACCCGCTACCGGCCGGACCGGTGGGGGCCGCGGTCCTGGCTCGTCGCGGGTTCGGGGGCGGCGGTCGCGGCCCTGCTGATCCACGCGGGCTCGGTCGATCCGGAGGGACTGCGTCCGGGGGTGGTGCCGCTGGTGTGGCCGACGCTCCCGTTGTGGCCCGCCGCGGCCGTCCTGATCGCCCTGCTCCCCGCCTTCGTGGCACCCGTACCGTCCAAGGAGTCCTCCCGGTGATCCGCTTCGAGCAGGTGTCGGTGACGTACGAGGGCGCCGACCGGCCGTGTCTGCGGGGCGCCGACTTCGTCGTCCCGGAGGGCGAACTGACGTTGCTGGTCGGCCCGTCGGGCGTCGGCAAGTCGACCCTGCTGGGCGCGGTGTCGGGGCTGGTCCCGCACTTCACGGGCGGCCGACTGGCCGGGCGGGTCACGGTCGCGGGCCGTGACACTCGGACCCACAAGCCGCGCGAGCTCGCGGACGTGGTCGGCACCGTCGGCCAGGACCCGCTCGCGCACTTCGTGACGGACGTGGTGGAGGACGAGCTGGCGTACGGGATGGAGTCGCTGGGCCTGCCGGCCGCGGTGATGCGGCGCCGGGTGGAGGAGACGCTGGACCTGCTGGGCCTCAACGAGCTCCGTGACCGTCCCATCGCCACCCTGTCCGGCGGCCAGCAGCAGCGGGTCGCGATCGGCTCGGTCCTGACGCCGCACCCGCGGGTGCTGGTCCTGGACGAGCCGACGTCGGCGCTGGACCCGGCCGCGGCGGAGGAGGTCCTGGCCGTCCTGCAGCGCCTGGTCCACGACCTGGGGACGACCGTGCTGATGGCGGAACACCGCCTGGAACGGGTGGTCCAGTACGCCGACCGCGTGCTGCTGCTCCCGTCGCCCGGCGCGGCTCCCGTGCTCGGCACCCCGGCGGAGGTCATGGCCGTCTCCCCCGTCCACCCGCCGGTGGTTTCGCTGGGCCGCCTCGCCGGCTGGTCCCCGCTCCCCCTGTCGGTCCGCGACGCCCGCCGCCTGGCCGCCCCGCTCCGGGCCCGGCTGGACGGTACGGGTCCCGCGGCCGTCCCCGACCCCGCCCCCGACCCCGTGGTGGCGGGTTCGGGCCCGGTGGGTGGGGGTGGTGCGGCGCCGACGGACGCGACGGGTTCCGCTTCCGGAGTCGGGTGGTTCCTGGGGCGGCTGCTGCGGCGGGGGGCCGGGCCGGTTGCGGCTCGGGCTCCGGGTTCCGCCGCGGACCGTGCCGCCGGCGCCCCGGACGCCCCCGCAGCGGTCGTCGACGGGCTCGGGGTCCGGCGCGGCCGGGTCGAGGTGCTGCGCGACGTCACCCTGACCGTCGCACCCGGCGAGACCGTCGCCCTCATGGGCCGCAACGGCGCCGGCAAGTCGACCCTCCTCGCGGCCCTCGTCGGGACCCTCCCTCCGTCCCGCGGCTCCGTCACGGTCGGCGGCCTCGCCCCGCACCGCACCCGGCCGGGCGAGATGGTGCGCCGGGTGGGCCTCGTACCGCAGGAGCCCCGCGACCTCCTCTACGCCGACACCGTCGCCACCGAGTGCGCCGCCGCCGACGGCGACGCGGGGGCCGCGCCGGGAACCTGCCGCGGCCTGGTGAGCGCGCTGCTGCCCGACGTACCCGACGACACCCACCCGCGGGACCTGTCCGAGGGGCAGCGGCTGACCCTCGCGCTGGCCCTGGTCCTCACCGGCCGCCCGGCCCTCCTCCTTCTGGACGAGCCGACCCGCGGCCTGGACTACGCGGCCAAGGCCCGGCTGGTCGGGCTGCTGCGGGAGCTGGCCGGCCGGGGCCACGCCATCGTGCTGGCCACCCACGACGTCGAACTCGCCGCCGATCTGGCGCACCGGGTCGTGATCCTGGCGGGCGGCGAGGTCGTCGCGGACGGCCCGACCGCCGAGGTCGTCGTGTCCTCGCCCGCCTTCGCCCCGCAGGTGGCGAAGATCCTGGCGCCGGGCCACTGGCTCACCGTCGCCCAGGTCGCGGCGGCTCTGGACGGGACCGCTCGGGGCGCGGCTGTCCGGGACGGGGCCGCTCGGCGTGGGGCCGCTCAGGACGGGGCCGCTCGGGACGGGGCCGCTCGGGACGGGGGGCGCACGCCGTGAAGCGCCCCACGCCGACGCGGCCCGCCGCGGACCGTCCGACCTCCCGCCGTCCCGTCCGGGTCGGCCCCCGGGCCGCCGCCGCCCTCGTCCTCGTCACGCTCATCGGGATCGCCGCCTTCGGCTGGCCCCTGCTCGCGGACCGGCAGTCCGGGCTGGCGCACTCCCAGGACGCCCCCTGGCTCTTCGCCGCCCTGCTGCCCCTCCTCGTGGCCGTGGTGGTCGCGACCATCGCCGACCAGGGCATGGACGCCAAGGCCGTCGCGATGCTCGGCGTACTGGCCGCCGTCGGGGCGGCGCTCAGACCGCTGGGCGCCGGGACGGCCGGGCTGGAGCCCATGTTCTTCCTGATGGTGCTCAGCGGCCGGGTCCTCGGCCCCGGCTTCGGCTTCGTCCTGGGTTCCGTCACGATGTTCGCGTCCGCCCTGCTCACGGGCGGCGTGGGGCCGTGGATGCCGTTCCAGATGCTGGCCCTGGGCTGGTTCTCGCTGGGCGCCGGGCTGCTGCCCGGCCCCGTACGCATCCGGGGGCGGGCCGAACTGGCGATGCTCGCGGCGTACGGGTTCCTCGGCTCGTTCGCTTACGGCACGATCATGAACCTCCAGGGCTGGGTGATCCTGCAGGGCATGGGCCAGGGCATTTCCTTCCGCCCCGGAGACCCGGTCGCGGAGAACCTCGCGCGCTTCGTGGCGTACTGCCTGGCGACGTCGGTGGGCTGGGACCTGGGCCGGGCCACCCTGACCGTGGTCCTGACCCTCGCCCTGGGCGCCACCCTGCTCAAGGCCCTACGCCGGGCCACACGAAAAGCGGCTTTCGATCCGCCGATTTCCTTCGATTCCCAGCCGATACGGACACCGAGCCACCCCCCTCAAAGGGGTACGCCCCCTCACGCGGAGTGAGATCAGGGGTCCCGCGAGGTGAGCCGCCCCACAGGGCCTACGTCACACACGAACCGGGATAGTAGGGCGAATCCGCCCATATCGCCACAAAGGGGCGGATCCTCGCACGCATCGGGGCGGTGCCCGCCGAGGGACGTCGGGCCCGACCTGCGAGGGCCGGTAGTAAGCGGGCTCGTTGCCAGGGGGTCGGGGCATCTGTAGAACTGGATGAGTCGCCGAACGGCCCGGGTGCTCCACCCGCCGCGGACAAGCCCCTCGCACCACCTGAGTGGCTGACGCACGTCCTGGACGTGCGGGCGACCGCCCTGTCCCCTTCGAAAGGTGCACCCGTGTCCAACGCAGTCATCCGCCGCATCGCCGCTTCCAAGAAGGCCCTCGCGGGCACCGTCGTCGCCCTCGGCGTCGCCGGCTCCATGCTCGCCACGGTCCCCGCCCAGGCGGCCCCCACGAGCGCCAAGGCGATCGCCCAGCAGATGATCAAGGACCCGGCGCAGTTCGCGGCGTTCAA
>NZ_JBEZKS010000084.1:0-26512 GCF_040651775.1 Streptomyces sp. NPDC048383
GTCGAAAGGTCGTTGCCGAAGGACGCCGTCTCCGAAGTGAAACGGTCACCCGTCAGCTGCATACCGTCACCCGAATCACCCGCGAAACGGATGATCACACGATCGACGCGGCGGATTTCCTTGCCGGATCCATCCGTACGGGGCGCTGCGCGCTGCCCCGCGATGGCTCCTCCGGCCCCGTCGGCCTGCTCGGCCGGGCTACTGACCTGGCTGGTCACTGAACTGGACCTCCTTCGAGGCTGGGCGTTCGTTCCCAAGGCCAACCCTACGTCCGCGGGGATGTCCAACCCTGGGTTTCCCACATCGTGGAACATCGCGCTGGACCGTGTGTCCAGCGGACGTCGTGCGCTACACGGATATTCCTAACCCCCCAGGGGCGATGTCGGGGGTCGAACCGCGCGACCCGCCGTCACCGCCACTGCTTCGCGTGCTTCCGACTTCCTGTGGCACTTCATCTGACAGAGTGTCAGTCGATCAAGATTTCAGATAGGTGAGAACCGCCAGAACGCGCCGGTGATCCCCGTCACTCGGGGACAGCCCCAGCTTCATGAAGATATTGCTGACGTGCTTCTCCACCGCCCCGTCGCTCACCACCAGCTGTTTCGCCACGGCCGAATTCGTGCGCCCTTCCGCCATCAGCCCCAGTACCTCGCGCTCGCGGGGGGTCAGCCCCGCCAGTACGTCCTGCTTCCGGCTGCGCCCCAGCAGCTGGGCGACGACCTCGGGGTCCAGCGCCGTACCGCCCCGCGCCACCCGCACCACCGCGTCCAAGAACTCCCGTACCTCGGCCACCCGGTCCTTGAGCAGGTACCCCACACCGGTGGTGGAACCGGCCAGCAGTTCGGTGGCGTACTGCTCCTCCACGTACTGCGACAGCACCAGCACCCCGATCCCCGGGTACTCGCGGCGCAGCCGCACGGCGGCCCGCACCCCCTCGTCGGTGTGCGTCGGCGGCATCCGTACGTCGGCCACCACCACGTCCGGCAGCGCGTTCTCCGCCGCCAGCTCCGCCACCGTCTTGATCAGGGCTTCCGCGTCCCCGACGCCTGCCACGACGTCATGCCCCCGGTCGGTCAGCAGCCGGGTCAGGCCCTCACGGAGCAGCACTGAATCCTCGGCGATGACCACCCGCACCCTGTCGTCCACGTTTCAGCAGCTCCCGCATCGTCACTCGTCGTCCGCACACCCACATCCGTCACCGGGCGTGCCCGGCATGGCCAAGCATCCCAGCCCGGTGGCGCGGAACGGCCCGGTCCGGCCAACCCGTATGCGTACGGAGGGAGTTTCCGGGCACGGAAGGGGCCCCGGCGGTGTGGCGCGCCGGGGCCCGAGCGGTGGGGCGGTGGTGGGGCGTTGGGGTGGTGGTGCGGTGCGGAGTGCCGCGCGGCCGTGGGTCAGGGCCGCCAGGGGAGTTCGGCGGTCACCGTCGTCCCGTGGCCGGCGGCCGAGTCGACGACGAGCACGCCGTCCACGGCGTCCAGCCGCTCGGTCAGCCCCGCGAGCCCGCTCCCGCTCCCGACGCCGACGCCGACGCCCACGTCCGCCCCGCCCCGGCCGTCGTCCGCGACCTGGATCAGCAGGCGCTCACCGGACTTCCAGACGTCGACGGAGGCCGAACGGGCCCGGGCGTGCTTGCTGACGTTCTGCAGCAGCTCGGAGACGGTGAAGTACGCGATCCCCTCGATGGCGGCCGCCGGGCGGGCCGGCAGGTCCACCGCCACCCGCACCGGGACGGTGCACCGCGAGGCCACCGAGGACAGCGCCGCGTCCAGTCCGCGGTCGGTCAGGACGGCCGGGTGGATGCCGCGGGCGAGGTCGCGAAGCTCCTGGAGGGCCACCTTCACCTCGCCGTGCGCCTCGTCGACCATGCGGGCGGCGGCCCGCGGGTCCTCGGCCAGCTTCTCCTTCGCCAGCCCCAGGTCCATGGCCAGCGCCACCAGCCGGGCCTGGGCGCCGTCGTGCAGATCGCGTTCGATGCGCCGCAGGTCGGCGGCGGCGGTGTCCACGACGACGCCGCGGTCCGACTCCAGCTCGGTGACCCGGCTGTCCAGGCGGGAGGGGCCCAGCAGCCCCGTGATGAGCACCCGGTCGACGGTGGCCAGCGCGCGGATGACCCAGGGCGTGGCCAGGGTGACGGTCAACCCGATCAGGCTGGTCGCGGCGATGGCGAGCGGCGAGTCGAGGTAGAAGGAGTAGTCGTCGTTCTGGAACAGCTGGAGGCCCGGCTGGTCGGTGAACGCGGGGAACACCCAGAACCACAGCGGGTACAGCAGGTAGCCCCACCCGGCCGCCCACAGCGTGAGCGACAGGACGAACGCGAACACCGCCCACGGGAAGTGGATCACCGAGTACAGCAGGTGCCGCCAGGCGCTGCCGCTCTTGAGCAGCGCCCCCACGGCCGGCAGCAGTCCGCTCTTGGCCGCCCGGATCGGAGCCGGATCGGCGAGCGGCACCCGCAGCAGACCCCGCACCCGGGCCCGCTCCACCTGACCGAAGCCCCGGCACATCGCCAGCACGCCCGCCAGCACCGGAACGCCGACGAAGGTCACCAGCAACCCGGCGCCGAGGCTCACCCCGGTGACGGCCAGCGAGAAGTACAGGGTGCTCAGCGGCAGACCGAGGAGCAGGTACGTCAACTCCCGCCAGGTCCGCGCCGCCAGCGGCGCCCGCAACACCTCGACGACCCCCCGCCCGCCGTCCTTGCCGTCGCCCATGTCCGACCCGCCCTTCGCGTCATCCCCGGTGCCCGGATGTCCCGGTGTCCCGATGCCCCCGTGTCCGGGTACACCTCCACAGTGCCGCCGCGGCCCCGCCCCGGACCATGCGGCGGGTCGGCGTCCGCGCAGGGGGGTTATCCCCACCCCGACCGCCACCCCGACCGCCACCCCGACCGCCACCCCGACCGCCGCCGCGACGACCCCGGACGGGGCGGGGCGTGTACGCGGCGTGCGGGGTCGGCCGGGGCGGCCCGGCCGACCCCGCACGCGGACGGGACCCCCGCCCGCGTGGGCAGGGGTCCCGGTCGGTGCCTGGTGGGGCCTGGGTACGGTCGCGCCGGGCGGTGCCCGCTGGGCGGGGGTCCTGGTGGGCAGAGGTTCTGGTGGGCAGGGTTCCCGGGCGGTGTCCGCCGGGCGGGGGGGGGGTCCCGGTGGGCAGGGTTCCCGGGCGGTGTCCGCCGGCGGGGGTCCTGGTCAGGGCCCGGTAGGGCCTACGTGCGGTCGCGCCACGGCAGTTCCGCCGTCACGACCGTGCCCTCGCCCTCGGGGGAGTCCAGGACGAAGACCCCGTCCACCGCCCCCAGCCGCTCCGCGAGGCCGGCCATGCCGGTGCCGCCCGACAGCCGCGCGCCGCCCCGACCGTCGTCGGACACCCGGATCAGCAGCCGCTCCCGCGACCGCCACACCTCGACGCTCGCCCCCCGCGCCCCCGCGTGCTTGCTCACGTTCTGGAGCAGCTCCGACACCACGAAGTACGCGATTCCCTCGATCGCCTCCGCCGGGCGCCCCGGCAGGTCCACCGCCACCTTCACCGGCACCACGCACCGCGACGCCACCGACGACAGCGCCGCGTCCAACCCCCGGTCCGTCAACACCGCCGGGTGGATGCCCCGCGCCAGATCGCGCAGCTCCTGCAACGCCAGCTTCACCTCGCCGTGCGCCTCGTCGACCATCGCCGCCGCCCCCTCCGGGTCCTCCAGCAGCTTCTCCTTCGCCAGACCCAGCCCCATCGCCAGCGCCACCAGCCGCGCCTGCGCCCCGTCGTGCAGGTCCCGTTCGATGCGCCGCAGGTCCGCCGCCGCCGTGTCCACGACCACCCCGCGGCCCGACTCCAGCGCCGCGATGCGCCGCTCCAACTCGTCGGAGGGCGACAGCAGGCCCCGTACCATCGCGCGGTCCACGTTCGCCAGGCCGCGCACCACGTACGGCAGCACCGGCCACAGCACGAACAGCCCGGTCAGCGCGACGGTGAAGGTGAGCACCCCCCACGGCAGCCTGACCAGCTCGTACAGCACCGTCCGCCAGGCCACCGGGTCCTTGACGGCCGCCCACAGCCACGGGAAGAACCCGCCCGACCGCTTCGGACCGGGAAGCGGAGTCGGCTCGTCCACCCGTACGCCCAGCAGCGCCCGTGCCCGCGCGCGATCGAGTTTGCCGAGCTGCCGTGACCCGTAGAGCACGCATGCGAGCAACGGCAGACCGATCGCGGTCACCGACAGGCCACCCGCCGTCGAAATCATGACAACCGTGTAAACGAAACCGATCAGCGCCACCGGCAGGTTGCTCAGCAGGTACGCGATCTCCTTCCACGTCACCGCGTCGAAGGCCGGGCGCACCGGAGGAGGGGAGGCTTGATCGTTCACTGTCATGGGCCACAGCCTGCCAATTCGGGGGCGCCGCTGCCATGGGGTGACCAGGCGATGGTGAACGGGGGATAACCCCACCCCGCCGGGCCCAGGCCCTAGACTCCCGTCCGTACCAGATCAACAACACCGTCGACAGTGGCCCAGAAGCGAGGAACGGACGTGCCCGACCCCACGGTGGCGACCGTGCCCGCGAACGCGATCGCGAGCGTGCTCGCCGCGGACTATTTCCGAAGCTATTCGGTCGTCGGGCTGCTCGCCGTCCTCGGCGTGCTGTTCGTCGCCGTGGCCTTCGGCGCCGGCCGACTGCTGCGGCCCGTCGTCCCCACCCCCGAGAAGCTGCTGACGTACGAGTGCGGCGTGGACCCCGTCGGCGAGGGCTGGGCGCACACCCAGGTCCGCTACTACGTCTACGCGTTCCTCTACGTCATCTTCGCCGTCGACTCCATCTTCCTGTTCCCCTGGGCGACGGTGTTCGCCGCCGCCGGCTACGGCGCCACGACCCTCGTCGAGATGTTCATCTTCCTGGGGTTCCTGGCCGTCGGCCTGCTCTACGCGTACAAGAAGGGCGTCCTCGAATGGACGTGACACCGGCCGCGGCCGCGAGCCCCGCCGAGCCCCAGCTGCTCCCGGAACCCAAGCGCCTGGGAGTCCTCTCCCGTCTCGCCCCGGAACCGATGAAGGTCGTCCTCAACTGGGGACGCCGCTACAGCCTGTGGGTCTTCAACTTCGGCCTCGCCTGCTGCGCCATCGAGTTCATCGCCGCGTCCATGGCCCGGCACGACTTCATCCGCCTCGGCGTGATCCCCTTCGCGCCCGGCCCGCGCCAGGCCGACCTGATGATCGTCTCGGGCACGGTGACGGACAAGATGGCCCCGGCCGTCAAGCGGCTCTACGAGCAGATGCCGGAGCCGAAGTACGTCATCTCCTTCGGCGCCTGCTCCAACTGCGGCGGCCCGTACTGGGACTCGTACTCCGTGACCAAGGGCGTCGACCAGATCATCCCCGTCGACGTGTACGTACCCGGCTGCCCGCCGCGCCCCGAAGCACTCCTCCAGGGCATCCTGAAGCTCCAGGAGAAGATCGCCAGAGAGTCCCTCGCGGAACGCTATGCGGCGGGCCCCTCCGTCGCCCAACTCACCAGCGGCCTGGTCACGCCCCCGCCCGCGACCCCGGGAGCCGGTGCGTGAACCTCTACGACAGCGTCCCGGCGACGGCCCCGTCCGCGATTCGGACGAGCGGGCGCGTACGCCTTTGCGCCGGTGGCCCGGCGATGGCCCCGCCCGCGACCCCGGTGAGCGGGCGCGTGAACCTTTGTGACGGCGGCCTGGTCACGGCCTCGCCCGCGACTCCGGGAGCCGGCGCGTGAACCTCTACGACTCCCTGCCCGACGCCGCCCCGGCCGTCTTCGGCGCCGAGGCCGTCGCCTCGTACGCGTACGAGGTCCTCACCGTCGACGTCCCCGTCGGTTCCTGGATCCCCGCGCTCGAAATCGCCCGCGACAAGCTGGGCTGCACCTACTTCGACTGGCTGAGCGCCGTCGACGAACCCGGCACCGGCTTCCGGATCTGCGCGCACCTCGTCTGCCTGGAGAACCACCGCGTACGCCGCCTGCTGCTGCGCACCACCGTCCCGCACGGCGCCCCCTCGCTGCCCTCCGCCGTCGCCGTCTACGCCGGCGCCGAATGGCACGAGCGGGAGACCTTCGAGATGTTCGGGGTGACCTTCACCGACCACCCCCACCTGGTGCCGCTGCTGCTTCCGGAGAACTTCGAGGGGCACCCGCTGCGCAAGGACTTCGTCCTCGCCGCGCGCGTTGCCAAGGCGTGGCCCGGCGCCAAGGAGCCGGGCGAGGGCCACGACCCCGACGCCCCGAAGCGCCGCCAGATGCTCCCGCCGGGCGTCCCCGACCCGAACGACTGGGGCCCCCTCAAGGGCCAACTCCCCCCGGCCCCCGCCCGCCCCGCCCGCACCCCCCGAGCCGGCGCCCCGACCCGCACCCCGCGCGAGGGCGCCCCGACCCGGCGCCCCCGCCCGGGCGCGGAGGGCGCGGCCCCCGCCGAGGCCTCGGCAACCCTGCCGTCCCCGGAATCGGACGCCCCGATCCGCCCGCCCCGCCGCACCCGCTCGGTGTCGGACGGCTCGGCGAGCCAGGGCGCGCCGGAGACCACACCGTCGCCGGAGCCGTCGGACGCCCCGCCCCGCCGCGCCCGCCCGGTGTCGGACGGCTCGGCAAGCCAGTCGGCGGCGGAGGCGGCCGCACCGTCCCCGGAGTCGGAGACCCCGCCCCGCCCGGCCCGCCGCACCCGCTCGGTGTCGGACGGCTCGGCAAGCCAGTCGGCGGCGAAGCCCGCGCCGTCCCCGGAGCCCGACGCCCAGGCCGGCTCCGCGCCCGACGGTTCGGCGGGCTCGGCACCCGAGGCCGAGTCGGCTCCGGGCTCCGTGGCCCCCACCCGCCCGCCCCGGCGTACCCGTTCCGCCGCCGACGGGTCCACCGGTCAGGCCACCCCGCCGGAGACGGAGCCCGCCCGCCGCCCGGCCCCGCGCAGCGCGGACGCGCCCTGGCACAACCCGAAGCCCGCCTTCGAAGACCCGGCAGCACCCGCCACTGCCGAATCCGACCCCGCGCCGGCCCCCGAACCGTCGCCCGCGCCCCGGTCTTCGCCCGCAGCCGGGCCCGACCCCAAGCCGGAGCCCGCAGCCGCGCCCGAGGGCGATGCTGGGTCACGGCCGGAGGCCGACCCCAAGCCGGAGCCCGCAGCCGTGCCCGAGGGCGAGCCGGAGCCCGTAGCCGGGCCCGGCCCCAAGTCGCAGACCGAGCCCGATCCCGCCCCCCGGCCGGAGTCCGAGCCCCGGACCGACCCCGCGTCCCGGGCGGAGTCCGAGCCCCGGCCCGACCCCGCGTCCCGGCCCCGACCCGCTCCCCAACCGAAGCCCGGCCAGGGCAACGGCAATCCCGACCACGACACCACCGGAGGCGACGCGTGAACGACGTCCTCGACGTCGCCCTGCGACTGATCGTCGTCTTCGCCGTCTTCCTCGTGCTCCCGCTCGTCGTCGGGCAGGCCGAGCACAAGGTGATGGCCCACATGCAGGGCCGCCTCGGCCCCATGTACGCCGGCGGCTTCCACGGCTGGGCCCAGCTCGTCGCCGACGGCGTGAAGTTCGCGCAGAAGGAGGACATCGTCCCGGCCAACGCCGACCGACGGATCTTCCAGCTCGCCCCCGCCGTCGCGCTGCTCCCGTACCTGCTCGTCCTCCTCGCCATCCCGGTGGGCCCGGGCGAGGGCGCCGTCGGGCAGGTCATCGACGCGGGCCTCTTCTTCGCGCTCGCCGTCATGGGCGTCGGAGTGCTCGGCTCGCTCATGGCCGGCTGGGCCTCCGCCAACAAGTTCTCCCTCCTCGGAGGCCTCCGCACCGCCGCGCAACTGCTCGCGTACGAGCTGCCCATGCTGCTCGCCGCCGCCTCCGTCGCGATGGCCGCCGGGACCGTGTCCCTGCCCGGCATCGTCGAGGCCTTCGAGTGGTGGTGGCTGCCCTGGCAGATCACCGGCGCGCTCGTCTTCTTCATCGCCGGCCTCGCCGAACTCCAACGGCCCCCCTTCGACATGCCCGTCGCCGACTCCGAGATCATCTTCGGCGCGTACACCGAGTACACCGGCCTGCGCTTCGCACTGTTCCTGCTCGCCGAGTACGCCGGCATCGTCGTGCTCTGCGCCCTCACCACCGTCCTCTTCCTCGGCGGCTGGCACGGCCCCTTCGGCGGTGACGACCTCGGCTGGGTCTGGACCCTCCTCAAGGTCGCCGTCCTCGCCTTCGTCGTGATCTGGCTGCGCGTGAGCTACCCCCGCCTGCGCGAGGACCAGCTCCAGAAGCTCGCCTGGACCGTGCTCATCCCCCTCGCGCTCGCCCAGATCGCGCTCACCGGCATCGTGAAGGTGGCGATCCAGTAATGTCCCCGGTTCCCGGATCCGGCCTCGCCAAGGGCCTGGCCGTCACCCTGCGCACGATGACCAAGCGCGCGCACACCGCCCAGTACCCCGAGGCACAGCCCGAGCTCCCGCCCCGCAGCCGCGGGGTCATCGGCCTGTTCGAGGAGAACTGCACGGTCTGCATGCTGTGCGCCCGCGAGTGCCCCGACTGGTGCATCTACATCGACTCCCACAAGGAGACGGTCCCGGCCGCCGCCCCCGGTGGTCGCGAGCGCAGTCGCAACGTCCTCGACCGGTTCGCCATCGACTTCTCGCTCTGCATGTACTGCGGCATCTGCATCGAGGTGTGCCCCTTCGACGCCCTGTTCTGGTCGCCGGAGTTCGAGTACGCGGAGACCGACATCCAGGACCTCGTCCACGAGCGGGACAAGCTCCGCGAGTGGATGTGGACGGTGCCGGCGCCGCCCGCCCTCGACCCGGCCGCCGAGGAGCCCAAGGAGATCGCCGCCGCCCGCAAGGCCGTGGAGAAGTCCGAAGCCGCCGCGGCCGCGGCCGCCGCAGCGGCAACCGCCACCGGCGACGAACCCCCGACCACCCCGGAGGCAGACGCGTGAGCCCCGCCGCCACCCTGGCCGCCGCCGCCGCCACGACGACCGGCCCCGGCTTCCTCTCGCCGACCGGCGTCGAGATCGCCTTCCTCCTCGTCGGCCTCGCCACCCTCGGCGCGGCCGTCATCACGGTCACCACCAAGCAGCTCGTGCACGCCGCCCTCTGGCTGGTCGTCGCGCTCGGCGGCGTCGCCGTCGAGTACCTGCTGCTGACCGCCGAGTTCATCGCCTGGGTCCAGGTCCTGATCTACCTCGGCTCCGTGGTCGTCCTCCTCCTCTTCGGGCTGATGCTCACCAAGGCCCCCATCGGCCGCTCCCCGGACGCCGACTCCGCCAACCGCTGGGTCGCGCTCGGCGTCGCCGTCACCGCGGGCGCCGCACTCGTCTGGGTGGTCGTCGACGCCTTCCGCACGACCTGGATCGACCTCGACGGACCCGCCCAGGGCTCCACCGCGGTGACCGGCGAGATCCTCTTCCAGCACTGGGTGCTGCCCTTCGAGGCGCTCTCGGTGCTCCTCCTCGCAGCCCTGATCGGTGCCATCGTGCTCTCCCGCAGGAACACCCCCGCCGAGGACGCGGAGGACGCCGCGAACGCGGCCGCCTCCGCCGCCGCGGCGGCCGCCGACGCCACCGGCGACCGGAAGGGGCAGAGCTGATGCACCTCGTCTACCCCGCCGTACTGGCGTCCCTCCTCTTCGCCATCGGCCTCTACGGAGTCCTCGCCCGACGCAACGCCATCCTGGTCCTGATGTCCGTCGAGCTCATGCTCAACGCCGTCAACCTCAACCTGGTGGCCTTCGACGTCTGGCTGCGCGACGCCCTGCACGCGGGCCAGGCCCTCACCCTCTTCACGATCGCCATCGCCGCCGCCGAGATCGGCATCGGCCTCGCGATCGTGCTCATGGTGTACCGCAACCGCGGCACCTCGGACGTCGACCGGCTCCGGGACACCGCCGAAGGCCACGAACCCGCCCGGTCCGACGACACCACCGCCCGGCCGGAGGTCGCCGCGTGAGCACCACGACCCTCGCGGTCCTCGTTCCCCTCCTGCCGTTCCTGGGCGCCGTGGCGGGCCTCCTCCTCGGCCGCGCCGCACCCGGGTTCGTCCGGCCGCTGGCCGTGCTGCCGACCCTGGCCGCCGCCGTACTGGCCGTCCTCGTCGCCGTCCGCCAAGGCGGCGACGGCGCCATCGACACGGCCACCGAACTCACCCCGACCGGCTCCGTGCCGATCGAGCTGTCCCTGCACATCGACGGCTTCGCCGTGCTCGTCGCCGTCCTCGTGGGCGTCGTCGCCACCTGCGTGCAGCTGTACTCGACGGCCTACCTCCGTGACGACCCGCGCTACCCGTCCTACGCCGCGCTCGTCTCCCTGTTCACCTCCGCGATGCTGCTCGTCGTCTACTCCGGCGACCTGATGGTGCTGCTGGTCGGCTGGGAGGTCATGGGCATCTGCTCGTACTTCCTCGTCGGCCACTACTGGGAGACCGAAGCCGCGCGCTCCGCCTCCCTCAAGGCGTTCCTCGTCACCAAGCTCGGCGACGTCCCCTTCCTGATCGGCCTGTTCGCGCTCGCCACGGACGCCGGCTCCTTCCGGATCACCAAGATCCTGGACACCGTCGCCGCGGGTGGACTCGACCACCCGACCCTGATCGCGCTGCTCCTCCTCGCCGGAGTCGCCGGCAAGTCCGCGCAGTTCCCGCTGCACACCTGGCTGCCCGACGCCATGGCCGGCCCCACCCCGGTCTCCGCGCTGATCCACGCCGCGACGATGGTCGCCGCCGGCGTCTACTTCATCGCCCGCCTGCTGCCCGTCTTCGCGGCGTCCCGCGCCGCACTCGTCGTGATGGCCGTCATGGCGGCCATCACCATGATCGGCTCGGCCCTCGCCGCCCTCGCCCAGGACGACATCAAGCGGGTCCTCGCCTACTCCACCATCGGCCAACTCGGCTACATGACCGGAGCCCTCGCCGTCGGAGACCGCGGCGCCGCCGTCTTCCACCTCCTGTCCCACGGCGCCTTCAAGGCGCTCCTCTTCCTCGGCGCCGGCGTGATCATCCACGCGGCGGGCACCAACTCCCTCGCCGCGATGTCCCGCATGGACGGCCTCACCCGGCGCGTCCCCGACGCGTTCTGGACGATGACGCTCGCCCTGCTCGCGCTCGCCGCGATCCCACCCTTCGCCGGCTTCTTCTCCAAGGAAGCCGTTCTCGTCGCCGCCGAGCAGACCGCCCTCGGGCACTCCGACTCCGCACCCTCCTCAGCCGGCTGGCTCGTCCTGGTCGCCGGCGTCCTCACCGCCCTGCTCACCGCCGCCTACGCCACCCGGCTGTGGCTGATGGCGTTCCGCGGCCGGGGCGCCGCCGCCCCCGACCACGGCAAGGAACCCGTCGCCATGACCGGCGTGCTGTGGCTGCTGGCCGTCCCCACGCTCGGTTTCGGCCTCGCCGCCGGTCCCCTCGGCGACTGGTTCGACGGCCAACAGCTCACCCCGACCGTGACCACCTCGGTCATCGGCACGGGCGCCGCCCTCATCGGCGTACTCCTCACCTACGGCCTCTGGCAGCGCGCCACGGCCCGCCTCGCGACGGCCCCCGCTCCCGTCGGCCCCGCCGCCGCGGCGGCCGCGACGGACACCCCCGCCGTCACCGCCACCGTCTCCGCGGCCACCGCCGCCGCCGAGTCCGCCGCCGAGACCCCCGAGGTCGCGGAGGTCACCCACGAGCACCCCGCCGTCCCGGCGGGACCCGCCCCCGACCCCGGACGCGCCCTCCTCGGCCCCCTGCACCGCCACGCCGCCGACGGATTCCACCTCGACGCCGTCTACGACCGCCTGTTCGTCCGCCCCGTCCGCGGCGCCGCGAGCCTGGTCCGCTTCCTCGACCGCGAGGTCGTGGACACGTACGTCCGCGGCGCGGGCACCGGCACCCGGCTGCTCGGCGGCCTCGTACGCCGCGCCCAGACCGGCAACGTACAGACCTACCTGAGCGCCCTGCTCGCCGGCGCCGTGGTCCTGGCGATCGCCACCGCCGTCCTCGCCAACGTCAACGCCGGATCGTGAGCCGTGAGTCAGCCGTGATTGATATCAGCCCGTCCGTGATGCAGTTCCTTCTGGCGTTCATCGTGGCCGCACCGCTCCTCGGGGCCGTCGCCGCCCTGCTGCCGGCCCCGCCCGGACTCAAGGGCAGGAGCCCGGAACAGGCCGTCCTGCGCCACGGCGTGACCGTCACCGGTGTCATCCTCGCCGCGGCGATCGCCCTCACCGCGGGCTTCGACCACGACGCCCCGTCCCGCTTCCAGGCGACGACGGACATCAGCTGGATCCAGGCGCTGAACATCCGGATCCACCTCGGCATCGACGGCATCTCGCTCCCCCTCCTCCTGATGACCGCGCTGCTGTTCTTCCTCTGCGCGGTGTACAGCTACTACAAGCTCCCCGAGGGCCCCTCCCCGAAGGCCTTCGTCGCGCTGCTCCTCGTCCTCGAATCGGGGACGCTCGCCACCTTCGCCGTCCTCGACCTGCTGCTCTTCTTCCTCGCCTTCGAGATGGTCCTCATCCCGATGTACTTCCTCATCGCCCGCTGGGGCGGTGCTCAGCGGCAGGCCGCCGCCTGGAAGTTCATCCTGTACACCCTCCTCGGATCCGTCGTCATGCTGCTCGGTCTCCTGCTGATCGGGCTGAACAGCGGCACCTTCGACATGGTGGCACTCGCCTCTGACAACGGCCGCGAACTGACGCACACCACCCAGCTCCTGGCCGTCCTCGCCATCGGCATCGGCCTCGCCGTCAAGACCCCCATGTGGCCGCTCCACAGCTGGCTGCCCGACGCCCACACCGCCGCTCCCACCGTCGGCTCCGTCCTCCTCGCGGGCGTCATGCTGAAGATGGGCACCTACGGGTTCGTCCGCATCCTGCTCCCCGTCACCCCCGACGGCATGCACACCTTCGCCCCGTACCTCGGCGCCTTCGCCGTCGTCGGCATCGTCTACGGATCCCTCGCCTGCCTCGCGCTGGCCCGCAAGGGCAACAAGGGCGACCTCAAGCGGCTCATCGCCTACTCCTCCGTCGGCCACATGGGCTTCGTCCTCCTCGGCATCGCCTCCATGACCCCGACCGGAGTCAACGGCGCCCTGTTCGCGAACATCGCCCACGGCCTGATCACCGGCCTCCTCTTCTTCCTGGTCGGCGCCCTCAAGGACCGCTACGGCACCGCCGACCTCGACACCCTCGCCGGCGCCACCGGCGCCGCCCTCTACGGCCGCGCGCCCCGCCTCGGCGCGCTGCTCGCCTTCGCCGCCGTCGCCTCCCTCGGCCTGCCCGGCCTCGCCGGCTTCTGGGGCGAGATGCTGGCCCTGTTCGGGGCGTTCGACCCCGCCGAGGGCCTCTCCCGACCGGCGTTCCTCACCTACACGGCCGTCGGCGCGTTCGGCACCCTGCTCACCGCCGCCTACCTGCTGATCGTCGTACGGCGCGTCTGCATGGGCGACCCGAAGGCCGACCCCGGGCTCACCGTCGCCGACGTCCAGCGCTACGAGTTCGCCGCCTGGACCCCGCTCGTCGCCCTCACCGTCCTCGCGGGCCTGTGGCCCGCGGTCCTCCTCGGCCTCACCGACCCGGCCGTCCAGAAGCTCCTCGCAGGAGGCAACTCATGACGGCCATGACGGCCACGACGGCCCCGATGGTCCTCGCCGCCGAAACCCCCAGCCTCGTCCAGAGCGTCGACTGGCTCGCGATCACCCCCGTCGTGGTCCCCGCCGCCGTCGCCCTGCTCGTCCTGGTCGCCGACCTGTTCCTGCCCGAGGGCCGCAAGCCGCTGCTCGGCTGGATCTCCGTCGCCGGCCTCGCCGCCGCGGCCGCCTCCCTGCTGCCCCTGCGCGCCGGCGACCGCACCACCTTCTGCCTCACCGGCGCCCCGACCGCCTGCAGCTACACCGCCGACCACTTCGCGCTCGTCGTGCAGTTCCTGGTCCTCGCCGGCGCGCTCGTCACCGCCCTCATGTCGGTCACCGCCGTCCGCGAGACCCGCATGCCCGCCGGCGAGTACTGGTTCCTGCTGCTCTCCTCCGCCGCCGGCGCCGCCCTGCTGCCCGCCGCCCGCGACCTCGCGACCCTGATCGTCGCCCTCGAAGTGGCCTCGCTGCCCGCCTTCGCCCTCGTCGGCATGCGCCGCGGCGACCGGCTGTCCTCCGAGGCCGCCCTCAAGTTCTTCCTGTCCTCGGTCACCGCCACCGCCGTCTCCCTCCTCGGCGTCGCCTTCGTCTACGCCGCGACCGGCTCCCTGCACCTCGACCGGGTCGCGGACCGCCTCGAAGACGTCCCCGCCCAGTTCGACACCCTCGCCATGGCGGGCGTCGCGCTCACCCTCGTCGGCTTCGCCTTCAAGACCGCGGCCGTCCCCTTCCACTTCTGGGTCCCCGACACCTACGTCGGCGCCCCGCTGCCCATCGCCGGCTACCTCTCGGTGATCGGCAAGGCCGTCGGCTTCACCGGCCTGATCCTCGTCACGGTCATCGCCTTCCCCGCGTACTCCGACATCTGGGGCCCCGCCCTGGCCGTCCTCGCCGCGCTGACCATGACCCTCGGCAACGCCGCCGCCCTGCGCCAGTCCGTGGACCGCCCCCACAGCGCCGTACGGCTCCTCGCCTGGTCCTCCGTGGGCCAGGCCGGCTACCTGCTGGTCCCGATCGCGGCGGCCGCGTACTCCGAACGCGACCAGATCGGCTCCACCGTCGCCTACGCCCTCATGTACGGGGCCGTGAACCTCGGAGCCTTCGCCGTGGCCGCGCTCGTCGCCCGGACCAAGCCCCTGCACCGGATCGCGGACTACCGCGGCCTCTGGGCCGAGCGCCCGTTCGCCGCCCTCGCGCTGGCCTTCTTCCTGCTCTGCCTCGCGGGGCTGCCGCCGGGCATCATCGGCCTCTTCGCGAAGGTCACCGTCTTCCGGTCCGCCGTCGACGCCGGGCTCGGCTGGCTCGCCGTGGTCATGGCCGCCAACGTCGTCGTCGCCCTGTACTACTACCTGCGCTGGACGGCGCTGCTCTTCCGCACCCCCGAGGAAGGGACCGCTCCCGGGCGGCCCGCCGCGGCAAAGGTGCCCTGGCCCGTCACCGCCGCGATCGTGCTCACCGCGGCCACCGCCCTGGTGCTCTCCGGCGCCCCCCAGCTCGTCCTCCGGTTCGCCTCGGGCAGCCTCTTCCCGCAGTAGGCCGTCGCAGGTCGCAGCAGGTTCACCCGCACGGCCCAACGCCCGCCGGTGCCTCCGGGCGGGGCCCGCCGGGGCGGCGGCCCCGCCGCGCCCTGGGAACCGTACGGCTCCATCTGGCGTTGACCAGGAAGGGAGGGTCCACTGGACCGTAGACCCTCAGACCTTGGACGGGGTCCCCCCTGCCGCACCACTTGGAGGGCGTACCGTGCACCGCCGGCACAACGGGCTCAAGACCGCCGTACTCCTCGGCGGGCTGTCCGCACTCATCATCGGCATCGGAAGCTTCTTCGGACGGACGGGTCTCATCGTCGCCGTCCTCGTCGCCCTCGGGACGAACGCCTACGCGTACTGGAACAGCGACAAGCTGGCTCTACGCGCGATGCGCGCCCGGCCCGTGAGCGAGTTCGAGGTCCCCGAGCTGTACCGAATGGTGCGCGAACTCTCCACGTCCGCGCGCCAACCCATGCCACGGCTCTACATCTCGCCGACCGAAGCCCCCAACGCCTTCGCGACCGGCCGCAACCCGCGCAACGCCGCGGTCTGCTGCACCGAGGGCATCCTGCGCATCCTCGACGAACGCGAACTGCGCGGGGTCATCGGCCACGAGTTGAGCCACGTCTACAACCGCGACATCCTGATCTCCTCGGTCGCCGGAGCACTGGCCTCCGTGATCATGTTCCTGGTGAACTTCGCCTGGCTGATACCGATCGGCCGGTCCAACGACGACGAGGGCCCGGGGCTCCTCGGCATGCTGCTGATCATGATCCTCGGCCCGTTGGCCGCGTCCGTGATCCAGCTCGCGATCAGCCGCTCGCGCGAATACGAGGCCGACGCCTCCGGCGCGCAGCTCACCGGCGACCCCCTCGCCCTGGCCAGCGCCCTGCGCAAGCTCGACGCGGGCACCAAGCAGCTCCCGCTGCCCGCCGAACCGCGCATCGAGACGGCGAGCCACATGATGATCGCCAACCCCTTTCGGCCGGGCGAAGGACTGTCCAAGATGTTCTCGACGCACCCTCCGATGGCCGAGCGCATCGCCCGGCTCGAACAGATGGCAGGCCGTAGTCAGTGAAGACCATCCTCAACATCATTTGGCTCGTGCTCAGCGGGATCTGGCTGTTCCTGGGCTACTGCCTGGCCGGCGTGATCCTCTGCATCACGATCATCGGCATTCCCTTCGGCGTAGCGGCGTTCCGCATCGCCCTGTACGCCCTCTGGCCGTTCGGCTACACCGCCGTCGAACGCCATGACGCCGGCGCCGCCTCCTTCGTGGGCAACGTCCTGTGGCTGGTCCTGGCCGGCTGGTGGCTGGCCCTGGGCCACATCGTCACGGGCATCGCGCTGTGCGTCACGATCATCGGCATCCCGTTCGGCATCGCCAACTTCAAGATGGTCCCGCTCTCCCTGCTCCCGCTCGGCCGCGAGATCGTCCCGACGGACGCCCCCTTCGCTCCCCGCTGACCTCGGTCTTCCCGGAGTTGTCCACAGGCCCGGACGGATGTGGGCGTCATGCGTCACCATGAACGCATGAACGAATCCGAGCAGTTGCAGGAGCAAGCCACCGACGGGGTACGAAGCCGCGCGGACGGGCGGCACGCCCGCCCGCCCGCGCGGCCCGGCCCCGGGGAAACGGCCCGGGCCGGGCCCTTGGCCGGCCCTGCCGGGTTCCCCGCACCGCCACCGGCCGCCGGGCTCTCGTACGCGGGGCTGCCCCGCAGGCCCCGTCCTGCCGCCGCCCCGCCGGGCGGCCCCGCACCCCCGGGGGCCCACCGGTCGCCCCGCACCCGCGGGAGCCCCTCCCCGCCCGGCACATCGCCTTCCCGGGCGCCTCCCGGAGCCCCGCCGCGCCATGGGTTCAGAGCCCGGACCCGCGCCAACTCCGCACGCCGTAGGCCAGCGCGCCCACGGCCAGCACCGCCGCCCCCGTGATCACCGACGAGAGGGGCAGCGCACAGGCCAGCACCACACAGCCGAGCAGCCCGACCGCGGCGACGGCCCGCCCCTTGACAGCTGAACCGAGAGTCCACGCGGAGGCATTCGCGATCGCGTAGTAGGCCAACACTCCGAACGAGGAGAAGCCGATCGCGCCCCGCAGATCGGCCGTGGCCGCGAGTACCGCCACCACCGCGCCCACCGCCACCCCGGCATGGTGCGGAACGCGATGCCGAGGATGTACGGCGGCCAGCGCGCGCGGCAGATGACCGTCCCGCGCCATGGCCAGCGCGGTGCGCGACACCCCGAGCACCAGGGCCAGCAAGGACCCCAGCGCGGCCAACACCGCACCCACCCGGACGGCGGGAGCCAGTTCGGGCAGACCGGCCGCGCGCACCGCGTCCGCCAGCGGGGCGGCCGACCCCGCCAACACGTCGGCGCCGAGCACCGACAGGACCGCCACGGCCACGGCGGCGTACACCGACAGGGCGATCCCCAACGCGATCGGCACCGCCCGCGGGATCGTCCGCTGCGGATCGCGCACCTCTTCGCCGAGGGTGGTGATCCGGGCGTAGCCCGCGAAGGCGAAGAACAGCAGACCGGCGCCCTGGAGCAGCCCCGCGGCGCCGCCCCCGTCCCCGCCCCACAGGCGCCCCGCCTCGGCCGCGCCCGAGCCCAGACAGGCCACGACGACCCCGGCCAGCACCACCAGTACCGCCGCCACGATCAGCCGGGCGATCCGGGCGGACTTCTGCACCCCGCCGTAGTTCGCGGCGGTCAGCGCCACCACGGCCGCCACCGCCACCGCGTGCTGGTGCTCCGGCCAGGCGTAGGCGCCGACGGTCAGCGCCATCGCCGCGCAGGAGGCCGTCTTGCCGACCACGAAGCCCCAGCCCGCCACGTAGCCCCAGAACGGCCCGAGACGCTCGCGCCCGTACACGTACGTCCCGCCCGAAGCCGGGTAGCGGGCGGCGAGCCGCGCCGAGGAGTGCGCGTTGCAGTACGCGACGACGGCCGCCACCGCCAAGGCCGCCAACAGCAGGCCGCCGGCCGCGCCCGCCGCCGGCGCGAGGGCGGCGAAGATGCCGGCGCCGACCATCGCCCCCAGTCCGACGACGACCGCGTCGAACACTCCGAGGCTGCGCTTCAATTCCTGGGTCACGGGCGGAGGGTAGCCGGGCTAGACGACGCCCTCCCGACCGGGAAGCGGCTCCCGCTTGCGTTCCCAGCCCTCCAGGGCGGTCAGGCAGGCGTGGTCCAGGTGCCGCAGCCCGCTCAGGTCGAGCCGCACCTGCTTCCCGTTCGGCAGCGCGTCCAGGGCGTCGAGCAACTTGGGCAGCCTCAGGAAGCTGGCGTTGCCCAGGACCCTTACGCACAGTTCCTCGCCCTCCCGGACCTCCTCGATGTGTACGTGTGAGGTCTCCCAGGCCGCCTTGGCGATGGCGAGCCCGAGACCGATCAGCACTCCTTCGAAGAGGTTCGTGACCACGATCGCCGCGGCCGTGACCAGCAGGACCACCGCCTCCCCCCGGTGCGTGCGCCACAGCCCGGCCACGGCCCGGGCCGGCAACAGCTTCCAACCCGCGTGCAGCAGCACCCCGGCCAGCGCGGCGAGCGGGACGATCTCCAGCAACTGCGGGAAGGCGACGGCGAACAGCAGCAGCCACACCCCGTGCATCACCCGGGAGGCGCGGGTCCGGGCGCCCGCCTCCACGTTGGCGGCGCTGCGGACGATGACGGCGGTCATCGGCAGGGAACCGAGCATCCCGCAGACGCTGTTGCCGACGCCCTGGGCGATGAGTTCCTTGTCGTAGTGCGTCCTCGTCCCGTCGTGCATCCGGTCGACGGCGGCCGCGCTGAACAGCGTCTCGGCGGAAGCGATCAGCGAGAGCGCGATCACGGTTCCGACGGCTCCGACGGAGGCGAGCACCCCGAAGTCGCCCCAGCCGGGCGGCGCCACCGCCTCCAGCACCCCCGTCACCCGCACCTTCTCCACGGGCAGGCCCAGCAGCACGGCCACCGCCGTCGCCGCCGCCACCCCGACGAGCGCCCCCGGCACGATCCGCAGCCGGGCCGGCACCCGCGGCCACGCCACCAACACCGCGACGGTCGCCGCGCCCAACGCCACCGCCGACCAGTCGGCCCGCGCCGCGAGCGCCGGCAGCCCGCCCAACTTGGCCAGGGTGTGCCCCGGCGCGGTCACCCCGGCCAGGGCGTAGAGCTGCCCGGCGATCAGCACGAGCCCGATCCCGGCCAGCATCCCGTACACGACGGCGACCGAGATCGCCCGGAACCACCGCCCGAGCCGCAGCACCCCCATGCCCAACTGCAACAGTCCGGCGGCCAGCACCAGGACCCCGAGCGCGGGCAACCCGTACGCCCGCACCGCCTCGTAGACCAGCACGGTGAGCCCGGCCGCCGGCCCGCTGACCTGGAGCGAGCTGCCCCGGAACCAGCCGGTGACCAGCCCGCCGACCACCCCGGTGACGATCCCCAGTTCGGCCGGCACCCCGGAGGCGACGGCCACCCCCACACAGAGCGGAAGCGCGACCAGCGCGACGACCACGGACGCCGCGAGGTCTTGGCGGAACGTGCCGGCCCCAGGCATGCGGAACCCCCCTGCCATCAGGTGATTGACGATTCACCCAGCGTGGAGGCGGCACCGGCCGGTGCCTAGTGATCACAGGGTGGCCGCGCAGGAGCACGCGCCGCTCACGCCCCGCACACACCCTGCGAGCGCCGACGACGAAGGGCGCGACACGGGCGCCCGCCGAAACCTCCCGACGAACCACCCCCGTCGCGCCCTCGGAGCCGTTCAACACCGCACGAACGGGCCCGAACCCGGGCCCGCCGGTCAGCGGTAGTTCACGTATTGGATCGCGAAGTCCAGGTCCTTGCCCTTGAGCAGGGCCTGGATGGCCTGGAGGTCGTCACGGCTCTTCGAGCTGACGCGCAGCTCCTCGCCCTGGACCTGGGCCTTGACGCCCTTGGGGCCCTCGTCACGGATGATCTTCGCGACCTTCTTGGCGTTCTCCTGGGAGATGCCTTCCTCGATCGTGGCGAAGATCTTGTACTCCTTGCCGGACAGCTGCGGCTCACCGGCGTCCAGCGCCTTCAGCGAGATCCCGCGCTTGACCAGCTTGGTCTCGAACACGTCGAGGACGGCCTTGACGCGCTCCTCGGAGTTCGCCTCCATCAGGATCTTCTCGCCGGACCAGGCGATCGACGCGCCCGTGCCCTTGAAGTCGTAGCGCTGCGAGAGCTCCTTCGCGGACTGGTTGAGGGCGTTGTCGACCTCCTGCCGCTCGACCTTCGAGACGATGTCGAAACTGGAGTCGGCCATGTGCTGTGGCTCCTTGAAGTCGGCTGTGATGTGCCCCGAAGGGCGCGGCCGGACATCCCCGGCCCGCTCCGTAAAGCCTAGCCACCGTGCCCGCGTGGAGGGCTGATCAATCCGGTGGCGGACCACCCCCGCACATCGGGTATTGTTTACGTCGTTGCCGCAGAACAACGCCGCAAGGCGAAGTATCCCGGCGACAACCCATGGCGATGTGCCCGAGTGGCCAATGGGAGCGGACTGTAAATCCGTCGGCTTAGCCTACCCAGGTTCGAATCCTGGCGTCGCCACGCGAGTGAAACCCTCGTCCACCTGCGGAAACGCAGTGGACGAGGGTTTCTTCGTTCTCGAACGCAATCGTGAGCCCGTGCGCCGACCGAGGACGGGGACCCCCAGCAGCCCCGAGGCGCAAAACCAACTTCGGAGGGATGGTCTCGGGTGTGGCGCGGCGGGGCTGTGCTTGTTCGGTGGGTCAGGGTCAGGTGGGGGTGGCGACCGTCAAGTGGTAGGTCGTGTCCACCCAGAAGCCGCTCGTTGCCGAGGCTTCGATCTCCAGCATGAACTGGCCCGCCGGCAGCGGTTCGAGCGCGCACCACAGGCCCCACGCGACCCGCGGTATCCCCATGAACCGGAACGTTCCCGAGGCGAACTCGCTCACCGTCAGCGGGCAGCTGTTCACCGCCGCCGACGCCCGGGTCACCTCCATCCGCCACGGCTTCGTCAGCAACGGGACCACCGGGCGCTGCGTGTTCAGGACAGGGAAGAACAGCCGGCACCCCGCCGGAACGGTGCAGCGCCGCACCACCCTGCCGCCGAACGTCCCCGCGAGGAACCAGAGGTCCGCCGGCTGCCGCCAATCGGCGTACGCGCCCGTCGTATCGCTCACCGGACTCCGGTCCTCCGGCGCCGACAGGGCCCACTTCCACCACCGGGCCGCCAACCGGCCGCCCTCCGCCGCCCCGACCTGCCAATCGCCGTCGCCCATGCCCCGACCCCGCACCCCGCGCGACCACCCCCTGCGGCCGACATTTGGGTGACCCTATCGGGCGCTCCCGCGCACCGATGGGGACGGCCGGTCGTTCACCGGCCGTGACATGGACAAAGGACACACGCGGAAAGGTCGGCGGCGGCGTCCTGCTCGCCCTGCTCGGCGCCGGCATCCCCGCCCTGGTCGGGGCCGCACTGCACACCCAGGTCGGAGAGCCGTACCGGGAAACCCGGCTGTACTTCGGCACGCAGCGCCCCGACGGCCGGGAACCCGTGGGGGAGGCGGAGTTCCTCCGGTTCCTGGACCACGACATCACCCCGGCCTTCCCCGAAGGACTCACCCTCCAGGACGGCCGCGGCCAGTGGAGCGGACCGGACGGCACCACCGTCCGGGAGACCTCGTACGAGGTCATCCTGCTCTACCCCGAGAAGGAGGCCGAGGAGCGCACGGTCCGCGTCGAACGGATCCGGCAGGCCTACGAGAAGCAGTTCCAGCAGGACTCGGTCGGTCGCTCCGACGACAAACTGGACGCCGACTTCTGACGCACGCTCAGCTGCCCGCCATGTTCTTGACGGCCACCGACACCGGCGTCGAGCCCGCGACCAGTTCCAAGGTCAGGCCCGCCGTCGCCGGGGTCTCCACCAGCTCGGCCAGCACCGCCGCGACGTCGTCGCGCGGGACGGACCCGCGGCCCGTGTCCGCTTCCAGACGGACCTCGCCCGACCCCGCCTCATCGGTCAGCGAACCGGGCCGCAGGACCGTCCACTCCAAGCCCAGCCGGGTCCGTACGTACGCGTCGGCCTCGCCCTTCGCCCGCAGGTAGACGTCGAACACCTCGTCGCCGGCGTGCCGCGCGTCCGCGCCCATCGAAGACACCATCAGGAAGCGCCGCACCCGCGCCCGTTCGGCCGCGTCGGCGAACAGCGTCGCCGCGCCCCGGTCCACGGTGTCCTTGCGTTCCGCCCCGCTGCCCGGACCGGCGCCGGCGGCGAACACCGCCACGTCCGCGCCCTGCAGGATCCCCGCCACGTGCTCGACGGACGCCGACTCCAGATCGCACAGCACCGGTTCCGCGCCCGCCCGCCTGAGGTCGTCGCCCTGCGCCGGATCGCGGATGATGCCCGCGACCTCGTACCCGCGCGCGGCGAGCAGGCGCTCCAGCCGCAGCGCGATCCGACCGTGTCCACCCGCGATGACGATGCGCATGTCCCGACCGTACGTCCAGCCGGGCGACGGCGCTCGCGAACCCCCGCCGGCTGCCTCAGGGACCGGACTCCGTGCGACCCTGCCTGGGCAGGTCCAGGGCCACAGCGACCGCCGAGTCGCAGTACTCCCGTACGGCACTCGTACGGGCTACGACGCGCCCCCGGTGGATCACGATCCGGCTGTACGCCAACGACAGCACCCCCGCGATCCGCTCCCCGCGCACGGCGAGCAGCTCCGCCGGGAAGCCGGCCTCCACCCGCACCTCGGGCAGCCCCATCGCCTCGCGGGCGGCACTGCTCACGGTCTCGTAGGCCTCCGGCGCCCGCAGCCCGCCCTGGGAGGCCAGCAGGTACGCGGCTTCCAGCGGATCTCCCCGCCCCACCGGGTTACCGGCGTCCCGCAGCGCCCCGCTCCCGGCCGTGACGCGCACACCGGCCGCCCGCAGCAGCCGTACGGGGGCGGTCCGCAGGCCGCGCCGCTCCAGGGCCGCGCAGTCCCCCTGGGGCAGGCACGTCACGCGCACGCCCGCCGCCGCGAGCTGGTCGGCGGCCCGCGAAGCCACGTCCAGCGGCAGCCGCGACAGGCCTCCGCAGGGGCCGATGCTCACCCCGGGTCGGAGCCCGCCGGCCATCGCCGCGAGCCGGGCGAGGCGGCCGGGGTCGTCGCCGTCCGTGTGCAGATCGACGGGGCAACCGTGCTCGGCGGCCAGCTCCAGGACCGCTTCGACGAAGCCCGTCGGATCGGGATCCAGATCCGGGCAGCCGCCGATCACGGCCGCGCCCATCTTGACGGCGTCGCGCAGCATAGCCAGCCCGTCCGCCCCGGCGACCCCGGTCAGCAACCGGGGCACGGCCACGGCCGTCAGATCGGCCAGCCCCCGCAAGGACCGCCGCGCCTGGAGGACGGCCTCCAGCGGGCCGAGCCCGTGCACGTCGCCGATCCGCACGTGGGAGCGGACGGCGGTCGCGCCGTGCCCGAGCTGGAGCAGGGCCGCCTCGGTGGCCCGGCGCTGCACCTCGTCGGTTCCGTACGAGACGGGCCCCTCGGCGTCGGCGGTCAGAGCGGTGTCCCCATGCGCGTGGGGCTCGGCGGGGGCGGGGAGCAGCAGATAGCCGCTCAGGTCGACCCGGGACAGGGCGGGGGCCGTCAGGCTGCCCGCGGTCCCGACGGCCTGGATGCGACCGCCGCCGAGGCGGACGTCGACCGTGCGACCGTCGGCGAGCCGCGCCCCGGCGAGGAGCAGCCCGGTGCCCTCGGGGGCGCTCCCGCCGGCGGGAGCCCGGGAGGGGCCCTCGGCCGGGTTCCGCGAGGAGTGGGAGGGCTGCTGCGGCTGGCTGTCGGACATCGCGCTCCTGCGGTGGCTCGGGCGGTTCCTGCGCCGTGGACACAGCCCGCGGCCCAAGATCACGCAGCGTGGTCAGAGCCTAGGGCGCCCGACTGCCCGCTTCGCGGAAGAGCGCAATAGTCGTACCGGTGTGGTGCCAGAGCCGGCGTGGTGTCCATGCCGGTGTGGACACCATGCCGGTGTGTGCCCGCGCCGTGTGGTGACCTCGTCCGCGCCGGCGCCAACGGCGGACGTGCCGGGTGCGAGTTGGTGTGAGCCCGCGCACATTTGGTTCGCAAAACCGTCGGACAGGCGCTGAAGCGGTGATCAAGAATCTTCACCGGCCCACCCCCGAGCCCAGTCGCCGCAAAGGATTTGGGCGATCGGCGGGCAACCGTGTAATGTCTTCATCGCTCGCCCCAATAGCTCAGTCGGTAGAGCGTCTCCATGGTAAGGAGAAGGTCTGCGGTTCGATTCCGCATTGGGGCTCTGATGAGTGAGGTTCCCCACCCTCGGGTGGGGAGCGGATCACATCAAAGCGGCGTAGCTCAGTCGGTAGAGCAAGCGGCTCATAATCGCTGTGTCACCGGTTCAAGTCCGGTCGCCGCTACAACTAGTAGCCGATTGCGGGGTCGGTCTCCCGATCGGCTACTCTTTTATGCGTTCATCCGTCCCATATTCCGTCAAGGAGCACTCACGTGGCTGCCACCGACGTCCGCCCGAAGATCACGCTGGCCTGCGTGGAGTGCAAGGAGCGGAACTACATCACCAAGAAGAACCGGCGTAACAACCCGGATCGCATGGAGATGAAGAAGCACTGCCCGCGTTGCAACTCGCACACCGCGCACCGCGAGACCCGCTGATCCTGGCGAAGTCTCGAATAACAGGCACCGTCACGAGGTCGTCCCCGTCATTGGGGGGCGGCCTTGTGTCGTTTCCGCACGGATCGGATCCGGGGCGGTTCGGGGCTGCCCGGCCGGTACGGGACGGTGCGCGTCTCCCTTCGTCTGCTGTTCTTTCGTGTTCCTTCCACAGGAGGTAGTGAGCCATGGCCCTCGACCAGACCTTCGTCGGGCGGACCTACCCGCCCACCGATCCGTACGAGGTCGGCCGGGAGAAGATCCGCGAATTCGCGGTTGCGGTGGGTGACGAAAATCCCGTCTACACCGACCCGGAAGCTGCCAAGGCGTTCGGTCACCCCGATGTGATCGCCCCCCCGACCTTTGTGTTTGCCATCACGTTCAAGGCGGCGGGCCAGGTCGTCGAGGACCCCCAGCTGGGTCTCGACTACAGCCGCGTCGTGCACGGCGACCAGAAGTTCTCGTACGTCCGTCCCGTCCGTGCGGGCGACCAGCTCTCGGTTACTTCCACGATCGAGGCCGTGAAGTCGATGGCCGGCAACGACATCATCGACATCCGCGGTGAGGTCCACGACGCATCCGGCGAGCACGTGGTGACGGCCTGGACCAAGCTCGTTTCCCGCGCCCCCGAGGAGGCCTGAGATGGCTGCACAGATCCAGTACGCCGACGTCGAGGTCGGCACCGTCCTGCCGGCGGCTTCCTTCCCGGTGTCGCGCGCCACGCTCGTGCGCTACGCCGGTGCCTCCGGTGACTTCAACCCGATCCACTGGAACGAGGAGTTCGCCAAGGAGGTCGGACTGCCGGACGTGATCGCCCACGGCATGTTCACCATGGCCGAGGCGATCCGCGTGGTGACCGACTGGGTCGGCGACCCGGGCGCGGTGGTCGACTACGGAGTCCGCTTCACCAAGCCGGTCGTGGTCCCGAACGACGACAAGGGCGCGCTGATCGAGGTCACCGCGAAGGTCGCCGTCAAACTGGACGACAACCGCGTACGGGTCGACCTGACGGCGATGAGCGCAGGCCAGAAGGTCCTCGGCATGTCCCGCGCGGTGGTCCAACTCGCCTGAGGCGGGGTGGGGTGGGGCTGCGGGCGGGGTGGCTGCGGCGGGGCGGGGTTGAATCCGCTGGGCGGGGGTGGGGGCGGGAGGTGTGCGGGGTGCCGATGGTCCGGATCAGAGCTGGTTTGGTGGTTTCCCGCCGGTCTCATCGTCTCTTCGTGGCGGGCCGGTCCCTCAAGGGCGCTCCTCCTTCGTCGTCGCGTCGCTTCGCGATGGCCTTCGGCCACCCTTGACCGACCGACCCACCACGAAAAGCCGAAGACCGACGGGAACCCCCCAAAAGAACGGTCACGGGGGAGGAATGAGCAGGAGCGGGTCCCTCAGTGACGAGACGAGGGACCGGGGGCCGGTAGGCGGGGCATACGGGCACCTCGAAGGACCGGCGGCCGGGCCCCGGGCGCGGCCAAGAGCCCTACCCGCCCATCAGAACCACCAGAGCAGTCTGGAATGCGGGTAGGCGGGGACGCGCGCCGGTCCGCCGTGTCTCTTCGCTCGGCTCAGCGTCCGTCGACGGTCTGTGGCCGGACATAAGCAGCCCACACCGTCCGTGGAATCCGTTGGCGGCGAGCGCCTGCGGCCCGTCCGCACCGTCCCCACCATCTGATTTCTGTGGTCTGTGGTCTGGGGTCCGGCCTCGGGCGGTCGACGGTCGCTGAGACGGCCTCGGCCATGGACTGGGCTGGTGCGGCTTATGTCCAGCC
>NZ_JBEZKS010000085.1:0-26219 GCF_040651775.1 Streptomyces sp. NPDC048383
GCACGGGCTCGGGGGCGTGTGCGGCGGTCGCGGGCACGGCTCGCAGCTGGACCGTCTGATCGGGTCCCCCCGCACGGGTCCGCGCCGCGGTTCGAGGTCGGCTGGTTCGTCGGTGTCCGCGACGTCGACAGCTACCTGCTGCGCATCGCCGACACCACCGCCACCACGGGGCGCGGGCGCGCCGCCTCAGCGCCATGCTGCTCGCCCACGTCCAACAGCCGGTCTCCCCCGCCCCGCAGGACGCGCCGGCGGAAGAACCCGCCCCGGCCCCAGTGGCGCTGCTGGAGGTGAAGGGCGTCCTGGCGGCGGCGGAACGCTTCCCGTGGGCCGTGGCCGCACCAAGAACGCGTCACTGGCCGGATGGGGGGTTCCTGGACGTCGCGCTGAGCACGGTGCGCACCGAGGAACGCGAGGGGTACATCGAGCGCCTGGAGGCGTTCGTGGAGCATCACCGCGCCCGTCTGGAGGAGCTGCTGCACGCGTACGGACCGGGAAGCAGGCCCGCGGAGTTCGGCCGGTACGCGCTTGTCGGGCAGCCCGAGACCCTGGTCCTTCTGGAGCGGATGGAGACCGTGCCGTTTCTCCTACGCAGCCGATGGGACGAGGCGTTGGAGGCCGTCCTGCTGGCCGACCTCGAGTTCGCGTGGGGGCCGCGCATCTGCGTCAGCCGGTGAGCAGCGGGGCCGGACAGGGTGATCCTGTCCGGCCCCGCTGTCGTGGGGGCGGCCGAAGTCGATGGTGTCCTGTGCGAAGTCGGTCGGGGCTGGGCGGGGCGGCGGCAGTGCGCCCTGCTCCGGCTCTCGGAAAATGCAGGTCGGGGTGTCGGCGTGGGCGGCTACATTCAGTGGATGAACTCGGCTGACCAGATCCTGACGCTGGTAAGAACCGCTCTGGACGAATTCGACGACCGCCCGCTTGCTGTCTCCGTCCGTCGGGCTGTACGCATTGCCAGTCTGGCCGGCGACTCCCAAGTCGCGGTGCGCCTGGGGATGGAGTTGCGCCCTTCAACCGGTGACCCACATGGAAACGGTGAGGCGACGCGGCGTCTGATGGCGACCCCGCCCTGTGGGCATCGGCAGACGGTCCCGCAGAGGCCGCGATGCGCGAATACCTCAGCGACCGCGCCCTGGACAGGAAGAACCCCGAGTCCCACATCGCAGGGCACTCCCTCAGCGAGATCGATTATCTGCTCGGGGTGCTCGAGCCGCAACTGGCCTCCGACAATGTGTCGCCGGGGTCCTTCGAGAGCGTGGCAACGCTGAGGAACGTCCAGGAGCTGGCCAGGCATCGGACGTTCACCTATCTGTGCGAGTGGGAGCCTCGCTTCGGCTACAGCTCGATCAACGACTCCATCTTCGGCGACTACAAGGCCGTGGTGGACCGTCTGCTCAGCGTGCACGCGCCGGACCTCGTCGAACGGTTCAACACGGTCTACCGCCGCCTGAACGAGGCGGCAGGCCAGGACCACACCCGCCCGGCGGGCGAGGAGCTGTCGCAGGCGCTCACCACCTGCCGCCGAATCCTGGAGGCAGTGGTCGACCAGGTCCTCTCGGCTCAGGCAGAGCCCTCCGCCGCAGGCTACAAGCTCGACCAGGCCTCCTACCGAAGCCGCCTATTCGAGTTCATCAAGATCACGAACGAGAGCAAGAACGTCTCCGAGGCGACGATCGCCATGGCCGAGGGCCTGCATGCCAGATTCGCCGCGTTCGACAAGCTCACCAACAAGGGTGTGCACGCCGACGTCGCGCTCCGGGCAGCCAACATGTGCGCCCTGAACGTCTACGTTCTCTGCGGTGAAGTTCTACTCCTCAAGCAGGAGACTGAGGCCGACGCCACGACCGAAGTCGGACGTTAGGTCGCCGACCCCATTACTGGCGTTCGACCCGCTAGAAGACGTCGACAGCACAAGGCCCGGACCTGAATGTCCGGGCCTTCGTCATGCTCCGGAGCTTTGCTCCCGGCTGGTGCTGTCCCGGACCCGACTTCCGGCCCTACGGGGTGAAGAAGCCGTGCCCGCCAGGACGAGACGCAAGCACCCGAGTCCTGTCACCGTCCGCTCGCCATGTCGAACTCACGCCGGAGGCAGTACCAATGACGAGCCGCCAGACGAACAGCATCATGAACCAGGGCCAGGTTCCCGCGCCCGTGCAGCCGCCCGCCTCCGTGCCCATGCCCGTGCCGCAGCAGCCCGTCGGTGCCAGCCTGACAACCGCGATAGCCCAGGGCGCCGCACAAGGTGCCGCTCGGGCCATCACGGCCGGGCTGGTGGACAAGTTCCTCACCCACCAGTCCGCCTGGTTCGCAGCCCTGTGGAACGGGCTGCCGCGGCTCTGGGAGTAACCGCGCCGGCTGGGCAGGACAACCCTGCCCAGCCACTGTCGCCAGACGATGAAGGCTGACCCGAGGCATGATCTACCCGTGTGGGCGCGCGAAAGCGTCCCATGACCATGGGGAGGAACCAGATGGCAGATTCTCCCGGCGTCTACCAGGGGCCGACGTACTTTCACGAAGCGAACGGCTCCGCTGTTCTGTACATGCAAGAGAACGGGCTGCTGAACCTTCCCGTCGGAACGGGGGTACTTCTGCGCGGCGACCGCTACCGGGTGGTGGACTCCTGGTTCAGCTACGACCACCACGGCGTCTTCAATGACGGCTTGCACGTCTTCGTCGAGCTGGTCACCGAGGAAGACGACCGTCTCCGGCACCTCGCCCCCGACTACTTCCGACAGGACACCGACGCCTGAGCACCTCAGCAAGGCCGCCCCCAGCCGATCCGGGTTGGGGCGGCCTTGTCACGACGTCGAGCCGGCGGTCCCTTCCGACAACGTGGGCTTGCCCAGGGTCACCTAAGGCTTGCCCACCCTGTCGTCGCGAGGCTTGCCCAGGGCATCAGGGGGCTTGCCCAACGCGGAAGCGGGAGCGCCAACTGCGAGCCTTCTCGGCGGTCGGCTCGGCCTCGGCCTCCCGGCGGTCGCGCTCGGCCTGGTCCGCTGCGGCGACCGTTTCGGTCTCGCATGGTTCGCACAGCGTCGGGTGCCACCGGTGACCAGGCTCGGGGGACCACCGGGTGTTCTCCCATCGGGCGTTGTCGAACTTCGTCCCGCAGCCGGCACAGGCGGGGCGGGTGGCCTCGTGCTCGGCCGTCTTCTGCTCGGCCGCGCGGCGTAGCTGTTCCTGGTGATCGGCCTGTTGTGCGCGTGATCGTTCTGCTCGGCGGGTGAGGGCGGCGTCGCGGCGGGGGTTGCCGATCGCATCCCACAGGGGCTGCATGTGGGTGCGGCCGAGCCGGAGGAAGACCGGTCCGTCGGGTCCGTGTTCGCGCAGGTTGCGCAGGCCGGTGGCGATGATCGGGATTTTGCGGTCATAGCTGGTGTAGCCGCCGTCGGCCGGCTCGCCGCTCCACAGTGGCCAGGTGAGCTCGCGCAAGCGCGGGACGGTGCGGTTGGGGTCGCGGGCGCCGATGTGGTTGAAGACGAGCAGGACGGGCGGGTGCGGTGCCTCCCCGCGCTCCGCATCGCGGGCCATCCAGCGGGTGCGCCACATCGGCTTGTCCTTGCCGTCGGTGTCCTTGATCGTGCGTTTGAAGAACCGGGAGTACTTCATCAGCTTGGCCGCGATCTCCTCGGCGGTCTCGTGGCAGTTGTCGACCTCGATGAACAACAGCGGGATCCGGTCCTGCGGGGCGGTGAGCACGATGTCGACCTGGGCGCCGCCCTTGCCCGGCGCACCCCACGTGCCGGTCGCCGGGAGCGGGACCTCGGTCGCGTACGAGGCGATGGTGCCGACACCGGCCGGGGCGTCGACGGCGGCCTGCGCCGCGGTCTTGGCTTCGGCAGGCTCCGCGGTGAGCAGCTTCAGGTCGGGCTTGGGGCGCAGCAGTGCGATGACGGTCTCGTTGACGGCCATGGGGTGGGTGGCCCCGCTGGAGCCCGCGCCGCGTGCGGTGGAGCCCATTTCCGACAGGGGGCGGCCGAGTTCGTAGGAGGCGGCTTCCAGGCCCTTGGTGGTCAGGTTCCGCAAGGTCTCCCCCGCCCGGGTGGTTCCGCCGTTCTCGGCGAGACCGTGCTTGCGCAGATCCGACAGCGCACCCGCGTGCGAGGCGGTACGTGCGGTCTTCCGCTCCGAGGCGGTCGCCTTCGTCGTGTGCCGGTAGGTCAGGTGCGGTGAGGCAATCCGCTGGATCTGATCGGCCGTGGCCACCTTCAACACTCCGAGCACGCGCAGCACATCGCCCCGTAGGTCGTTCGAGGACCCCGCCGGATTCGTCAGCCGCCTGCCTGCCATCAGCTCCACCCCTTCGCCGTACGCGACCAGCCGTCACCAGCCGGGCACCAGTAAATCCAGTCCACTCGTGGAAGGCGGTCAGCTCCCTCTTCAGCCTGATGATCTCGTGTCACAGGAGGAGGAGAAGAAGGTGGTGAAGGAAAGAAGGGAAAGGAGGGGTTGTGACGGTGCGGTTTTCCCTTCCGTCTGGGTGCTGACCTGCCTGTTTGTTGTTCTTGCGAATGTTGGCCCCCAAGTGGGTGCCAAAGGAGACCCCGAAGTGCCCCCTTAAGGAGCCCACTTCGACTTGCCCAACCAAGGCAGGGCTTGCCCACCTCCAGCGCGGCGCCAGCGGGGCCGGCGGCCTCGAGCCGCCTGCGGGTGGCAGTGGAACGTCGCCATCGCTGTATCTCCTTCGCTCACTCACTGCCCCACACCCGGGGCCGAGGAGAGAGAGCGTGCAGGGGGACCCCTTGACCGCCGTCTAACGTTCGCCCGTCGCAGGGGAGGTCTCCCCAAACAACCGCCGACACCCTGAAAGCGCTATTCGAGTCGAAGGATCATGCGCTTCGACTCGAACCCTTCGATTCGAACGTGCGCGTCATGGGGCCCCGGGTCTTCGACATAGCCTCCTGCCGTGCGCGGCCAGCAGTACCCCGGGCCGTGCATGAACAGTGAACCCATCGACCGTCATCCGACGGCAGACCTGGAAGACCCACCGCCGAGCCCGAGGTGGCCCCCGCCAGGCCCGGCCGATGTTCTCCATGCCCCGTGACCCGGCCGCGCTCATCGTGTGGGGTTGGTCAGTCGCCCGTGGGGAGCCAGGTTCGACTGCGCCGTACTGCGATCTCCGCGCAGACGACGGCTACGGCAACACCACTGATGGCGATGCCGAATGAACCGGCAGCCACGAGCCCACCGGAGAGCTCACCACCGTCACCGATCGAGAGCAGCATCCGGCCCAGGAGATACGTAGCCACTCCGGCGCCCGCCCCCACCACCGCGAGGGGAACCGAGAGGTTCCAGAAGGCGACTCTCAAGTAGAACCTCCTGTCGCGCCGGAACGAAGCGATCGGCCCGAGACCGCGCGCCTGGTCGTCGAAAACCGAAGCCGCGCCCACGATTCCGGCCAGGACAAGGGCGAGCAGACCGATCAGAGCGGTATCCAGCACCCACTTGATGTAGTCGGCCCTGGCCTGCGCGCCGAGCATCCCCGACTCCACCGGCACATCGAGCATGGGGAAGCCCAGAGTTCGGTAGGCGGTACCCCAAATCCGATCGGCTCCCGGCCCGCCGGTGGTGTTGAAGACGACCAGGGAGACGCCCACAGGGTCGGTGATGCCAGGGTGGTGGGAGGTGATGCTCACCTGGTCCGGTGACAGGCCGAGGACAGCCAGCGCTGTGCGGGGCGTGGCCCCGAGTTCCTTCACCGCGTCAGTCAGTTCTGTTGCTGCCGTAGGGCAGGTGGTCAGTGTTCCGAAGAATGCCAATGTCTTGCAGTCGGCGGACAGCATCGTGCGGTCGCCCTCGCGGTACATGAGGGCTGAGGGATGGTCGGCGAGCTGTTCGCGGAGCTGGTCGAAGCGGGCGGGATTTCCGGAGGCGTTGATCAAGACAGCGTTGCGGTTGGTGGCGCCCGCCAAGCGCTTGGCAACGATTTCAGGTCCTTCGAGCTGGCTGGTGACGACTTGGCCCAGCGTCGTCAGGCCGAGGCCCACGATCATTGCCGCGCTGAGCGTTGCAAGGACGGCGGGCCTGGCAGCGAGCCATCGCCCGGCGATGAGCCCTGCTGCATCGCCCTTACGGATCGAAAGGGAGGCGACAGCCGATCCGAGAGATCCGGACAGGCGGCCCCCAAGACTGGGGAGGGCTCCGATGACGAGCATGACTCCGAAGAAGAAGACGACCCGCCCAGGACCGTCTGCCCGCGACGTTCCGTATAGACACAGGGCAGTACCGATCGAACCCAACACCCACACCGTCCGACCGGATGTGTCCTTGGTTTGCCGGGGACGGGTGGTCTTTCGCATGGGGGGCCTGGCATAGCGCAGCGCGCCGACCCCCAGTACGAGGGCGGTCGCCACAACAATCAGCAGGGGGGTCCACACGCGCAGCGGTGCCATGTCACCAGCTGAGACGGTGTGCCCGGTGAACGGGAGGTCGGTGTCCCACACAGTCGTGGCCCACGCCGCTGCCGATGCCAGCAATGAACCTGCCAGCACGGGGACAGCGGCCTCCCCGATGACCACCAGGAGTCGTGACGCGCGGGAAGCCCCGAGGGCCTCGAGCATCGAGATTCGGCGGTCTCTCAGTTCCGCGCCGCCCCCTACGACGACCGTGAGGGAGGCCGCGGCCGGCATCACGGTGAACAGTAGGAGGAGGACCCAGAGGTCGCTGGAGGAGCGTTCGAACTGGTGACTGACGGTGAAGTAGTCAACGAACTGAGAGTTAGGTTGCCCGAATCCCGATACGAGCGTCCTATGGTTTGTCTCACCGAAGATTCCCTCCACGGGGGACCGGGTGTACACCAGCAACTCATTTGGTTCGGCAAGGCCAGTTCGTCCGATGGTCCCGGCCATCGTGCCGTACCGGGAGATCAGCGTTCCGCCCGCATGCTCAGCGGCCTGGGGTGAAAGAAACGACTCGCCGCGCTCGGGCCACCTTTCAAGGCCCGGGGGCGGAGCGGCATCCGGTCGAAGCGGTTCCAGGAAGACCACCGATATCGCCTGACCGTCGGCGTAGTCCGGTCGTTCCAGCCAGCGGGCCACGGCTTCCTGGCTCTGCTGGGTCATGACGGGGGAACGAGCGTCCTGTCGCTCCTGGCGGGCGTCCAAGGCGGCATCCACCGCAAGGAGGCTCCAGGCCACCCACAGCACCAGGAAGGATGCCGCGAACAGCCCGAAGCGGTGGACCAGGGCGGACACGCCGCTGGACATTCCCACCCGGTGTCCCAGCCGGATCATGGCAACATGCCTGTTCACCTGCCCCCCTCCGAGTCCGCAATCAGACGTCCGTCGGTCAGTTCAAGCGTTCGCTCCGCACGTGCGGCTATCTGAGGATTGTGCGTGACAACGATCAGCGCGCACTCAAAGCGCTCGGGGAGGCCGAACAGGAGATCAGCGACCACGTCGCCCGTACGCTGATCGAGGGAGCCAGTGGGTTCGTCCGCCAGCACCACCGAAGGCCTGCCGATCAGTGCGCGAGCGACCGCGACACGCTGACGCTCCCCGCCAGACAGCGATCCAGTCTTCTTGGACGAGGCGTCCTGTACGCCGAGCTCATCCAGCAGGCTCTGCGCGTCCACATACGCCTTCTTCGCGTTGCCCCCGGCAAGCAGAACCGGCAGTGCGGCATTCTCCAGAGGCGACAGCTCGGGAAGCAGCTCACCGAACTGATAGACGGTACCCACGGTGCGCAGCCGCATGGCGGCTCGCTCACCGGCAGACGCCTGGGCGATGTCGACGCCGGCGATGCGGATCACACCGGAAGAGGCAGCGATCAGACCGCTGAGACAACACAGGAGGGTCGTCTTCCCCGATCCACTGGGACCTGTGACAGCCACGGATGACCCGGCCGCAACATCAAGGGTCAAACCCCTCAAGAGACGGCGACTGCCGATGCTGTAATGCAGGTCTTCCACTTCCACCGCGGCCGTCTTGCGGCTGTGCAGGTCAGTACTCATGTTTCCTCATTCTCGGCCGGGCGGCGCGGAGCCGGGTGTGCCGAACATTCCGGCTCCGCGCGGTGGACATCTACTGGATCAGGGCCGGTACTTCCAGGGGCCGTAGGGGTCGGTCGCCCAGTCACGGATCTGCTGTGAGCGGTGCTTCGTGATCCGGTTCGTCGTGTCGACCTCAGCCACGCTGCAGGTTCCTTGCCCACCCGACGTCGAGGTCCAGCGGGTAGACCCGTTGTCCCGCGCGTAGTGAGCCTTCACCCAGTTCCCGTCCTGGTCGCCGTCGCACACCATCACAGTCGCCCAGTCCACCCCGTGGCGCTCGAGGTCCTGACTGAAACTGTTGTAGATGTAGGACTGTGCCGCTGTCGCGCCGGTGGCGCTGAAGGCAACGGCGGCTGTGGCGAGAACAGCCAACTTGGCAATGCGGTGCATGAAAAATTCCTTCCTGATCGGAGAGCCCGTAGAGGCTCGGTACATGGCAGCGGCTGGTTGTCCGATGGGTCGTCCGCGCGCACTTCAGCACTCTCCACCGGTCCGTCGTCCGGGCGATCCCGGACGACGGACCGGTGGATGGCGTCACTTCGAGGTGACCTCCCGACGGAGTTCGACCAGCGCGCGCAGGGCGGCGCTGTACATGTGCAGGCTCTTCTCGTTGTGTGCGTTGATGGCCGTCGTGACCTCGTTGAAGGTCTTGGCGATGACCTCGTCGAGGTTCTTGATGTCGATTCCGTTCATGACTGTGTCTCCTTTGGTGGTGTGGGTGGTCAGCCGATGGGCCAGTGGGTGATGCTCGCCCACCGGGCGCAGTCGGTGGTGTTCTCCGTGCCCTTGCAGACCGTCACGGATGCGGTGGTGGTCGGCATGTAGGAACTACGGATGGTGACGTCGACGGTGTTGTCGCCGCACACCTGGGCCTGCTTGCGGGCCGGCATGGGGACCAGGTCGAACTGGAAGCGGGTCCACACCGAGGAACATCCTTCGCCGGTGTGGGAGAGCTTTCCGTCGACTTGGAGTTGCAGCACTCCGGTGGCGCTTCGCGCGAGTCGCCGGTCCCCCTCGGCCTTGGCCGCTCCGTGGGTGACGGACCAGGGGACTCCACTGCCGGCCGCGGAGGCGGGGGCGGCGGCGGTGATGAGGGCGGTGGCCGCGGCGGTGGCCACGGCCCAGGTACGGATACGCATCAGTGGTATTCCTTTCGAGTGGGGGCCAGGTTGGGGGCGTCCAGGGCGTGGTGACGCTTCAGGGCGCTGCGTGCGGCCAGATATCCGCACATGCCGTGCACGGAGGGCCCGGGCGGCGTGGACGACGAACACAGGTACACGCCGTCGAGAGGCGTCGAGTAGGGGTCCCTACGAGCAGTGGGGCGGACGAGGGACTGGCGCAGGGTGATGGCTCCGGAACCGATGTCGCCACCCACGTAGTTCGGGTTGTAGGCCTCGTACTGGGCGGCCGGTAGGCCACGGGAAGCGATGACCGTGTCGGTGAAGCCGGGGGCGTACACCTCGATGCGCCGGCGGATCAGGTCAACGGGATCTCGGGTGTCGCCGTGGGGAACATGGGCGTACGCCCAGACCGGGCGCTTGCCGCCCGCGGTCCTGGACGGGTCGGTGACGACCGGGTCGACGACCAGCATGAACGGGTCGTCGATGCGTTCTCCGGCAACCGTGGCGTTCTCCTGCCGGATGATGTCGGCCCGAGTGCCACCGAGGTGTACGGTGCCTGCCCGGCCCACGAGCGGGTTGGCCCACGGAATGGGACCGCTGACCAGGAAGTCGGCCTTCGCCGCTCCCGGGCCGTACCGGAAGCGGCCCAGCGCACGCTGGTAGCGCGTGGATAGTCGCTGCCCACCGATCGCCAGGAACTCCTTCGGGCTGACATCCAGCAGGACGAGCGGAACGTCGCCCAGTTCGGCCAGGTCCCGGATGTGGTGTCCGGTGTGGAAGACGCCTCCGTGGGCGGTGATGTCGGCTGCCATCGCGTCGGCGATGCGGGCGCTGCCGCCTTCCGGGATTGGCCACCCGGTGCTGTGGGCGGTATGAGCCAGCAGCATCGCAACCGCTGAGGAAGCGAGCGAGGGGAGTTTGCCGACCGCGTGCGCGGCCACCCCGGCCAGAAGTGCTTGGGCTTCCTCGGTAACGAACGGGCTGCGGGAGGTGGCGTGCGACAACAGCCGGGGCAGGAGCAGCAGCGGCGCGGTGATGTCCTTCGGCAGGGAGCGTTGATCGGACAGGAGCAGGTCGACGACAGCGCGGGAGCGGTCGGCGAGGGGTCCCATGAGACGGGTCCAGCGCGGCCCGTCCACGCCCAGGTGCTCGGCGGTACGGGCAATGCTGCGCCAGGCGGCGACCGCGCGGCCGCCCGGCAGGGGGTGTGCGTAGGGAAGGTCCGGCTGCAGCAGCCGCACCCCCCGGGCGGCCAGGTCGAAGGCGCGGAAGAACGCGGACGCGGCGGCCATGGGGTGGACGGCCGAACAGATGTCGTGCGGCACATCGCGGTCGAACAGCGGAGTGGTACGCAGACCGCCGCCTATGGTGTCGGCCTTCTCGAAGAGGGACACGCTCAGTCCGGCTCGGGCGAGGGTCACGGCGGCGGCGAGGCCGTTGGGTCCGGTGCCCACGATGGCAGCGTCGGTCACGAGGAGGTCCTGGCGGGCGCGAGTTGCTGGCTGGCCAAGCGCCGGTAGGTGGTGTCACCTTCCATCAGCTCGGCATGGGTACCGCTGGCGCGCAGGGTTCCGTCTTCCATCACGAGGATGCGGTCGGCACCGATGGTGGTGGAGATGCGGTGCGCGATGGTGAGCACCTGACAGTGCGCGCCGATGGTGGCGATCGCGTCGCGAAGCGCCGTCTCCGAGTCGGAATCGAGGTTCGAGGTGGCCTCGTCCAACAGAAGCACGTCGGGCCGGGTCAGCAGTGCACGGGCAATGGCCAGACGCTGTCGCTGGCCACCGGACAAGCCGGTTCCGCCCTCGCCGAGCTTCGTGTCCAAACCGTTCGGCAGGGCGTCCACGACTGCGGTGAGATGCGCCGCCTCCACCGCCCGCGCGATCTCGTCGGGCGTGGCGTCGGGGTGGGCGTACACGAGGTTCTCCCGCACAGTGCCGCGCATCAGTGGGGCCTCTTGCTCGACCAGGCCGATGCGGGCGCGCAGTTCGGCCAGCGGCATCGTGACGGTGTCGATGCCCGACAGGAGGATCCTTCCCTGGTCGGGGTCGTGGAAGCGTTCGATGAGCTGGAACAGGGTTGTCTTTCCCGCACCGGACGGGCCGACGATCGCCGTCACGCCCGTCGCCGGCAGGGAGAACGACACCCCGGTCATGGCAGGGGCCACGGCGTTCGGATAGGAGAAGGAGATGTTCTCGAACTCGACCGCGGGAGCACCCTTGACGGTGGCGCAGCCGGCTTCGCCGGTCGCCTCCTGCTCGATGGCGGCCAACTCGGTGACCCTGTCGATGGCGGCCCTGCCCTGCTGGAACTCTCCGAGGGACATGAAGAGCATCACCAGCGGGGACACCAGGTAGAACAGGTACATGATGAAGGCCGTGAGGTCCTCGACGGGGAGGGCCCCGGTGGCGGTGCGCGCCATTCCCCAGGCGATCACTACGGCAAGGGACACCTGTGTGCCTACGTTCATGGCGGGCATCAGCATCGCCGACAGCCGGGTCACCCGAATTCCGCTCAGACGTGCGGCGTCCGCCAGGTCCGTGAGGCGGTCGGCCTCGCGCCCCTCGGCGCGGGAGGCTTTGACCGTCGTCAGCCCACCGAGGACCCGTAGGAGCCCTGAGCCGTAGTCGCTGGTGTCCTCCCTGTTGACCACAGCGGCCTTGCGGACCGCGCGGGCCAGACCGAGAGCGATCACCGAGGCGGTCCCCAGACAGCCCGCGGTGACCAGCAGCATCCTCCAGTCGATCCACGCCATCACGACGATGCAGCCGAGGGTGGTGAACCCGGATGTGATCATCTGGGCCACGGAGGATGACAGGGCGACGCGGGCGAGGGAGGTGTCGGCGAGAGTGCGGGTGAACACATCGCCGTGTTCCAGCCTGTTGAACGCCTGGATCCGGGAATGCAGCAGGCGGCCGGTGAGCGTGGTGCGCATGTCGAGGACGATGTTCTCCCCGGCGCGGCCGATCAGATAGAAGTGCAGGCCGGCCAGCATCGCGTCCGCGGCGAACAGCGACGCGATCCAGATGATCGGCCACGTCACCGACTCTTCCGCCGCCACTGCTTCGATCAGATCACCGATGATGAGCGGCTGCACGAGGGTTGCGACAGTGCCTGCCAGACCGAGCAGGGTGCCGATGCCGAGCAGCAGCCGATGCCGGCGTGCGATGACGGATATGTTCACTGCATGCCTTCGTTGAGGGCGGTGTACCAGTCGTACGGCTGGAAGCCTTCAACCGGATCCACGTGCGCGACGGCGAATCCGGCTTCGGCCAGGCAGGCCTCGACCTCGGCGCGCTCGATGAGAAGGATCTGTTCCGCGAACTCCACCGGCGGGGCGTCGTCTTCATCGATGCGCGTGTGCATGGTGAGGACGTCCCCGTCGTCGAGGGTGACGGTGAACGTGGTGGTGCCGCCGGCGCGGTGTGGCGTGGGCATCGTCAGAGTGTGCTGTGCCACGAGCGGCCGATAGGTGCTTGTGGCGTAGTACTCCATCGACAGCGACCCGCCCGGTTTGAGTGCCATGCGCACATGGGTGAGCGCGGCGACGAGCTCCTCGCGAGAACGCACGCACGCCAGCGAGCCCATGGTGGCGTATGCGGCGTCGAACCGTCCGGTCACCGGCAGCGGCCGACGGAAGTCGGCCTCCACCAGAACCACGTTTCCCGGCACGCCCTTGGACCGGAACTCCTCCAGCATCGGCCGGGAGTTGTCCACGCCGACCACCTCGGCCGCGATCTCGGCGACGGGCACGGCGATACGGCCGGTACCCACGCCGATCTCCAACACGCGGGCGTCCGTGACATGGGGCCGAAGCCGCTCCACGGCGTCGCTGGTGAGCATCGAGGGAGAGATGAACGAGTCGTAGACGGATGCCACTGCAGTGCCGTACTGCACGTCATGGCTCACGGGTTCACCTCCTCGTAGTCGAAGACCATGTCGTACTTGGGGTCCTCGCTGTGGTCGTAGCCGGAGTAGCGCACCAGCAGCACCTGGAACAGCGGGTAGCCCGTTTGGGGTGTGAGCCGCTGGCGCACGAAGTCGTTGACGAGCCGGTAGGCGGACTCCTTGGCCTCCTTGTGCAGCGGGGTCATCGCTCCGGGGTTGTTCAGCAAGGTGGAGGCCACGTCGAAGATGGCTTTTTCGATGCGGCGGCCGGGGAACCAGAAGGCGTGGATCAGCTTGCGGGGCGCGATGGAGTACACGTCCCGCCACTCGGTGTGCTCCGTCTTGTCCTCGTTGGCGAGCCGGTACAGGAAATGTTGGTCGTCCACGGCCGGGTTGGGCGCGAAGAACCGCCAGTTCGGGATGAGGATCCCGGTACCTGTCTTATCGGCCTTGCGGAGTTTGTCGTAGCTTCGGTCGGGATGCTGGCTCAGTACCGACGCGATGAACCATCCGGCGAGGACCGCCGGTACCATCTGCTGCCCGATCTTCGTCCGGTTCATGCTGCGTCCCCCTGTTCCTGCCGGTCATTGCCGGTGAACCGGGCGACGACCACCCCCACCGCCTCCTCGATCACCTTCGCGGTGACCGGGGTGTACTCGATCCCGCCAGTGACGGACACATGGGTTGAACCTTCGATCGTGGTGATCCGGCCACCGTTGCCTGACGCGACGTATTCGTCGTACAGGTCCTGGTGCTCCGGGATGTCGCGCATCGTCGACTCGGCCGCAACCACTGAAACGGGTATTCGAAGTTCGTCGAGCGGACGGCCGCCGTCGAGCATGAAGGCGTAGGAGTAGTCCCACTCCCGTCGGGTGGCGCGCCAGGTGGAGGGTGCCGAGGTTTCGAGGCGCAGCGTCCGGTAATGGGGGCTGCCTTCGGCGAAGGCGAACATTCCCTTCTTGTCCAGCAGCAGTCCGGCTCCGAGCACGGCCGACCAGGGACCCAGTTTCATGGTCAGGTTGGCGGCCCGGGATCCTTCGCGCTGCCTGCGCGAATGGATCAGTTCACGGGGGTGCGTGGGGTCGATCAGCACCAACCCGTGCACCCTGTCGGGGGCGGTCGCCGCCGCGCGGTGGACGAGATAGCCGCCGAGCGAGTGCCCGATCAGTACGCACGGGCCGTCCGAGCCGACGGCCTCCGTGATGACTTCCACAAGGTCGTTGACGGACTCGCTCAGCGAGTAGTCCTCCGGACAGCGCCGCAGTGAACTGCGGTATCCGGCACGGTCGTAGAGGATCAGCGAGATCGCGGGGTCGAGGTGGTCCGCGAGCAGTAGCCATGCCGCGGACGTGTTCATAAGCCCGGCCTCGCACACCAGCGTCGGACCACCCGGGGCGCCACGACGCACGTGATAGGTGATGATGTTGCCGCTGCCGCACTGGAGACGGCGGCGCTCGAAACCTGCGTGGCTGCGGATCCGGGCGCTGAGCTCCGCGTAGCTCTGGTGGACGACGCCGGCGGCCAGGCACGCGCCCAATCCGGCTGTGGTCAGTTTGGTGAACGTCACGGAATTCATGCCGCCTTCCCGGCGCCCTTGGCGAGTGCTCGCACCGACGGGTAGGTGGACACGAACGCCCACGCGAAGCGGGACAGGCCCATGAAGCGGGCGTTGGCCAGGTGAAAGGCACCCATGGCCAACAGCCCTACGTCTACGTATTTGCCCTTCTTCAAGAGCAGCAGGGGAAACCCGCACTCCAGGGCGAGCACGGTGTGGCAGATGACGCGCGACGCTGCCGGGTACTGCTCCAGGCGGTTGAAGAACCACTGGTCACCGTAGGTTTGCGTACGCATGATCTTGGCGAGGGCATCGCCGGAACGCCATGTGTCGCCAGGGAGCTTGGCCCACCCCGAGGCACCGTAGGACAGGACGGTCTGGGCCCCGATGAACTGCACGGCGGCATTGCGGGTGGCCTCTGTACCGCCCGCCCTGCCCAGGGCGGCGGCGGTCTGTACCAGGAAGGACACCTGGTCGGAACCGTCGGTGCCGAACAGGTGCCGCGGATAGATGAGGATCTGACTGCCAGCCAGGTAAGCGTTGGCGACCATCCTCACCGTGTTGTTCTTCACCGGCGATATGAGCACGCCGGCAGCAAGAGCCCGGGAGCCGTGGATGGCCTGGGTGACGGGCTCGCGAGCGACGAAGTCCTTGACCGCTTGCATCGCCTTCGTCCTGGCCGGGACCTGTGACCTGGTGTAGGTCCAGTCGTTCAGGCCGCCCGGTTCCCGGTCGGACTTGCGCACGATGTATTCGAGGCTGGACAGCAAGTGTGTGGCGGCGGACAGCCGCTCGGCTGTGGCGAGCGGCTGGGCGCAGGCGGCTTCGGCCACTTGACGGAGACGTGTCAGCATGATCTGAGTTCCTGATCGCTACGGGTGGAGGAAGCGAAGGGGTGGGGAGCCTCGAACCGCTTGAGGCTCCCCACCCCTCACCCAACTACTTCTGGCAGGCCTTGACCGCCGCACCGACGCCGGCTGCGGCGACGATGATGGCGGTCGCCTTGGCGCCGCCGACGAAGCCGAGCGTGAACGCGGCGGGGGTCGCCATCACGGGCGCGACCGGACCGTCGACGTGCTGGCCGATACCGGCGTTGACCTTCTCGATGAGCACAGACATGGCACTTCCTCCAGCAATCTGATAAATGGGGTACTGATCCGGTTCTGGCAGACACTTGGACTGTCTGCCAGAACCGGATCGTCGGGACCTCGGCCGGCGGCGTGCCGTGGCTCGCCCTGCGCCTGGCATTAAAGGCCCCTCCCTGGCCTGGTGGTCAGGAACTCCGGTGTCAGCCGGTGGCGGTCTTGTAGGCCACAGCGGCGGCGCCGGTCACCACCGCGCCACCGACGACGAAGCCGGCGGTCTTGGCGATCACGGGGGTGGCGAAGATGGCCGGAGTGGCCATCACCGGAGCAGCGACACCGGCAGGCGCACCCGCAACCAGAATCCCCTGAAGCGATGCATTCGAGTTGACCTTCTGAGCAAGCACAGCTCTATTCCCTTTCATGTTGGTGAGATTTGGCGAATCATTCGCCATCCCGCCGCCACGCCAATCGAGGCAGGCGGGAAGTCTATGGGATTGCTCACCGGCGGAGACATTCCCTTTTCGGGAACTTGAAGCAATTCACCCGGGAAGCAAATATACTTCTGCGCCAGTGGGCGAATCGACGCTGACGCCATTCGCGCTAGCCTCTCAGAGCGCGCGGGAATTCATCCTCGCGCACAGCGATATCCTGAGGAGAATCGGGAATCATCGTGAGAGGCTGCGCGGACGCGGGCGACATGGAGGCAATTCGCACCCGCTTCGGCCGCCTGTGCGGCTTCCGCTCCATGCGTCGGCCCGCAGCGCACGGCAGGACGGGAGGGGCCCGAGCCCTTGGATGATGTTGACGATCGCAGGGAACAAGCCCTCTGACCATTACTTCTTTGCGGTCACGTACCCGACGGCCGTGGCGAGAACGACTGCGGTGGCCTTGCCGGTAGCCGGCGTGAATACCAACGCGGGAGTGGCCATGACCGGCGCGACGGAATTCGCCAGCACCTTCGGAGACAGCGCGCCGGTGAGCACGGCGTTCTTATTTACCTTCTCCACGAGCACACTAATCCCCCTGCTTATAAGAGCTTCAACATCAAGGGCGGGCGGTCATTCCCGCTAACTGCGATGCTGGTCGCAATTATATGGACGACGTGGTCCACTTGATCAAGTGTTTGCCGAGTGATGGCCATCACATTAGTCGATTTTCGCGGAACTTGAGGTTCCTGAATAGTGGACACTTTCGCGGAACTTGAGGTTCCGGAACACTCGGTCGAGGACCTTGGACCAGCTCGAACCCTGTGCATCTGGCGTGAAAGGATGCATTCCGCAGCACGATTTCAAGGAGGGACGCATGACCCGAGAAGTAGAAACTAGTCACATTCAAGCCACCGATGTGTGGCGCCGTTATGGACGAGGCAAGAGCGCATTTGATGCGGTGCGCGGTGTCAGCTTCACCGTCGCACCCGGCCAGCTCTTCGCCCTGCTGGGCACCAACGGCGCGGGCAAGACCTCCACCGTCGAGCTCCTAGAGGGTCTCGCCGCCCCGCACCGCGGTCACATCCGTCTGTTCGGACGACTGGATCCGGTCACCGACCGGGGCCGCATCCGACCGCGCACCGGGGCGATGCTGCAAGAGGGTGGCTTCATATCGCACCTGACGGTGCAGGAGAGTGTGGAAATGTGGGCCCAACTCGTCTCCCGGCCCCGCCCCGTCACCCAGGCCCTTGAACTCGCCGGCCTCTCCCACCGAGCCACCGTGATGGTGCGGAACCTCTCCGGGGGCGAGAAGCGCCGCCTCGATCTGGCAATCGCCACCCTGTCGCACCCCGAGGTGCTGTTCCTCGACGAGCCCACGGCCGGCATGGATGCCGAAGGCCGCCATGCCACTTGGCGGCTCATCGGGGAGCTGCGGGAGCGAGGCACGACGATCCTGCTCACCACGCACTATCTCGAGGAAGCCGAATCCCTCGCCGACCGGTTGGCCATAATGCACCAGGGGCGGATTGCCGTCGCCGGTACCGTGCCGCAGATCGTCTCTGATCATCCCTCGACGCTGTCATTCGGTCTCCCAGGGCAGTGGAACGTTCACGACCTGCCCGTCAGTGGGACCACGGAAGAGCAGGGCGGGCGGGTAACCGTCACAACGAGCCGGCTGCAGAAGGACGCCGCCCGGCTCCTGGCCTGGGCCGAGGACAACGACGTCGTGCTGGACCGGTTCACCGCACGCCCGGCTTCCCTCGAAGAGGCCTTCATCAAGATCGCCAGCAGGCACCAGGACGCCGAAAACGCGGTGGATGCCCGGCAGCAGCAGGAGGGGGAGGGCGAGTGAACGCTCCGGCCATACGACACATGAAAACCCTGTACGGCATCGAGTGGAAGCTGTTCAACCGGATCAAGGCGAACTACCTGTTCGTGGTGTTCGTACCGCTGATGATCCTCATGGCGATGCGGACAGTCCAGGACCAGCTGGACATCGCCAAGTACGGCTTGAACGCGGGACCACTCATGGTGTCGACCGCCACGGGGACCCTACTGATCTTCACTCTCTACTCGTCCGTCACCGGTCTGTACGTGGCACGCAGGGAGGAATTGGTCCTCAAGCGGCTGCGGACAGGAGAGGTGTCCGACGCGGTGATCCTCGCCGGCGGAGCGTCCATGTACGTGACGATCGCCGTGGTGCAGATCATCGTGGTAACTGCGGTGCTGTCGGTTATGTTCGGCACCGCTCCTCAAGCGCTGCCTGCGGCACTCGCCGGACTTGTCACCGGTGTCGCGCTGATGACGGCGATGGCAGCCGCGACTGCGTCGCTCTGCCGCACAGTCGAGTCCGTGATGGTTGCCACGCTCCCGGCGATCTTCATCCTGCCAATGGTCTCCGGGGTCTACATCCCCCGCGAGGTGCTGCCGGATTCGCTCGGCGAGGCACTTCTGTTCGCACCGCTGTCCTCGACGGTCGATCTCATGCGTTCGGGCTGGACGGCCGAACTAACGGTGGTCGCGGTGCTGGTCCGAGTCGCGCTGACGGTCGCGTGGACGGCTCTGTTCACGTGGATCGCAATCCGGAAATTCCGCTGGGAGCCCCGAACGTAGCGCCGGCATCGGCAGTGGCCTTCCCGGTCTACTTCCCGATGGGGGTCCTGATACGGGGCCTGAGGCCGTGGGCGGCTGCCCTGTCGATCGGGTTTCACCGGCTTCGCTCCGACTATGATCGCCTGCGATCTGCTCTTCCGTGGAGAACTGGCTCCTCCAAAGCAAACGCTGACGGGTGATCTTCTCCGCGGACTCCCGCCCACGGCCAGCACCAGCCCCCCCCCGTAGTCTTTTTCGCGGTCCTGCAATGGGGCCGCTGGCCTCCGGGCCCGGTATGACTGTGTCCCCTCTGTCGAAGTGATGGCCTGGGGGGTGGTGTCGCCGGGCTCGTGGGGTGCCGTCGGAGACGCTGATGAGAGACCCGGCCACCGCCCGGTCCGGCGCAATGCCGGGCATAGACCTGGGCGGCAGGTCTGCATAACGTGGATGCGCGAGCACGGTGCCAACGCCGGGCGGGCAGGTCCCGACGGCGGCACAGGGCGGCCACTTCCTGACGAGTCCACCCCCACGGAAGCGTCGTCCGAAGCCGAGCGGCCGTCAACCGGCCGACGGCCCACCCGTGACCATCACGGCCCCGGTGCCGTTGCCTGCCTGCCGTGCGGCTGGTGTTCCCCCGCATCTCCCGCGCGGCCCTCCCGGCGGTGGCTCCCTTGCCCGGACACCCACCGCCGGGACTCCGGCGTCGCCCGGTCAGGCCGCGGTGCCGTCCCGGATCTCGAACAGGGGCAGGACGCCCGTCATCTCCAGCAGCCGACGAAGCTGACTTGGCACCGGACCCTCAAGCACCAAATTCCGGGTGTTACGCAGATGGACCAGCACGCCGAGGAACGACGAGTCGGCGAACTCCAGCCCGGCGACGTCCACGACCAGGAGCTCGGCTTCGGCGGCCCCGCCGTCGCAGGCATCCGTCAGCAGGCCCACCGAGTCCAGGTCGAACTCACCCGAGCACACCACTCTGACCTCGCCACCCGCCTCGGATCACGACCACCCTTGGCGTCTCCACCACCATCTCCCCTCGTCAGCGCTGCCTCCCCGACCGTACGGGCCCCACCACCCGAAGCGGTAGAAGCCATTCCTTGCCGGGAGTCAGTCGACAGTCGGGCCTGCGCCGTACGGGCGCTCCGGGCGTGCCTCGCGTGCACCGCAGTAGGCCAGTAAATCGAACACAGGATGGAATAGGGGAATCCGCCCAGTCAGGAGCGCATCATGACGTCCCCCACCCTCGCCCCGGCCGCTCCGTCCAGGCAACAGCCCGCCACCTGGTCCCCGAGCCAGAGCGGACCATGCGCGATCTGCCACGCCCCCACCTGCAAATACGGGGTAGGCGCATCGCCCACCTGCACGTCATGCAAAGCCGCGCGGCGGGCGCAGTACGGGACCTGAGCATGCCGCCCGACCCCACTCCATCCGCGCGCCTGGACCTGCTCCGCTTCCTTGAGCGGGTGCAGGTGCGCGATCTTGAACGCACGCGAGATTGGATCGCCGTCGAGGAGCAGCTCCTCGCGGCGTCGGCCGAGCGCAGGCCCGCGCCGGCGCCCCCGGCGTGGCTGGTCGAGCACGGGATCGGCGCCGGCCGGCCAGCTGTCCGGGTACATACCGGGGACTGCTGGGACACCCGCACCCGATGCAAGCCCGCAACCCGCGACGCGGCCCGGCGGGCCCTCGCCGAGGGGATCCCCGCATGCCCGCACCGCCGCCCCGATACCGCGCTCGGCGTCATCGACTGACCACCGCGGCCTACCGTTGAAAGCGGCGGCCGGCCCGGTGAGCGGCCCCGGGCGTCACCCGGAGGGCACCTGCTCCTCCCCCACTGTGCAGGTGCCCACCCCGTCAGGTCAGCGGTTCCCACACCTCCGGACCGCCGCCGCGCCACTCCGCCACGTCCGGGTCGGTCAGGTCGATGTCTTCCGCGTCCTTGAGCCCCGCCATCTCAAGGAACACCCGGATATCGGAGGGCCGGTGCGCCACCCCGATAGCCGTCCCGTCGTAGCGCACCCGACGCCAACCATGCTCATCAGGCGGATACACGATCAGCTTCGCGGCCATGCCCCCACACTCCGCCCCAGCCCCACCGACGGCACCCCGCCCGCCACTCGAGAAAGCCGAGTAGTCCTCGTCCTCGGCAGGCATCTCCTCGTCCTCCGACAGGAAGAACACCCGACGTCGGCCGGGTCGAAGGCCCGGAGGCCCAGGGCCGAAGCGTCTCGCACCCAGAAGTCCCACGTCGCCGCTGGCCTTGGCCTCCACGGGTTCACAGAAGGTCTCCAACCACGGGACCACATCGGCCAGGATGTCCGCGAACCCGCGTGGTTCGAAGAGCCACAGTCCAATTGCCGGTCCCGACATACCGCCCCCAGAGCCTCGTGGCCCAAGTGTCACTGGGACCCGGTTCTACCAGGTCCCGACGGCAGACGCCTGATCGTTGTTGGCCACAGCCCAAGCTCAAGAACGATTCCAGTGCTGGAGCGCTCCGGTTCCACCAAGCCTGACGTGGTTCAGCTAGCCCGTCACTGCTCACCACTCGACGGCTACGGACGGCTGGTGACAGAAATCCCTGCGAAGTGACAGTTATCGCTGCGAGTCACACCGACCCCCGCCGGCGCATCGGTGAGTCGACCGGACCGGTGAACTCACCGGTTTTCAGTCACCACTACAGAACCGGTGAGTTTCATTTCCGCAGTTCAGCTTGGCCGGCTTGCCCGCCACGCGTGGGCGCTGGCGTCGGCCCCGGCACACCCACGCCGCCACCGCGGCGACATCCACCCCCGGTGCAGATCAGGTGGGGGCAGAACGTGTCAGGTGTCAGGACCCGGGGCCGCTCCGGGCAGCGCCGAGAAGAACGGCAGGGTGTGCCCGGGGCGGTGTGCGTCGCGGCCGTCCACCGAACCCCGTACGCACGGCGTCACTCCCACCCAGGGCCCATTCCCGCGACCCGGGCGTGAAAGTGATGATGAGGCGGTGAACACGCACCGCCGCCGACTCGGCACAGGCTCCACCCCCGACAAGCGTGAGCCACCCCTCACCCGCGATGCCGGCCCACGAGCCTCACTCGCCGCCGAGCGCCTGGACGACGTCCAGGCCGTCACCGGCCCGCCCGCCCGCAGCACGGGCCACCGCGTCCTCGGGACCGGCCCGATGACTCGCTGACCTCACCGGGTTTGTCACCGGTGACAAACCCGGTGAACAGCGACTCACCGACCGACGGATCCCCACGCCGCGCGAAATCCGGAAAACCTCACCGCCCGCACTCTGCCTCCAGCCGACCAGCGTCGCCCATCAGCCGGCGGCGGATGCCGGACCGGCACCGAACAGCGGTACGTCCTCTACCACGGTGTCCAAACGCAGCCGCTGAAAGCGAACGGGGTGGCGGTGAACGCCTCCGTGGTCGACGGCCCGGTCCGCGCTGATCTCCGCCACCATCTCCGGGCGGACCAGGACCGCGTCGAGGACGTCGCGTCATCCCCACGCGGACGCGAACCGGACCCCGGTCCACGGGTGCTCGGAGCCAGCGGAGGTCAGGTGCTCAGCGACCTGGCGGGCCTGATCCGGTCGCAGGGCGTGCGGACGACCCTAGGCAGCCGCCCGCCGCATCGTGGCGGCCGAGAATGAGGAGCGTGTCTGGTGAGCGGACGGTGTTGCCCGCCTCGGAGCACTGGACGCACTGCCCGGCAGACGCGCCAACGGTCGCTGCGTGACGAAGCGCCGCCGGGACATACAGTGTCCCGGCGGGGCTCACGTCAGCCTGCCGGCCAGCCGCACGGATAGGGAGGGGCTGTGTCCCGGACAGCTCAACGGATGACGGGGCCTTGTCCCGCGAGCCAATCGTTGATGCGCTTGCGGATACTCGGCACCATGGTTAGGCCCTCGATGGCGTCAGGCGCAAACCAGGCCACCTCAAAAGACTCGTTCGAGGTGCGGAGGGTGCCACTGACCGGGCGGGCAAGAAGACAGATGGAGAATTCTTGCCGTACCTCGCCGTCGTCATAGGCGAACACGTGGCCGGGGTTGGTATACGTCCCAACGATCCCGGTGATTTCTACGACGATTCCGGTTTCCTCCAACGTTTCGCGTGCCGCGCACTCCCCGATGGACTCGCCCAGCTCCATCTTTCCGCCGGGTAGCGCCCACATGCCGTTATCCGTGCGCCGCTGCAACAACACTCGGCCAGCCGAGTCCACGACGATGGTGGACGCTGCCGGCACCAAACTGTTCGCCTTCGGGGCGTTCGGGTCGTCTTCGTAGTCACGCCTGGGCATTTTCGGCAACCTCCCGGATGTCGCGTCCGCGTTGCCACAATTCCTCGACATGCGCGGCGAAACGGTCGAACATTCCGTCGGTCTGGCAACGCCGTAGGTGCATCATTGGGGAGTCGTGGCCGACCCTGCGGGCGAGAATGGGTGTGACGATCATGTCCTCATCGAAGCGGAACACGGACAGGTTGACTTGCCCGGTCTCGAAGCGGCCTTCGATGCCCGAGACGTCTCGCAGCTTGTCCAGCTCGGCCAGGGTGACCGCGATGCGGGTGGAGAGCGTCAGGGGGACGTCTTCCTCCGTCTCCCGGGCCGCCGTTACGGGGCTGTCCGGATCGCCGATCAGGAAGCGGACACGGCAGCCCGTCTGGGCCTTGCGTCGCAGTGCGCCGCCCAGGTTGGCCTGCTCCAGCCACAGGAAGTAATTGGTGTAGCCGGCGAACACCAACTCGCGCCGCGACTTCGTGACCAAGGAGCGCCATAGGCTCGCCGGCGCTGCCGAGCGGTACGGGTAGACCTGGACCAGTTCGCGGTTCGGCCCGTTCGTGATCGAACGGATCGCAGTGGGCCACAAGTTCTGTTCCTCCTCACGTAACGCCTCGCAGGCCGCCCACCGGTGCCGGGCGTGCGGGATGCGGTTCGGCTCGGTGATCCAACGCCCCACTGTCTTGGCGTCGACCCCGCAGAGTCCTGCGAGCTGTGCTTCGGTCATGTTCGCAGTGGACAGCGCCTGACGTAGAGCGTCGTTCATGATTCGCCTCCCAGGGACGTACGGACCCGAGACGAACGGTAGCCAGTGAACGTCCCAAACGTCCCGCAAACGGGGTGGGAACGCCCCCGCCGGCGTCGCAACACGAACCGCCACGGAGCGTGTTCAGGCGCATGGGCCGCACGGATTGAGGGTGCTGAAAAGCATCCTCAGCGACGGACCCCCGCGATGTTACGGCCGGTCTGGAGAGGCTGAGCAATGAAGAGAAGCGAGAACAAGGCGTTGACCACGCAGGTAGTCGATCGGCCGTCAGTCCCGGCGCATCAGAGCTCCGTGGACCGGAACGCATGACCCGCCGGCTCATGCGCATCGTTGACCACAAGATCGGCCGTCATCCGGGCACGACTCCCGTCGTCGGTGCGCGGTGCCTGAAGTTGGATTGCGGCTGGACGACTCGGGATGGTTTGACGGTCCAGCCCGTAGGAGTTGCAGGACATGCGCGAGCTTATCGCCCTCACGATCATCGGACTATCAATCGCCCTCGCAGGGTTATGCGCGCTCACCCTGGTGGACACCAGGCCCCGGGGGCGGCACGCTGCACGCCCCACCCCCCAGAAGTTCCCAAGCCCGTTCGCCGGCGACCCATGGCTCACCGCGTGGCCCACTCCCGAGCCCGCGCACCTTGACGAATGGCTCGCCCCCATCGTGGAAGACGGGTCCCCGCTCACATACCGGGCGATGAAGACCATCTCACCGCCCCGCAGCGCACGCACACTGGAACTGTCGGCCATTCGCACCCGTCGGCTGGCTGCCGAGCTCGCACTGGCCGGCATCGACTACCCGTACAGCTACCCCGGCGCTCCGTTCCCGCTCAGCGCATTCACGGTGGAGGGCTCGGCATGACCCGCGAGACGTGGACTACGCCGCCCCCGGTAGGTGAAGTGGCAGTTTGCGCGGAATGCCACACGGTGACCACGGTCCCGTACCGGTTCGCTGGATCCAGTCTGCAAGCGGCCCCGGAACGACTCTGTGGGCGTGCCCCACGCATGTGGAGATGCTCACCCCCCGAGGCCCATGCCGGGTGAGCTGGTCCGGCCCCTGTAGGGCTACTGACAGGACGTGGCGAAGCCCCGTTCGGCACGTCCCGAGCGGGGTTTCTCCGTTCCCGCCCGAGGTGCCCGTACGGATCGCAACCGTCCCCCGCGGCTTGGGAGGCAGTGGAGCGGAGGCGCGGTCAGGCAGAGGCGTCAACGTCGATGACCAGGTCGGTGCCTGCGGTGGCAGCGGCGTCCGGTGAGGCCAGGTCCAGCGAACAGGAGCGGTGTCGGCCCAGCCTTCGACGTCAGCAACCACGAGAGCTACAGCGATCTGTATGGCAGTGATTCAACGCACTTCTGGCAGCCGCCACTCGAGCTGGTGGGTGACCGAAGCTGTTGCCTTGATGGTCTGATCTCAATGAGAACGTCAAGGGTCCGTATCCCCGAGGTCGGGGTACGGACCTTTCGTATTTCAGGAGACGGGGTAACTCTGTCATCGCTCTTTTCGATCGGGGAGCTCTCAGTAGCGCCTCGGCCGCCGACCAGCTTGCTATCCCTTCCGGGTCACGGCCGGAGGGAGTACTCCAGGATTCGGCTGCTGGCTGTCCCGATGAGCATGTCCTTGAGGACCTCAGTCGCCGAGGCCCCGGTCCGGGGTCGGGGGGCGGAAGTCCGGGGCGGGGGCTGGGGTCGGCCGGGGGCGGACGGCTTGGCCGGCGGGGGTTTGGGGCACGCCCGTCCGCCAAAGGTGGCTTGCGGGCGCTTTTGGCCCCCGCGGCTTCGGCGGCGCGGTCTGCCCGGTGCCGGGCGTTCGGTCGGGGCCTTCGGCTCCTGGCGTACCCATCCGCCACAGGTGGCTTTCGGGTGCGTTCGGGGTCCGGGGGGTCGGCGTCGGCCGGTCCGCCTCCGTGGTGGGTCCCGGACGCTGCCAGCGCTCGGGGATGGTCGAGCGCCTCTGGATCGCGTCGGCGTTGCCCGCCTCGGCCTCCGCCACGGCGCGTGCCCGCAGCACGCTCTGGCGGGCGGTGGGGGCGAAGCCGGGAAAGGCGTTGCCCGTTTCGGGTGGCAGCGCGCGGCCGCCCATCTCGAACAGTTGGCCCTGGATGCCGGTTTCGGGCGGGAACACCTCGCGCGGTAGCTGCCAGGAGGCCGCCCCGTTCACGTCCACCCGGTGCTCGCGGCCGTGCACGGCGAAGGTGAGGCCGTAGCCGATGTACTGATCATCCTTGTCGAACATCAGATCGCCGCTGACCTTTCCTCCCCCGTCCCGTACCTGGTCCGCTAGCTGCTGGACCGCCGCGGGGAGGGGGTTCGTACGGCCGAGGCTGGCGACGTAGCCGTCGGCCAACAGGGTCTTTGTCTCCTCGCCGTCCTGGTAGCGAACCTGGACGACGGTCCGTCCGTCCTCGCCGCGAACGGTCTCGATCTCGCCCAGGCGCGCGGCGACGGTGTGCAGGCGCCCCTGCCCGCCTTCGCCGAATTTTTCGTACATCTCCCCGTACTGCACTTGGTGCTTGAGTGCCTCCGGGACCGTTCCGCTGCCGACAAT
>NZ_JBEZKS010000086.1:0-26052 GCF_040651775.1 Streptomyces sp. NPDC048383
ACAACCCTCCGGCCCCCCCCCCCCGGCGGGGGGGGGGGGGCCCGCGCCCCCCCCCCCCGCCCCGCATCTCCGGCACGGCCGGAAAGCAACCCTCGTACTGCACGGATTGTCCACCCCGGCCAATCTCGGACGGGTGATCCTTCCGTACAGGCGGAATTCCGCTGTGGATCCGCTACTACACTGCTCAACACAACGCGTCAGGCCCACAGTGTCGTGCGTCTTCCACGCGGCTACCCCCTCCACGCCTGCGGCCGTCGGGACGGCCGTCCGCACTGGACTTGTGAGGACCCACGTGAGCTCGAAACCTGTCGTACTCATCGCCGAAGAGCTGTCGCCCGCCACGGTGGACGCGCTCGGTCCGGACTTCGAGATCAGGCACGTCAACGGCGCGGACCGCGCCGAGCTGCTGCCCGCGATCGTCGACGTCGACGCGATCCTGGTCCGTTCCGCCACCAAGGTGGACGCCGAGGCCATCGCGGCCGCCAAGAAGCTGAAGGTCGTCGCCCGCGCCGGTGTCGGCCTGGACAACGTCGACGTCTCCGCCGCCACCAAGGCCGGCGTGATGGTCGTCAACGCGCCGACCTCGAACATCGTCACCGCCGCCGAGCTGGCCTGCGGCCTGCTCGTGGCCACGGCCCGCCACATTCCGCAGGCCAACACCGCCCTGAAGAACGGCGAGTGGAAGCGGAACAAGTACACGGGCGTCGAGCTCAGCGAGAAGGTCCTCGGCGTCGTCGGTCTCGGCCGCATCGGCGTCCTGGTCGCCCAGCGCATGTCGGCCTTCGGCATGAAGATCGTCGCGTACGACCCCTACGTACAGCCCGCGCGCGCCGCCCAGATGGGCGTCAAGATGCTCGCGCTGGACGAGCTGCTGGAGGTCGCCGACTTCATCACCGTGCACCTGCCCAAGACCCCCGAGACCCTCGGTCTCATCGGGGACGAGGCGCTGCACAAGGTGAAGCCGTCCGTCCGTATCGTCAACGCCGCGCGCGGCGGGATCGTGGACGAGGCCGCCCTGTACGCGGCCATCAAGGAGGGTCGCGTCGCCGGCGCCGGCCTCGACGTGTACGCGAAGGAGCCCTGCACGGACTCCCCGCTGTTCGAGCTCGACCAGGTCGTCTGCACCCCGCACCTCGGCGCGTCCACGGACGAGGCCCAGGAGAAGGCCGGTGTCTCGGTCGCGAAGTCGGTGCGCCTCGCGCTCGCCGGTGAGCTCGTCCCGGACGCGGTCAACGTCCAGGGCGGGGTCATCGCCGAGGACGTCCGTCCGGGCCTGCCGCTCGCCGAGAAGCTCGGCCGCATCTTCACCGCCCTTGCGGGCGAGGTCGCGGTCCGCCTCGACGTCGAGGTCTGCGGCGAGATCACCCAGCACGACGTGAAGGTGCTGGAACTCTCCGCGCTCAAGGGCGTGTTCGAGGACGTCGTCGACGAGACGGTCTCCTACGTCAACGCCCCGCTGTTCGCGCAGGAGCGCGGTGTCGAGGTCCGCCTCACCACCAGCTCGGAGTCCCCGGACCACCGCAACGTGGTGACCGTGCGCGGCACCCTGTCGGACGGTCAGGAGGTGTCGGTCTCCGGCACCCTGGCGGGCCCGAAGCACCTGCAGAAGATCGTGGGCGTCGGCGAGTACGACGTGGACCTGGCCCTGGCCGACCACATGATCGTGCTGCGCTACACCGACCGTCCCGGCGTGGTCGGCAAGGTCGGGCAGCTGCTCGGCGAAGCCGGTCTGAACATCGCGGGCATGCAGGTCGCCCGCGCCGAGGAGGGCGGCGAGGCGCTCGTCGTGCTCACCGTCGACGCGGAGGTCCCGGTGGACGTCCTCGCGGCCATCTCGGCGGAGATCGGCGCGGCTTCGGCCCGTACGGTCAACCTCGTCTGAGCGGAACCAGCAGCGCGCGAAGGGCCCGGGGTGTTCACCTCGGGCCCTTTCGCGTACCCCCGTCCCGCGCGGCTCAGCGGGCCGGCACCGGGGGAGTCGCGGCCGGTTCGGCGTCGGCGGGGGCGTTCTGCGCCGGGCCCCGCAGCAGGACCGGCGCCAGCAGCGCCGCGCCGAGCAGGAGGGCCGCGCCGCCCCAGGCCGCGTACTGCATGCCGTGCACGAACGCCTCGCGGGCCAGGGTCAGCAGGTGGTCGCCCGCCCCGCCGCCGAGTCGGCCGGCGGCGGCGACCGCGCCGCCCAGGGTCTCCCGTACGTCCGGGTCCGTACCGGCGAGGTCGGCGCGGTAGACCGCGGTGCCGAGGCTGCCCAGCAGGGCCATGCCGAGCGCGCCGCCGAACTCCTGGCCCGTCTCCAGCAGGGAGGCGGCCGAACCGGCCTTCTCGGCGGGGGCGGCGGCCAGCGCCATGTCCGAGACCAGGGACATCACGGTCACGATGCCGGCGGCCAGTACCCCGGCGGCGGTGAGCAGCAGCCACAGGGAGTCGCTGCCGGTGAGGGCCATCAGGACGAATCCGGCCGCGGCGAGGACGAAGCCGCCGGCGATGACGGGGGTACGGCCGATCCGGCGGGCCAGGGCGGCGCCGGCCGGGGCGGCGGCGCCGATGAACAGCGAGGGGGCGAGGCTCCACAGGGCCGCCGCCAGGGTGCCCATGCCGAGGACGGACTGCAGGTACTGCGTGGTGTAGTAGGCCGAGCCCATCATGGCGAAGGCCGCCACCGCGTTGAGGGCGATGCCCGCCCCGAAGCCGCGGCCCCGGAACAGGGCCCGGCCGATCATCGCGTCGGGCCGGGAGCGCTGACGGAGGACGAAGAGCCACCCGAAGGCCACGCCGATGGCCAGGCAGCCCAGGCGGAAGGGGGTGAAGCCCTCGGCGGCGACCTCCTTGAGGCCGTACACCACGGGCAGGACGGCGGCCGTCGACAAGGGGACGCTCAGCAGGTCGAAGCGACCGGGGGCCGGGTCCTTGAACTCCGGTACCAGCACCGGGACGAGGACCAGCAGGAGCAGCATCGCGGGCACGTTGATCAGGAAGACCGAACCCCAGTGGAAGTGGTTCAGCATCACCCCGCTCAGCACCGAGCCCAGGGCGATGCCGCCGGTCATGGCGCCGGACCAGATGGCGATGGCCTTGCCGCGCTGGGCGTCGTCCTGGAAGAGGTTGCGCACGAGGGCCAGCGTGGACGGCATCAGGGTCGCGCCGCCGATGCCCAGCAGCACGCGGGCCGCGATGAGCATGTCGGCGCTGGTGGCGTACGCGGCGGCGACGGAGGCCAGCCCGAAGGCGGCCGCGCCGATCAGCAGCAGCTTGCGGCGGCCGATCCGGTCGCCCAACGAGCCCATCGTGATGAGCAGTCCGGCGAGGGCGAAGGCGTAGCTGTCGAAGATCCAGAGCTGTTGGGATGCGCTCGGGTCGAGCTCGCGGGTGATGGCCGGGACGGCGAAGTAGAGGACGGACACGTCCATCGCGACCAGCAGCAGGGGCAGCAGGAGGACGGTGAAGGCGGTCCATTCGCGGCGGCCGGCGAGGCGCGCCGTGGCGGCGGGATTGGTCATGAACAGGAATGTACAGACGTCATAAACGTCTGTCTATGACGAATGTATGGAACGATCGTCTGGAACTTCTGTCTGAGACGCCTGTCTTGCTACCGTGGCGGCATGGGACATCGTGAAGATCTGCTCGAAGGCGCCAAGAAGTGCCTGGCCGAGAAGGGATTCGTGCGCACCACGGCGCGCGACATCGTCAGCGCGTCCGGAACCAACCTGGCGTCGATCGGCTACCACTACGGCTCCAAGGACGCCCTGCTCACGCAGGCGTTCATCGCCCTGATGGAGGAGTGGGGCGAGGGCTTCCAGACCGGACTCGGCGCCGACGCCGCCTTCCCGGACCGGTTCCGGGCACTGTTCGAAGGGGTGCTGGACCGGCACGAGGAGACGGCGCCGATCTGGGCCGCCAGCCTCGAAGTGGCCCTGAACCGGGACCGGATGACGGAGCTGCGGACGCTGCTCGCCGCCTCTCAGGACGAGGGCCGCAAGGGCCTGATCGCGATGATGACGGGCGTCCGGGAGGAGGACATCACCGAGGGCGAGGTCCGCACGGTCGGGGCCGTCTACCAGGCGCTGCTCAACGGCCTGATGGTCCAGTGGCTGTTCGACCCCGCGAGCGCCGCCACCCCGGAGGAGTTCACGGAAGGCATGCGGCAGGTGGCGCGGGGGTTCAACACGGGGGAGTAGGGGTGGCGGAGGGCGCGGCCCGTCTCACCGGTGGAGGCGGGAGGCCTTGAGGGCCATGTGGAGCAGGAGGCGGTCCTCGCCCTCGTCGAGGTCGAGGCCGGTCAGCTGCTCGACCTTGCCGAGGCGGTAGTACAGCGTCTGCCGATGCACCCCGAGGACCGCCGCCGCGCGGCCCGCCTGCCCGGCGCAGTCGAGGAACACCTCCGCCGTACGGGCCAGTTCGCGGTGGGCGGGGCTCAGCAGGGTCCGGACCGCCGGGTCGTCCGCCGGGCCGGCGGGGAGCGCCGCCAGCATCCGGTACGGGCCGATCCGTGACCACTGGGCCACCGGGCCGAACCGGGGCTGCGCGGTCGCGGCCCGCGCCGCGGCGCAGGCCTGCGCCCAGGCGGCCGGCAGCTCCCCGAGGGCCCGGACGGGATCGGACACCCCCGCGTTCATGCCCGGGGCCCGCGCCGACGTCGCCGGCCCGGCGGGCGGCCTCCCCCCGGCCGACGGCGCGGCCCGCGGGCCGCCGGTTCCCGCCCCGGCCGCGCCACCCGGCGACTCCGCCGCGCGCGGCAGGAGCCGTCCGAGGGCGGTCAGGGCCGGGGCCAAGGCGTCGGTACCGCGCATCCGGACCAGCGCCGCGAGCCGTCCGCCCGCTTCGCCCTCCTGGGCCGGGACCACGCACACCGCCGCCGCACCCGGGACCGACTGGGGGATCTCCCCGGCCCACGGCGCCACGCACACCACCGTGTGCGGGCCCTCCCCGGCCGCCCCGAGGGCCAGCCGCAGCGCGGCGACCGCCATGTCCTGTTGCCAGCCGCGCCCGGCGGTGAGCACGGCGAGGAACTCCCGCGACAGGTCGGCGCCGGCCTTGGCCTCCTGCGCGAGCAGCACCCCGATCCGCTGGGCCACCTCCATGGCGGCGGCCAGCGCCTGCGGGCCGGGCCCGGCGGCCTCGGCGTCCGGGCCCTCCTGGTCGAGGAGCCACACGTACCCCTGCACGATGCCGCGGTAGCGCACCGGCAGGCAGATCCGTCCCCGGAAGACGCCCGCGTCCGGCGCCGCGGGGATGCGGACGGGGCCCGTCGCGCGGGCGATGCCGAAGCCCTCGAACCAGGACCGGACGGCGGAGGTCGACTGCCGGGTCAGGATCGAGCGGGTCCGTACGGGATCCAGGACGAGTTCCTCGCCGTCGCCGTCGCTGTCGTGCGCGCCGAAGGCGATCAGGCGGAAGTCCCGGTTCTCCAGCGTCGCGGGGGCGCCGAGGAGCGCGGAGATCTCGTCCACCAGGTCCTGGTACTCGTCCTTCACCCGGACATTCTCCCACTCCCCGACCGGCCCTTCAGACAGATGTATGAGATCCGGGCCACGGATGCGTGACAGCTGTCGATGGCCGAGGATCGTGGGGATCCTTAGGTTTCACGGTGGTTTCACTTGCGTTTTCCTTACGGCCGCGGCCCATCCGGCGACGGACCGTATGTCTGCTTCTGCCACCCGTTGGAGGTGCCCCGTGCTGGGTCCCGCGATCCTCGCCGCTTCGCGCAGCGACAAGATGCGCCGAATCGTCTCTGCCGCCCCGGTGACCAAGCCCGTGGTGAACCGGTTCATCCCCGGTGAGACGGTCGACCAGGTCATCCCGATCGTCGAGGAGCTCACGCGCAAGGGCCTGGAGGTCACGCTCGACGTCGTGGGTGAGGACATCACCGCCGTGGAGCAGTCCCACGCCGCCCGTGACGCCTACCTCCTGCTGATCGAGCGGCTGGCCGAGCTGGGCCTCGGCGAGACGGTCGAGATGTCGGTCAAGCTGTCGATGTTCGGCCAGGCGCTGGAGGGCGGTCACGAGCTGGCCCTCGCCAACGTCCGCCCGGTCGTCGAGGCCGCCGCCGCCATCGGCACCACCGTCACCCTCGACGCCGAGGACCACACCACCCTCGACTCGATGTTCGCCATCCACGAGGAGCTGCGCCGGGACTTCCCGCAGACCGGCTGCGTGATCCAGGCCTACCTGTTCCGCACCGAGGCCGACGCCCACCGGCTGGCCGCCGCCGGCAGCCGCGTGCGGATCGTGAAGGGCGCCTACAAGGAGCCCGCAGAGGTCGCTTACCTCGACAAGGCCGAGATCGACAGGGCCTACGTCCGGATCATGAAGATCCTGATGGAGGGCGAGGGCTACCCGATGATCGGCTCCCACGACCCGCGCCTGATCGCCATCGCCCAGGAGCTGGCCCGGCAGGCGGGGCGCAAGCTGGACGAGTACGAGTTCCAGATGCTGTACGGCATCCGCGGCGAGGAGCACCTGCGGCTCGCCGCCGAGGGCCACCGCATGCGCGTCTACACGGCGTACGGCACCGACTGGTACGGATACTTCATGCGCCGCCTCGCGGAGAAGCCGGCCAACCTGCTGTTCTTCCTCCGCTCGATGATCACCAAGAACTAGGCACCCCACTAGCTCAAGGCCCGTCCCCCTAGCTCAAGGAGTTCCCGCCCCATGGATGCTGTGACCCAGGTCCCCGCGCCCGTCAACGAGCCGGTTCACTCGTACGCCCCCGGCAGCCCGGAGCGCGCGCGTCTCGAAATCCAGCTCAAGCAGCTGTCCGAGAACCCGATCGACCTCCCGATGACCATCGGTGGCGTCAAGCGGATGGGCGGCGGCGAGCGCTTCGACGTGGTCCAGCCGCACGACCACAAGTCCGTCATCGGCACCTACGCCAACGCCACCGAGGCCGAGGCGCAGGAGGCCGTCGACGCGGCCCTCGCCGCCGCCCCCGCCTGGCGCGCGATGGACTTCGACGACCGTGCCGCGATCATCCTGCGCGCCGCCGAGCTGCTGGCCGGCCCGTGGCGCGAGAAGCTGGCCGCGTCCACCATGCTGGGCCAGTCCAAGACCGCCCAGCAGGCGGAGATCGACACTCCCTGCGAGCTCGTCGACTTCTGGCGCTTCAACGTCCACTTCGCCCGGCAGATCCTCGCCGAGCAGCCCGCCGCGAACTCCGCGGGCGTGTGGAACCGCAGCGACCACCGCCCGCTGGAGGGCTTCGTCTACGCGATCACGCCGTTCAACTTCACGGCCATCGCCGGCAACCTGCCGACCGCCCCGGCCCTGATGGGCAACGTGGTCGTCTGGAAGCCGTCCCCGACGCAGACGCACTCCGCGGTCCTGCTGATGGAGGTCCTGGAGGCGGCCGGTCTGCCGAAGGGCGTCATCAACCTGGTGACCGGCGACGGCATCGCCGTCTCCGAGGTGGCGCTGAACCACCCCGAGCTGGCCGGCATCCACTTCACCGGCTCGACCAAGACCTTCCAGTACCTGTGGAAGACGGTCGGCAACAACATCGAGAAGTACAAGTCCTACCCGCGTCTGGTCGGCGAGACCGGCGGCAAGGACTTCGTCGTCGCGCACCCCTCCGCCGACCACGACATCCTGAAGACCGCCCTGACCCGCGGCTCCTTCGAGTTCCAGGGCCAGAAGTGCTCGGCCTCCTCGCGCGCCTACGTGCCGGCCTCCATCTGGAACGCCGGCTTCAAGGAGCGCTTCGCGGCCGAGGTCGACGGCATCACCATGGGCGACGTCCGCGACCTGGACAACTTCATCGGCGCGGTCATCGACGAGCGCTCCTTCGCGAAGAACAAGGCCGCGATCGACCGCGCGAAGGCCGACCCGACCTGCACCATCGTCGCCGGCGGCAGCTACGACGACTCGGAGGGCTACTTCGTCCGCCCGACCGTCATCGAGTGCACCGACCCGGAGAACGAGGTCTTCACGACCGAGTACTTCGGCCCGATCCTCGCCGTCCTGGTCTACGAGGACGACAAGTACGACGAGATGCTGGCCCAGATGGAGTCCGTCTCGGCGTACGCCCTGACCGGCGCCGTCATCGCGCAGGACCGCTACGCGGCCGCCGACACGATGGAGAAGCTCCGCTTCGCGGCGGGCAACTTCTACATCAACGACAAGTCGACCGGCGCCGTCGTCGGCCAGCAGCCCTTCGGCGGCGGCCGTGCCTCGGGTACGAACGACAAGGCGGGCGCGGCCTCGAACCTGCTGCGCTGGACCTCGACGCGCTCCATCAAGGAGACCCTGGTCCCGCCGACCGAGTACGGCTACCCGCACATGGGCTGATCACCGCCCACCGCTGAACCCCGCCCCCGCTCCGGTACCCCCAAGTCCGGAGCGGGGGCGGTTCCAGTTGCCCGACCGGTACCGGTACCGGTCCTGGTACGGGTCAGACCTCGACCATCACCTGGTCCAGGGACTTGCGGACCAGGTCCGGGACCTCGCAGTCGTCGGCGGGGTAGCCCACCGGGATGACCGCGAACGCCTTCTCGTTCTCGGGGCGGTTCAGGACGTGCCCGAGGAAGCGCATCGGACTCGGTGTGTGGATCAGCGCGGAGAGCCCGCTCAGGTGCAGGGCGGACAGCAGCATGCCGACGGCGATGCCGACCGACTCGTCCACGTAGTAGTGCTTGCGCTTCGCACCGTCCGGGCCGAGCCAGTAGCGCTGTTGGAACACCACGATCAGCGCGGGCGCGTCGGTCAGGTGGGTCTTCACGGCGTCCGTGCCGATCGGGCGCAGCGCGGCGAGCCACTCGTCGCCCAACCGGCCGTCGTAGGAGATCTGCTCCTCCTGCTCGGCGGCGGCGCGGATCTGGAGGCGGATGTCCGGATCCTTGACGAGGACGAACGTCCACGGCTGCTGGTGGGCTCCGGAAGGGGCGGTGGCGGCGCAGGCGACGGCGTCGCGGACGACCTGCTCGGGGACCGGATCGCCGGCGAACTGGCGCACGGTCCGCCGTTCGTCCATCCGCTCCCTCAGTTCCGCGGCCCGCGCGAGGGATTCCCGGCTCGGCATGCGCGCCGGCCGGTAGGCGACAGGCCGGTAGGGCCGGCCGTGGGTGGGCGTCCACTGCTGCGTTTCTGGCGACATGGGCAGATCTTCGGTCCGCGCCACCGCCCGAGGCCAGCGCCGCGTCATGGCTCCCTGTCCGTTGTGTACTGACAGGGGGCCTATGACCGTGGCGATCGTCGGTCGATTCGTGGACCGGGAGGGCTGCCACTACGCCCGCGACCTGGGCGGGGTCGCAGGCCTGCGGCCGGGCCGCCTCGTGCGGCCCGACAGCCTCGACGGGCTGACCTCCCGGGGCTGGACCGCGCTCGCCGCGCACGGGGTGCGGACCGTCATCGACCTGCGGAACGACGACGAGCGGGGAGTGGACCAATCCCCGCGACCGGCCGGTACGACCACCTGCGAGTCCCCCTCGACGGCATCGAACACCGGGACTTCCGGGACGCGTGGTGGGGCACTCCGGGATGCGGAACCCCCGCGCATTTCCGGCCTTTCCCGGTCGCCTCGTCGGGGAGGGGGTCGGGGTGGCGCTGGTAGCGTCCACCGGCGGGACCCGCCGCGCGCCCGGAGCCGCCGGCCGACCGCCGGAGGAAGAGCAGTGACCGTGACCCTGACGCTGACCCACACCGCCGGGCTCGGGTCCGCGGCGTTGGGGGAGGTCCGCGCCCTGTTGGACGCGGCCTTCGAGGGGGACTTCGCCGACGAGGACTTCGAGCACGCCCTCGGCGGGATGCACGTACTGCTGCGCGAGGGCGGCCCCGGCGGCGCCCTCGTCGCGCACGGCAGCGTCGTACAGCGGCGGGTCCTGCACGGCGGCCGGGCCCTGCGCACCGGCTACGTGGAGGCGGTGGCCGTCCGCGCCGACCGGCGCCGGCGCGGACTCGCCGGGCAGGTCATGGCCGAGCTGGAACGGGTGATCGGCGGGGCGTACGTACTGGGCGCGCTCTCCGCGTCCGAGGCCGGCGCGGCCCTGTACGAGAGCCGCGGCTGGCGCCCGCACCCCGGCCCGATCGGGGTCCTCGGACCGACCGGCCCCGAGCGGCTGGCCGAGGAGGAGGGCTCGACCTATGTGTGGACGCCGCCGGGCGCGACCCCGCCGGACCCGGCCGGGCGGCTCGACTTCGACTGGCGCGACGGGGACGTCCTGTAGCGCGGCGCACGCCCTTGAGCCGGCCGAAGTAGTGGTCGAAGCCGCGGTTCTCCTGCATCAGGATCATCACGTGCTTCACGTCGGTGATCGTGCCCGTCGCGGCGGCCGCCGCCGCGGACGCCGGTCCAAGGTCCACAAGCGTGCGGTAAGAACTCGGTGAACATCCGGAGGGGTGCGGTCAGCCGGTGACGCGCACCAGCATCTTGCCCGTGTTCTGCCCGTGGAGCATTCCGAGGAAGGCCTCCACAGTGCGGTCAAAACCCTCAAAAACGGTGGTGTCCGTGCCCACGCGACCACTGCGTAGGTGGGGGACCAGCAGATCCTCCAGCTCCTCCTGGAGATTGGTGTGGTGACGTACCAATACCCCTTCCATCCGCAGGGACTTGTGCACGACCTCGAAGAGGTTGTGGGGTGCGGCCGGCGCCCGGTCGCCGTTGTACGTCGAGATCGCACCGACCCAGGCGATGCGCCCGAACTCGCGCAGCGAGGCGATCGCACCCTCCAGGTGTTCCCCGCCGACGTTGTCCACGTAGACGTCGATCCCGTCCGGCGCCGCCTTCGCCAGCTGCTCGGCGACGGGGCCGTCGTGGTGGTCGAAGGCCGCGTCGAAGCCGAGTCGATCCGTCAGGTGACGCACCTTCGCCGCCGAGCCCGCGCTGCCGATGACGCTGCGGGCGCCGAGCAGGCGGGCGATGTGCCCGGTGGCCGTGCCGACCCCGCCGGCGGCGGCGGACACGTAGAGGTCCTCGCCCGGGCGCAGGGCCGCCGTCCGGGTGAGGGCGGCGTACGCGGTCAGACCGGTGCCGCCCAGGATGGACAGGTACGCCTCCAGCGGGACGCCCGCGTGCCCCGGCAGCCTGCGGGCCCCGTCGACGCCGCGGGCGACCAGGGCGTGGGTGCGCCAGCCCGCGCGGTGGAAGACCAGGTCGCCCTCGGCGAGCCCCGGATCGCGGGAGGCGAGGACCCGGCCCACGGAGCGCCCCTCCAACGGGAGGCCCAGCGCGAAGCCGCCCTCGCCGCCGTCCATCAGCCCCCGGTGGTAGGGGTCCACGGACAGGAGCAGGTTCTCCACCAGGGCCGTCCCGGGGGCCGGTTCGGGGACTGGGTACGCGGCGTACGCGAAGTCGGTCGCGGCGGGGAAGCCGGTGGGGCGGGCGGTCTGGTGGACGGCGAGAGCGGTCTTCGTGGTCATGGCGCCGACGCTACGAAGGAATCCCCGGGCCGGGCAGGAGGTTGCGTTCATGACAGCCGTTCCGCCATGAACACCGCTCATGGAACGAGGTGAGAGCCCCGTGGCCGATCTGCTCCCGCAGGAACTGCGGATCCTGGTCGCCGTCGCCGAGACGGGCGGCTTCACCGCCGCGGCCGCCCGGCTCGGGATCGGCCAGTCCGCCGTCTCGCACTCCGTGCGCGGCAGCGAGCGAAAGGTCGGCGCGGTCCTCTTCGAGCGCGGCCGCGCCGGGGCCTCGCCCACCCCGGCGGGGGAGCGGGTCGTCGCCCTCGGTCGGCGCATCCTGCGGATGTACGAGGTCCTCGGCGCGGAGGCGCGCGCCGCCGGTCGCGCCGGACCCGACCGGGGCGAACCGGCGGGAACCCTGCGCATCGCCGCGTTCCGCAGCGCGGCCCTGCACCTGCTGCCGCCCGCGCTGGAACGCCTGACGATCCGGCACCCCGGCATCCGGCCCGAGGTTCGGGTGGTGCGCGAACTCGGCGCCGGTACCGCGGGGGAGGTGGCCGCCGGCCGCGCCGACCTGGGCATCGCGACGCTGTACCCGGGGGATCCCGTACCGCCCGGCCTGTTGACCGGGGTCCTCGCGGACGAGGCGTACGCGTTGGTCCACCCGGTCGGACATCCGGACCCCAGGGCGTTGCCGCTGCTGGACTGGGACGAGAACTGCGGTTCCCGGACCCGCGACTGGTGGCGGGCCCAGGACTGGATCCCGTCGGCGACGGTGAAGGCGCAGGACGACGCGATGGTGCTCACGATGGTCGGCCGGGGTCTGGGCATGGCGATCCTGCCGGAACTCTCGCTGCGGGAGGCCACGGACGCGGTGCAGATCGTCGCGCTGGGGCCCGAGGGGCCGGTGCGGCAGGTGGGATACGTCACCACACCGGAATCGGCGTCAACCCTCGCCGTCAGGGCTCTGATCAGGGAACTCAGGGCCGAGAAGGGCTGAAAGGGGAACCGGCGGAGGGGCGGATTCGGCGGTTCGGCGTCTCAGATACTAGGAAGTCCGAGTAATTGCCGAGACATACAGCCGGACCTGCCCTAGCTTTGTAGGAGCCGAACGTCTCGCTGATCCAGCGAATGGCGGTCGAGAGCGCGCGCCCCTGGCAGGCAACCCCTGCGGCGCACCGCTCCCCGCCTCTTCCGGCGCCTTGAAGGAACCCCTCATCCGTGGCCCCGCCACGCCGTGATCTCAAGGAGTCGATCACCATGACCCCCACCACCGCCGCAGTCCGCCGCGTCCGCCACTCCTCCCCGGCCGACGCCGACCGCAAGAACGCCGCCGCAGCCCTCCAGCGCGCCCTGGACCGCCGTGACAACGGCGGCTCGACCGGCCACTGAGCTGCCGCTTCCTCCCTCGCACACCCCCCCCGGCCGACTGACGTCTCGCGTCCACACGGGTCCACATCGTGGACGCGAGATGTCTGAGGGCTAAGACGCGGAGTACGGTTCCGTCATGTCGACCAGCATCAATCTCGCAGTGATCCCCGGCGATGGCATCGGCCAGGAAGTCGTGGCTCAGGGCCTCAAGGTCCTTACCGCGGTCCTGCCCCAGGACGTGAAGCTGGAGACCAAGCAATACGACCTCGGCGCCCGGCGCTGGCACCGCACCGGTGAGACCCTCCCGGAAGCGGAGCTCGAAGCCCTCAAGCACCACGACGCGATCCTCCTGGGCGCCATCGGTGACCCCTCGGTCCCGTCGGGCGTGCTGGAGCGCGGTCTGCTGCTGAAGCTCCGCTTCGCCTTCGACCACTTCATCAACCTGCGCCCGTCGAAGCTCTTCCCCAACACGGCCACCCCGCTCGCCGGCCGCCCGGAGATCGACTTCGTCGTGGTCCGCGAGGGCACCGAAGGCCCGTACACCGGGAACGGCGGCTCGCTGCGCACCGGCACCCCGGCCGAGGTCGCCACCGAGGTCAGCGTCAACACCGCCTACGGTGTCGAGCGCGTCGTGCGCGACGCCTACGAGCGGGCCAACGCCCGCCCCCGCAAGAAGCTGACGCTGGTCCACAAGAACAACGTCCTCGTGTACGCGGGCCACATGTGGAAGAACATCTTCGACCGGGTCGGCCAGGAGTACCCCGAGGTCACCACCGACTACCTGCACGTCGACGCCGCGACGATCTTCTTCGTCACCCAGCCCGAGCGCTTCGACGTCATCGTCACGGACAACCTCTTCGGTGACATCCTCACCGACCTGGCCGCTGCCGTGACCGGCGGCATCGGCCTGGCCGCCTCCGGGAACATCAACCCGACCGGCTCCTTCCCGTCCATGTTCGAGCCCGTCCACGGCTCGGCCCCGGACATCGCCGGCACCGGCAAGGCGGACCCGACCGCGACGATCCTCTCGGTCGCCCTCCTGCTGCGCCACCTCGGCTACGAGGCCCAGGCCGTCCGCATCGAGGACGCCGTCTCCGCCGACCTCGCCGAGCGCGACGGCACCTTCCGCTCCACCGACGCCATCGGCGACGCACTCGCCGCTCGCGTAGCCGGCTGACCCGGTAGCTCCATCCCAGGAAGCCGCCGGGTCGCGACCAACGCACCCGGCGGCTTTTCCTGTGCGGCCCCGGGTGCCACCATCTCCCCTGGGCCGCTCATGCCCCGTTTCACCGAAGCCTGGCCGCGGGCGATAATCGAACGCGAGGCCGCGGAATACGGGGAAGCTCGGACGTCCTAGTACGCCGTGAGCGCGGTCCGCCCTACCCAACCGGTGAAGGACAAGCACTCATGACGACGCCCACGATCGAGCTGAAGCCCTCCTCGAACCCTCTGTCCGACACGGAGCGGGAAGCGATCCTGGCCAGCCCCGGTTTCGGCCGCCACTTCACCGACCACATGGTGACGATCAAGTGGACCGAGGGACGCGGCTGGCACGACGCCGAGCTGGTCCCGTACGCGCCGCTGTCGATGGACCCGGCGAACATGACCCTGCACTACGCGCAGACGATCTTCGAGGGGCTCAAGGCGTACAAGCAGCCCGACGGCACCGTGGCCACCTTCCGCCCCGAGGCCAACGCCGAGCGCTTCCAGGCCTCCGCCCGCCGCATGGCCATGCCGGAGCTGCCGTCCGAGCTGTTCATTGCCGCCTGCGACGCCCTCATCACGCAGGACCGCGCCTGGGTCCCGGACTCCGGCGAGGCCTCCCTCTACCTGCGGCCCTTCATGTTCGCCTCCGAGGTCGGCCTGGGCGTCCGCCCCGCGAACGAGTTCCTCTTCATGGTCATCGCCTCCCCGGCGGGCGCCTACTTTCCCGGCGGCGTGAAGCCGGTCTCCGTCTGGCTCTCCGAGGAGTACGTCCGCGCGGTCAAGGGCGGCACCGGCGCCGCGAAGACCGGCGGCAACTACGCGGCCTCCCTCGTCGCCCAGGCCCAGGCCGCCTCGCACGGCTGCGACCAGGTCGTCTGGCTCGACGCGGTCGAGCACCGCTGGATCGAGGAGATGGGCGGCATGAACCTGTACTTCGTGTACGCCGAGAAGGACGGCACCCGCAGGATCGTCACGCCGGAACTCACCGGCTCGCTCCTCCCGGGCATCACCCGCAACTCCCTCCTCACCATCGCCCGCGACCTCGGCTACACCGCCGAGGAGGGCCGGATCACCACCGAGGACTGGAAGCGCGACAACGAGAACGGCACCCTGACCGAGGTGTTCGCCTGCGGCACCGCCGCCGTGATCACCCCGGTCGGCTCGGTGAAGTCCGAGCGCGCCAACTGGATCCAGGGCAACGGCGAGCCCGGCGAGGTCACGATGGAGCTCCGCAAGGCGCTCCTCGACCTCCAGACCGGCCGCGCCGCCGACGCGCACGGCTGGATGCACCCGCTCGGTTAGTCGTCCCGGCGCGCTCGTCGCCCGCTCGCGCGAAAGGCCCCCGACCGGACCGGTCGGGGGCCTTTCGTACGGTGCGCCCGCGCGGTGCGCGGGCACGCCGTCAGCGGGCGCGGCGGGCCGCCCGCCGCGCGCGACGGGTGTCGGCGCGGGCCGGGCCGTCGGGCAGCAGCGCGACGAGGGCGTCGCCGAAGAGGTACACCACCGCGCCGATCCCCTTGAGGACCCGGATGATCACAGGGCCTGCGAGCTCGTCCATGTCTGCTCCGCGTTCTTCACCTGCTCCTGTGCGTCCGCGGCGGGCGCGTCCGCCGACCGCGGGGTCAGCGCGGCGTAGACGAGTCCGCCGACCAGCCCCGAGAGGACGAAGCTGCAGTCCACGCCGCCCGTCAGGGCCAGCAGGGGGCCCTCGTAGAACGGTGTGGTGACGGCCGCGAGGCCGGTTGCCGCTCCGAGTGCCCAGGACACCGTCGCACGCGGGTTCCACCCCCCGCTGTACCAGTAGACGCCGCCGCGGGCGCGCTGGTTGAACACCTGGAGCGACTGCTCGTCGTACCGGCCGCGGCAGCGCACGTACCCGATCAGCGTGATCACGGCCCACGGGGTGCCGATCGCGGTGAGGACGAGGACGAACGAGGTCATCGCGGCCTGGGCGTTCCAGCCGAAGGAGCCGATGAACACGAAGGCGGTGGCCACGGCCGCGGCGACCAGGGTGGCCGTGGTGCGGGTGGCCCGCGGGACGATCGCGTCGAGGTCCAGGCCCATCGAGTAGAGCATCAGGCCGGCGTTGCCGATCGAGCCGGCCGCCGCCGCCACCAGCAGCGGGACCAGGTACCAGAACGGCGATGCGGCCACGAGCGGCCCGGCGTAGTCCGCCCCGGCGCGGGCGGCGAGCGCCGTGTAGGTACCGAAGAGCTGCGGGATCAACAGGCCGAAGAGCAGACCGACCACGGTGGCCCACAGCACCGTGCGGGAGCTGTGCCGGCGCGGGGAGATGTAGCGGGTGTAGTCGCCGAGCAGGGTGATGAAGGCGACCGGGCCGCTGAGCCCGGCGGCGACGGTGGCGAGCAGCCAGGTCGGCCAGAAGGAGCCCAGCAGGTACGAGGTCTCCGGCGGCGCGGCGCCGGTGAAGTCCGGGGCGTACGCGATGACGCCGATGGCCAGCAGGATCACCATGCCGACGGACAGGATCTTGCTCATGCGCAGCAGCAGTCGGTAGCCGAACACGGCCCCGACGACGGTACAGGCGGCGAGTACGCCGTACATCGCGGCCCGGGAGACGCCCGTGTCGGGCAGTCCGGTGAGCCGGGACAGCGCCCCGACCATCACGTCGCCGCCGATCCACAGGGTCAGCGCGGTGTAGCCGAGCGAGAGCAGCAGCCCCACCACCGATCCGACGAGCCGGCCCCGGACGCCGAACTGGGCGCCGCTTGAGGTGGACAGGTTGGTCGCGGTGCGCAGGGAGACCAGCGCGAGCGGGGCGGTGAAGGCGATGCCGACGAGGGTTCCGCTCACCACGGCGGTGACCGAGGGCCACAGCCCCAGCCCGAAGGACGGGGGCAGCCAGCCGAAGACGATCACACCGAGGCAGAGATTGGAACCGAGCAGGATCGAGACGAGGTCGCGGGGACCACTCGTCCGTTCCTCCTCGGGGACGGTGTCGACTCCGCGCTGTTCGATGGGCATGGGGGACTCCCTTGGCAGGGCGGGGGGTGGTTGTGCTGGTGTTTGAGCGACACTCAATGTGACTCAGGCGTTGCCTTCCGGTCAATGGTTCCCCGCAAGGAACTGAAGAGTTAGAGTGATGCTCTAACCCATCGACTCAAGAGGTGGTGGATCGGCGTGCGGCTGACCCCTACGGAGCGCGACCGGCTGCTGCTGCGCAGCGCCGCGGAACTGGCCAGGGCCCGGCGGGCCCGCGGCCTGAAGCTCAATGTCCCGGAGGCCACGGCGCTGATCGCGGACACCGTCTGCGAGGCGGCCCGGGACGGCAAACGGCTGGCGGAGGCCATCGAGGAGGCCCGCGGCGTGCTCGGCCCCGACGACGTGCTGCCCGGCGTGTCCGACGTGGTCACCGAGGTGCACGTGGAGGCCGTCTTCGACGACGGCTCCCGCCTCGCGGTGGTCTCCGCGCCGATCGCCGGCGCCACCTCGCTCGGTGAGGACGCTCCGGGCGCGGTGGTACCGGGCCCCGGCGCCCCGCAGCCGCAGCCGCAACTCCACCTGCACGTGCGCAACACCGCGTCCGTGCCGGTCAGCGTCACCTCGCACTTCCACTTCTTCGAGTCGAACCCGCGCCTGGACTTCGACCGCGCCGCCGCCTACGGCATGCGCCTGTGCGTGCCGGCCGGCTCCTCCGTACGGTTCGACCCGCACGGCGGGGCCGAGGTCGGGCTGGTCCCGATCAGCGGCGAGCGGATCGCCATCGGCTTCGCGGGCCTGGTCGACGGGCCGCTGGACGCGCCCGGCGCCAAGGAGGAGGCCCTGCGCCGTGCGGCGGCCTGCGGCTACCTCGGCGTGACCGCGGGTCCCGCGGACGGGGCCGAAGGAATCGATGACGTGGACGGAGATCCGGCGTGAGCAAGAAGACCCCGCACAGCGACCACTGCGCCCCCGGCAGTCGACACGTCGACCCGCACGAGTACGCCTCCGTGTTCGGCCCCCGCGCCGGCGACCGGGTCCGTCTGGGCGACTCCGGCCTCACCGTGCGCGTCGAGCACGACGCCCAGAAGCCCGGGGACGAGTTCCTGGCCGGCTTCGGCAAGACCGCCCGTGACGGCCTGCACCTGAAGGCGGCGGCGGTCCGCGAGACCTGCGACGTGGTGATCAGCAACGTGCTGGTCATCGACGCGGTCCTCGGCATCCGCAAGGTGTCCATCGGCATCCGCGAGGGCCGCATCCACGCGATCGGCCGGGCCGGCAACCCCGACACCCTCGACGGCGTCGACGTCGTCGTCGGCACCGGCACCTCGATCGTGTCCGGCGAAGGCATGATCGCCACCGCCGGAGCCGTCGACACCCACGTCCACCTGCTCTCCCCGCGGATCATGGAAGCCTCGCTCGCCGCGGGCGTCACCACGATCATCGGCCAGGAGTTCGGCCCGGTCTGGGGTGTCGGCGTGAACTCGCCGTGGGCGCTCAAGCACGCCTTCAACGCCTTCGACGCCTGGCCCGTCAACATCGGCTTCCTCGCCCGCGGTTCCTCCTCGGACGCCGCCCCGCTGATCGAGGCCCTCGCCGAGGGCGGCGCCAGCGGCTTCAAGGTCCACGAGGACATGGGCGCCCACACCCGCGCGCTGGACACGGCGTTGCGGGTGGCGGAGGAGCACGACGTGCAGGTGGCCCTGCACTCGGACGGCCTGAACGAGTGCCTGTCGGTGGAGGACACCCTGCGGGTCCTGGAGGGGCGGACGATCCACGCCTTCCACATCGAGGGGTGCGGCGGCGGGCACGTGCCGAACGTGTTGAAGATGGCGGGGGTGGAGAACGTCATCGGTTCCTCCACCAATCCGACGTTGCCCTTCGGTCGGGACGCGGTGGCCGAGCACTACGGCATGATCGTCTCCGTCCATGACCTGAAGCCGGACCTGCCGGGTGACGCGGCGATGGCCCGTGATCGGATCCGGGCCGGGACGATGGGCGCGGAGGACGTGCTCCACGACCTCGGGGCGATCGGCATCACCTCCTCGGACGCGCAGGGCATGGGTCGGGCGGGCGAGACCATCCGGCGGACCTTCGCGATGGCCGCCAAGATGAAGGGCGAGTTGGGCCCGATGGACGGCGACGGCGAGGGCGACGACAACGCCCGCGTGCTGCGCTACATGGCCAAGCTGACGATCAACCCGGCCATCGCCCACGGTCTGGCGCACGAGATCGGCTCGATCGAGATCGGCAAGCTCGCCGACATCGTGCTGTGGCGCCCCCAGTTCTTCGGTGCCAAACCCCAACTCGTCCTCAAGTCCGGGTTCCCGGCCTACGGCGTCACCGGCGACCCCAACGCCGCCACCGACACCTGCGAACCCCTCGTCCTCGGACCGCAGTTCGGCTCCTACGGGGCCACCGCCGCCGACATCTCCGTCGCCTTCGTCTCCGCCGCCGCCGCGCTCGGCTCCGACGAGATGCCCACCCGCCGGCGCCGCGTCGCCGTCCGCGGCACCCGCGGCATCGGACCGAAGGACATGCTCCGCAACTCCCGGGTGGGCGCGGTCGATGTGGACGCGCGCAGCGGACTCGTCTCCCTCGACGGGGAACCGCTGCGCTCCGAAGCGGCCGAATCGGTCTCCCTGAACCGCCTGTACTTCCTGTAAGCCAAGCCCAGCCAAGCCCAGCCAAGCCCAGCCGCCGGCCAAGCCCAGCAGCCGGCCGGCCCGGCCGGCTCAGCCCAGCCCCAGCCCAGCCTGTGAGGACCCTGCCATGACCCAGCCGACGCAGCCGGCCCAGCCGGCCAAGCCCGTCGACGCCGGATTCCGGATGCCCGCCGAGTGGACCCCGCACGAGCGCACCTGGATGGCCTGGCCCAGCCCCAACCCCACCTTCACCAACGAGCAGGAGCTCGCCGAGGCCCGCGAGGCCTGGGGCGCCGTCGCCCGCGCGGTCCGCGCGTACGAACCGGTGACCCTCGTCGTCTCCCCGGGCGACGTCGAGAGCGCCCGCGCGGTCGTCGGCGACGACGTCGACCTGGTCGAGCGCGAGCTCGACGACGCCTGGATGCGCGACATCGGCCCCACCTTCGTCACCAACGAAGCGGGCGAACTGGCGGCCGTCGACTGGACGTTCAACGGCTGGGGCGCCCAGGAATGGGCCCGCTGGGACCACGACTCCAAGGTCGCCCGGCACGTGTCCGACCTCATCGGCACCCGCACGTACAGCACCCGCCTGGTCAACGAGGGCGGCGCCATCCACGTCGACGGCGAGGGCACCGTGCTCCTCACCGACACCGTGCAACTGGGCCAGGGCCGCAACCCCGACTGGACCCGCGCGCAGGTCGAGGCCGAGATCCACGCCCACCTCGGCACCACCAAGGCGATCTGGCTCCCGTACGGCCTGGCCGGCGACTACGGCACCTACGGCACCCAGGGCCACGTCGACATCGTCGCCGCCTTCGCCCGCCCCGGCGTCGTCATGGTCCACAGCCAGCCCGACCCGGCCCACCCGGACCACGAGCGCTGCAAGACCATCGCCGCCCTGCTGCGCGCCGCCACCGACGCGCGGGGCCGGCTGCTGGAGGTCGTGGAGGTCCCGGCGCCGACGGTGCTGGAGGAGGACGGCGAGTGGGTCGACTACTCGTACATCAACCACTACCTGTGCAACGGCGGCGTCGTACTGTGCGCGTTCGACGACCCGCGCGACGAGGAGGCCGCCGAGATCTTCCGCGGTCTGTTCCCCGAGCGGACCGTGACGCTGGTTGACGCACGTACGATTTTCGCCGGGGGCGGCGGTATCCACTGCATCACCCAGCAACAGCCGAAGGTCTGACCTGCGGCGGACCTCATGAAGGAGTGGCCCATGGTGGCGGGTGGAGTACCGGTACGGGCAGCGCGCAAGAACGCGCCCCCGCGCGAGGACGTACTCGTCGCCGCCATGGCCACGATCGCCGAGCGCGGCCTGGAAGGCCTGACCATGGCCGGTCTGGGCCGCCAGGTCGGCATGAGCAGCGGCCACCTCCTCTACTACTTCCGCAGCAAGGACGAACTCCTGCTGCAGACCCTGGAGTGGAGCGAGGCCGCCCTCGGCACCGAGCGGCGGGCCCTGCTCTCCCGCCGCGACCCGGTCGGCGCCCGGCTCCGGGCGTACGTCGACCTGTACGTCCCCGACGGCCCCCGGGACCCGCACTGGACCCTGTGGCTGGAGGTCTGGAACCGTTCCCAGAACGCCGGCCCCCAGGAACGCGAGCGACAGGCCGCCATCGAGGGCGCCTGGCACCGAGACCTGGTCGCCCTCCTCGCCGAGGGCGTCTCGCGCGGGGAGTTCCGCCAGGTCGACCCCGACCGCTACGCCGCCCGGCTCCGGGCCCTCCTCGACGGCTTCAGCATCCAGGTCGCCGTCGGGCTGCCCGGCATAGGCCGGGCCGACATCCTCGAACACGTACGGGAGTTCCTCACCGAGAGCCTCACCGTTCCCGTCCCCGGCGGCCCCGGGGACCACCCCGTGCGGGGGCTGCCCGCATCGTGAGATCTCCGTCCACGGACGGCGGGTCGTGTGGCACACTGCGGACGTGCCTGCTCAGCTCATGATTATGGACAGCAGCGCGCCGGTCCTCTGTGACCGCTGAACCGTGGAAGACCTTCGCGGCAGCGGCCACCGTGCCTCGGACCCGCGCGCAGACCTCTCGCACCCGCGAGGGGTCTTTTCGTTTCCCGGCCCGAAATCATGCCGGGACCGGGCGGCGCGCGATGATGGGGGCAGTGGATCCCGGGCTTCCGGAACCACTCATCCGACAGGAGTCAGATCAGCATGACGACGACAGAGGCGACGGAGTCGACCGAGCCGACGGAGCCGCGCACCGGTCCCGACGACAGCTTCCACGTCTTCGACACTACGCTGCGCGACGGCGCCCAGCGTGAGGGCATCAACCTCACGGTCGCGGACAAGCTGACCATCGCCCGGCACCTCGACGACTTCGGCGTCGGCTTCATCGAGGGCGGTTGGCCCGGCGCCAACCCCCGCGACACGGAGTTCTTCGCCCGCGCCACCGCCGAGATCGACTTCAAGCACGCCAAGCTGGTCGCCTTCGGCGCGACCCGTCGCGCGGGCGGCTCCGCCGCCAAGGACCCGCAGGTCCGCGCCCTCCTGGAATCCGGCGCACCGGTGATCACCCTGGTCGCCAAGTCCCACGACCGGCACGTCGAACTCGCGCTGCGCACCACCCTCGACGAGAACCTGGAGATGGTCCGCGACACCGTCGCCCACCTGGTGGAGCAGGGCCGCCGGGTCTTCGTCGACTGCGAGCACTTCTTCGACGGCTACCGCGCGAACGCCGAGTACGCCAAAGCCGTCGTGCGCGCCGCGTACGAGGCCGGCGCCGACGTCGTCATCCTCTGCGACACCAACGGCGGCATGCTGCCCGCGCAGATCTCCGCGACGGTGGCGACCGTCGCCGCCGACACCGGCGCCCGGCTCGGCATCCACGCCCAGGACGACACCGGTTGCGCCGTCGCCAACACCCTGGCCGCCGTCGACGCGGGCGCCACCCACGTCCAGTGCACCGCGAACGGCTACGGCGAGCGCGTCGGCAACGCCAACCTGTTTCCCGTCGTGGCCGCGCTGGAGATCAAGTACGGCCGGACCGTCCTCCCCGAGGGCGCCCTCGCCGAAATGACCCGGATCTCGCACGCCATCGCCGAGGTCGTCAACCTCACGCCCTCCACGCACCAGCCGTACGTCGGCGTCTCCGCCTTCGCGCACAAGGCCGGCCTGCACGCCTCGGCCATCAAGGTCGACCCCGACCTGTACCAGCACATCGACCCCGAGCGGGTCGGCAACACCATGCGGATGCTGGTCTCCGACATGGCCGGGCGCGCCTCCATCGAGCTGAAGGGCAAGGAGCTCGGCGTCGACCTCGGCGGTGACCGCGCGCTGATCGCCAGGGTCGTCGAGCGGGTCAAGGAGCGCGAGCTCCAGGGCTACACCTACGAGGCCGCCGACGCCTCCTTCGAGCTGCTGCTGCGGGCCGAGGTCGAGGGCCGGGCCCGCAAGTACTTCCGCATCGAATCCTGGCGCGCGATCGTCGAGGACCGCCCGGACGGCACCCACGCCAACGAGGCCACGGTCAAGCTGTGGGCCAAGGGCGAGCGGATCGTCGCGACGGCCGAGGGCAACGGCCCGGTCAACGCCCTGGACCGGGCGCTGCGGGTGGCGCTGGAGCGGTTCTACCCGCAGTTGGCCAAGTTCGAGCTGGTCGACTACAAGGTCCGCATCCTGGAGGGCACGCACGGCACGGAGTCCACGACCCGCGTACTGATCGCCACGACGGACGGCGTCCGCGAGTGGTCGACCGTGGGCGTCGCCCCGAACGTGATCGCCGCGTCCTGGCAGGCCCTGGAGGACGCCTACACCTTCGGTCTCCTGCACGCGGGCGTGGTACCGGCGGAGTAGTCCGGCTTCGGGCACGACAGGCGGTGTCCCGCACTTTTCGAAACGCCCCCCGGGACCTCGCCCGTCCGTCGACCCACACCTCGCCGGGCGCCGACCCGGCGAGGTCGTCCCCCGCGAACTGCGCCTGCCCGTAGTACACGCCGTCGTCCGGACCTGGCCCTTATGTCCTGTTAACACAGGAAACAACCTGTTCGGGTAGCGTCGTAGGCATGAGGACCAGGCTGATATCCGCACGTGTCGGACCGCTGCTGGCCGGTCTGCTGCTGGCCCTGTCGACGACCGCGCTCGTGGCCGCCCCGCAGGCATCGGCCGCCACCGGGGTCGCCGCGGTGGGGGAGGCCCTCAAGCAGGGCCCGGTCTACGTGGACCCCGGCGCCCGCGAGCAGTTGTCCGCGGCGCAGGCCGACGCGCTGGCCCGGAAGATCAAGGACTCCGGGAAGCCGGTGTTCCTCGCCGTACTGCCGGCCACCGCACAGTTCCCGCAGGACAAGGTGCTCTCCGCCGTCCGCGCCGAGACCGGCATCACCGGCCTGTACGCGATCCGCCTCGGCGACGGCTTCAGCGCCGGCGCCGACCCGGCCGTCATGCCGAGGAACGCGGTGCGCAACCTCAGCGACGCCGTGAAGACCGGCGCCCCGGTGGACGCGGCCACCCAGCTCGACAACTTCGTCGACCAGGCCCTGAGCCAGGCCAAGGGGTCCGCCCCCGCTTCCTGGGGCACCACCGGCGCCTCCGACGGGGCGCCGGTCGGCGGGCTGGTCGCGCTCGGCGCGGTCGCCGTCGCGGGAGGGGGCGGCGCCTACCTGCTGGTGAAGCGGAACCGCAAGAAGAAGGAGGAGACCCGGCGCGAGGCGATCGAGCGGCTCTCCGTGGTCGTGGACGAGGACATCACGGCCTTCGGCGAGGAACTGGAGCGGCTGGACTTCCACCCGGGCGAACCCGGCGCCGACGACGCCATGCGCCGCGACTACGAACAGGCCCTCGACTCGTACGAGAAGGCCAAGCAGATCATGGCTTCGGTGCGGCGCCCCGAAGAGGTGCAGGGCGTGACCCAGGCGCTGGAGGACGGCCGGTACGCCCTGGCCCGCCTGGACGCGCGCCGTCAGGGCGCGCCGGTGCCCGAGCGCCGATCGCCCTGCTTCTTCGACCCGCGGCACGGACCGAGCACCGAGGACGCCGCCTGGGCGCCGCCCGACGGGGCCGCCCGTACCGTTCCGGTCTGCGCGGCGGACGCCGTACGGCTGCGCGACGGCCTCGACCCCGCGGTCCGTACGGTCGACACCGAGCGCGGGCCGCGTCCGTACTACGACGCCGGCCCGGCGTACGGTCCCTGGGCCGGCGGGTACTTCGGCGGGGGCATCCTGCCGGGACTGCTGATGGGCACGATGCTCGGATCGATGATGGCCGGTCCCGCCTACGCCTCGGACTTCGGCGGCGCGGGGAGCGGCTTCGAGGGCGGGGACGCCTCCGGGGCCGACTTCAACCCGTCCGACTTCGGCGGCGGGGACTTCGGCGGCGGGGGCGGGTTCGACGGGGGCGGCGGGTTCGACGGCGGGGGCGGCTGGTAGCAGCGGTGGCCGAGGTGGCTCGGGCGGCTGCGGTGGCCGCCCCCGGGCCGGCGTCGCGAGCGGGTGGTCAGGCCTGCTTGATCGCCGAGATGTCGAAGGTCAGCTTCACCTTGTCGCTGACCATGACGCCGCCGGCCTCCAGCGCGGCGTTCCAGGTCAGGCCCCAGTCGGAGCGCAGGATCTCGGCGGCGCCCTCGAAGCCGACGCGCTCGTTGCCGTAGACGTCCGTGGCGGAGCCGGTGAACTCCAGGTCGATGGAGAGCGGGCGGGTGACGTCCTTGATCGTCAGCTCGCCGGTGATCCGGTACGCGTCCCCGCCGAGGGTCTCGGCCGAGGTGGAGTGGAAGCTCATCACGGGGAAGGCCTCGGCGTCGAAGAAGTCGCCGCTGCGCAGGTGGGTGTCGCGGTCGGCGATGCCGGTGCCGATCGAGGCGATCTTCACGTCGATGACCGCGGTGGAGCGGGACGGGTCGCCACCGTCGAGGTGGAGGGTGCCCTCGTGCTCGGTGAAGCTGCCGCGCACGTTGGTGACCATCGCGTGCCGGACGGTGAAGCCGATGCTGCTGTGCGCGGCGTCGATCACGTAGTCGCCGGTCAGAGCGGCCAGCGCCGGGTCCACTTCGAGCGTGGCGACGGCGGTGGGGGCGGTGGGGGCGGTGCGGCGGGTGAAGAGACCCATGACTTCCTCCTCGGAAGATCCTGCTGCCGGCGTGTCCGGCGAGGTGTCCGACGGGTTCGGCGGGGCCCGAACTCGTTGAACTTTCAACGAGATAGACGCTAGACCCGTTCCGTTCAAATTTCAACTTTCATGGCAGCGAGTCCGTTGTTTTGTGGAACCTCCACAAAGGGCCACGGTCCCGACTGGGGGAGTCCATGCATTCATCGCCGGTTCTGTCCGGGCCGGACAGCGGATCGGGTCCGAGACTGTGCGGAACCAACGGAGGGTTTTCGCCGTCGGACTTCGTAAGGTCGGTACATGACCGTTGTGGACCAGACTTCGAGCGAGCCGACCGACGCCCGTGGACGCGTGGCCGAGCTGCACTCCCTCCGTGAGGAGGCGCGGCGCGGGCCGAGCGATCGGGCGACGGAGGCGCAGCACGCCAAGGGCAAGCTGACGGCCCGGGAGCGGATCGCGCTCCTGCTCGACGAGGGGTCCTTCAAGGAGGTCGAGCAGTTGCGTCGG
>NZ_JBEZKS010000087.1:0-25010 GCF_040651775.1 Streptomyces sp. NPDC048383
GGGGGGGGGTGGTTTTTTGGGGGGGGGGGGGGGGGGGGGGGGGCCGCCGGGGGGGGGGGGGGCGGGGGGGGGCCCCCCCCCCCTCTCCCTTACTGTTCCGCGTCCTCGCTGTTGAGGCCCAGACCCGGGAGGAGGCCTGGGAGGAGGGGCGGGAGGGTGATGTCCGGCTGGGGGAGCTCGGGGGTCCCCGGGGCGGACGTGCCCGGAGGGGCCTGTCCCCCCGCCGGCGGGTTCAGCAGGTCGCCCGTACCGCCCAGGAGGCCGCCACCGGTGGGTTCCGGGGTACGGCTGCCGGTGGACGGCGTCGGGGTGGCCGCGGGCGCCGATGAGGGCGTACTCGAAGCCGATGGAGCGGTCTGCTGTTTGCCGGTCGCCGGGGTGCTCGGTGTGGCCGAGCCGGTCGACGGGCGGCCGCCGCGGGTCTGCTCCGGGGGCTTGGGCAGCAGGCCCTGGAGCGGGGCGACGTCAGCGTCTATGGCCTGGAAGACCGATTCGACCTCGCCCCCGACGTCGGTGAGTTGCGCCGGGAGCTTCTCCCGGAGCTTGCCCCAGGCGTCGCGGTGGGAGCGGGAGAACGAGGACAGCGTCTGGATGGGGCCGAGCGAGCCGTCCCGTTCGTACGCGGCCTGGAGCAGCCGGTGGCCCTGTTCCGCGTCGTGCTTCATGCCCGCGAGGGCACGGCGGATGTCACCCAGGGATTCGTGGTCGAGTACTCCCGTCCGGCCCCTCTCCATCAGGCGGCGGGCTTCGGACAGCCGGTTCGAGGCCCGGTCGAGGTAGAGCTCACCCCGGTCCGCGTCCTCGTCGGCCATGCCCAGCTTGAGATCCTCCATGCCCCGTTTGATCGGGTACAGGGAATCACCGGGCAGGGCGTCCGTGCTGGCAGCGGCCACTCCGCTGAAGGCCCCTGCGGCCACACCCACGGTGAGGCCTCCCGCTGCGATGCCCTTGGACCAGCGGGAGCGGGGCCGCAATCTCCGGAGCGACGTCGCCCGGTGGGCGCCGCGGCCGGTCCGCTGTTCGGGCACCAGAGGGTCCGCGGCGGCACCGCCCCCGGCCCTCTCCTCCTTCACCATGGCCTCCATGGCGGCGACGAGCTGGGCTCGTTGCACCACTTTGACCTCGGGATCCAGCGCCGGGCGCGGCATTCTTTCGCCGAGCGCGTTCGCCAGGGCCAACAGCCGGTCGTGGTCGGCAGGTTCGGCAGGTGCCTCGGACTGCTCGGCCACCGGGTCCGGTTCTGAAAGATCGGATGGCTTCCGATCCTCCAGGGCCTGGGCGAAGGCGTTCGCCCGCCGGTGCGGAGTCACGTTCGCGATCACTGGCGGCACCTCCTCTCGTCATGACGATCGACTCCCCAAGGTGTCCGGAAGGTTGCCTGCCTTGAGCACATCCACACTTTCGGGTGAGCGGCTTCGGGCAGGGCGTGTCCACAGGGAGCCTGCATTCCGCACAACGAGCGGCGCGGCACTTGGGTTACGGACGAAGGATGATCGGACCACAGCGTCATCGAGGGGTCACCGGGGGTGAGGTCGTGTCGTCGTTGAGTGTTGTCTTGTGGAGCGTGGTCGTACGCGGTGGACGTACGGGTCGGATGGGCCGGATGGGACGGGTGCGTCAGCGGGCGTCTTCCGGGAGCAGGCGGGCCAGGGTGCGGACCGCCCGGTACTGGAGCGTTTTGATGGCGCCCTCGTTCTTCCCCATGACCCGGGCCGTTTCGGCGACCGAGAGGCCTTGGAGGAAGCGCAGGGTGACGCACTCCTGCTGCTGGGGGTTGAGTTTGCGCACGGCTTCCAGCAGGGCCGCGTTGGAGAGGGACTCCAGGACGGAGTCCTCGGGGCTGCGCTCCACCTCGTTGGCGTCGAGCATCTCGCCGGTGGTGACCTCCAGGCGGAAGCGGCTGGACTTGAAGTGGTCCGCCACCAGGTTCCGCGCGATGGTCACCAGCCAGGCACCGAAGTCTCGGCCCTGCCAGGTGAAGGTGGAGATGCGGCGCAGCGCGCGCAGGAAGGTCTCGCTGGTGAGATCCTCCGCCGTCGCCTTGCCGCCGACGCGGTAGTAGATGTAGCGGTACACCGTGTCGCTGTACTGGTCGTAGAGCCGGCCGAAGGCGTCGGCCTCGCCGGCCTGGGCGCGTTCGACCAGGTCCATCATGCGGGCCTGGTCGCTGTCCGCGGTGGGGCGGCGGTGGACGGGTGCGGTCGTGCCGGTGGAGCCGGCCGATCCGGAGCCCGCGCGACCGCGTCTGCCCACCGTCGCCCCACCGTCGGTCAGGGCGTAGCAAGGACCGGCCGGGCCGAGGCCGGCGGGTACGGCGGCGAAGGCGGGGACGGCGTACGCGGTGGGGACGAAGCCACGCAGGTGGTCGAGGACCGTTGCGCGCAGCGTAGCCAGGCCCGAGGCGTCAACCCCGACAGGTGGGTACACGGGACTCCCAGAGGCAGAGCTTCCATCACGTGCAGTGCGGGACCGTTCACCCGTCGTGGCGACAGATGGGCGGTGGCATGCGTTTGAGGAGAATAACGCTTCGTACAGGCAGCGCTACACCCAGTTGTCTAAATCACCGGTTCCGACACTTCTGTTGCGTGTCCAGGGCATATTCAGGCCTGATTGGTGATCGATTCCTGATCGCTTGGGTGCGCGGAATGGAAGCTTCCGCAGAGGCTCACGACCGAGTGGGGCAGGTCGGAGTGCCGCGCCGGAGGCGCGGGTAGAGGTGAGCGAATGAACGCCGGGCGGGCCGGAACCGGCCCCCGGCCCGGCGCCGCTACTTGCGGCGGCGGTGGAGGGCGATGGCGGCGGCCGTGCCGCCCGCGATCGCGCCGACCCCGGCGGCCGCCGGGACGCCGACCTTCACGGCCTTGCGGCCGGTCCGATAGTCGCGCAGTCGCCAGTCGTGGGTCCGGGCATGCTTGCGCAGTTTCGTATCGGGATTGATCGCATACGGATGTCCGACCAGCGACAGCATCGGAATGTCGTTGTGCGAATCGCTGTACGCCGCGCAGCGGCCGAGGTCGAGTTCCTCGGCGGCCGCGAGGGCGCGCACGGCCTCCGCCTTGGCGGGACCGTGCAGGGGCTCGCCGACCAGTCGGCCGGTGTAGACGCCGTCCACGGACTCGGCGACGGTGCCCAGGGCCCCGGTAAGGCCGAGCCGGCGGGCGATGATCGTGGCGGTCTCGACGGGGGCGGCGGTGACGAGCCACACCTTCTGGCCGGCGTCCAAGTGGGCCTGGGCCAGGGCGCGGGTGCCCGGCCAGATCCGCTCGGCCATGTACTCGTCGTAGATCTCCTCGCCGATCGACATCAGCTCGGAGACCTTGTGGCCCTTGACGATGGACAGGGCGCTGTCCCGGGCGTCCTGCATGTGCTCGGGGTCCTCGACGCCGGCGAGCCGGAACCAGGCCTGCTGCCAGGCGAAGCGGGCCAGTTCGCGGCGGCGGAAGAACTCGCGCTTGTAGAGGCCGCGACCGAAGTGGAAGATCGCGGCGCCCTGCATGACGGTGTTGTCGAGGTCGAAGAAGGCCGCGGCGAGGTCGTCGCCGGGGACCGGGAACTCGGGCTCGACGGGAGCGCCGACTTCCGCTTCCGGTTCGACGGCCGTGGGGAACGGTGGCGCTTCGGCCTGCGCGGTCTTGCGGGCGGCCTCGGCCGAGGCCTCGCCTGCCAGCACGCTCCGCGCGGTGGCGGAGCGCCTACGGGGGGTGAGCCATCCCAGAGCGGCCATGACGCGAGCATAGCCATTGTGTTCGGGACTTCCCGAACCGCCGGCATACGGGGTGGTTAACAGTTCGGGGCCCGTGCCCCGGCGCGGGACAATGAGGACATGAGTCCTCTGCTGCGCCGCAAGGAAAAGAAGCGTCCCGCCGAGCGGATGGTCACGCTGGTCGGGAAGCCCGGATGTCACCTCTGTGACGAGGCCCAGGAGGTGATCGAGAAGGTCTGTGCCGAGACGGGGGCGCAGTGGGAGAAGAAGGACATCTCGCAGGACGAGGAGCTGTACCGGTTGCACTGGGAACAGATTCCGGTCGTGCTCGTCGACGGCGAGCAGCACACCTTCTGGAGGGTGAACCCGGACCGGCTGCGGCGGGCGTTGGGGGCCTGACCTCGCCGGCCGTTACCATCGTGGGCGATTTATGGGGACACGGGGGCGTATTGATGAGGAGTGTGCACGGTTTTGCCCCCTTCTGGATTTGAACGGGTTCGGCCCGTTCTCGGTTCCGGTCCCGGTCGCACGGCCCGCGTGACCCCGGTCACTTTGGCCGGACAAAGCGGACACAATCTTTGTGCACGCGTTCACAAAGACATAGCCTGCATTCGACGGGGCGGTCCTGGGACAAGAGGCCGCCTGCAGCCCCGCTCATCCCGCAGGAGCATCGTGGCAACTGGCCGAACTCACCGACCGGCGACCCGCAGCCGAGGTATTCCCGAGGCCACTGTCGCCCGGCTTCCGCTGTACTTGCGTGCCCTCACCGCGCTCTCCGAGCGATCGGTGCCCACGGTGTCCTCCGAGGAACTCGCGACCGCCGCCGGAGTCAACTCGGCGAAGCTGCGCAAGGACTTCTCGTACCTCGGCTCCTACGGTACCCGGGGCGTCGGCTACGACGTCGAGTACCTCGTCTACCAGATCTCCCGCGAGCTCGGCCTGACCCAGGACTGGCCGGTCGTCATCGTCGGCATCGGTAACCTCGGCGCCGCCCTGGCCAACTACGGCGGTTTCGCCTCCCGCGGGTTCCGCGTGGCGGCGCTGATCGACGCCGATCCCGCCATGGCCGGGAAGATGGTCGCCGGCATGCCCGTGCGGCACACCGACGAGCTCGAACAGATCATTGAGGACAACGGCGTCTCCATCGGGGTCATCGCGACGCCCGCCGGCGCCGCGCAGCAGGTGAGCGAGCGGCTGATCGCCGCGGGCGTCACCTCCATCCTGAACTTCGCGCCGACGGTGCTGTCCGTGCCGGAGGGCGTCGACGTGCGCAAGGTCGACCTGTCGATCGAACTGCAGATCCTCGCGTTCCACGAGCAGCGCAAGGCCGGCGAGGGCGCGGCGGCCGCCGCCGAGGAGCTCGCGGGCCCGGCCACCGGTACGGGGGCCGCGCCGGCCGCCGCCGTCGTGCCGCCCGCCGGGCGGGCCGCCGCGGCCGCGCGCAAGGGCGGCCCCGAGGGCGACGTCCCGGCGGTGATGCCGGCATGAGCCTGCTCGTAGTCGGCCTGAGCCATCGCAGCGCGCCGGTGAGCGTGCTGGAGCGGGCCTCGCTGTCCGCCGATGCCAAGGTCAAGCTGTTGCACGACACGCTGGCCGCGGAGCCGGCGGCCGAGGCGACCGTCCTGGCCACCTGCAACCGCATCGAGCTGTACGCGGACGTGGACAAGTTTCACGCCGGCGTCGCCGAACTGTCGACGCTGCTGGCCCAGCACAGCGGGGTGGCTCTGGAGGAGCTGACCCCCTACCTGTACGTCCACTACGAGGACCGGGCGGTGCACCACCTGTTCTCGGTGGCGTGCGGACTGGACTCCATGGTCGTCGGCGAGGGGCAGATCCTCGGCCAGATCAAGGACGCGCTGGCGCTGGGGCAGGAGCTCCACACCGCCGGCCGGCTGGTCAACGACCTGTTCCAGCAGGCGCTGCGGGTCGGCAAGCGGGCGCACTCGGAGACCGGGATCGACCGGGCCGGCCAGTCGCTGGTCACGTTCGGGCTGGAGCAGCTCGCCGTGCGCGAGCCGGTCGGGCAGTGGGCCGCGGGCAAGCGGGCGCTGGTGATCGGCGCCGGTTCGATGTCCTCGCTGGCCGCCGCCACGCTGGCCCGGGTGGGCGTCGCCGACATCGCGGTGGCGAACCGGACCGCGGAGCGGGCGGAGCGTCTCGCCGAGATTCTGGTTGCCTCGGGCACCGGTGTGACGGCGCGGGCCGTGACCATGGGCGCGGTGGCCGAGGAACTGACACGTGTTGACGTCGTCGTGTCCTGTACGGGCGCGACGGGTTTGGTGCTGAGCGCGGACGACGTGCTCGCCGCGGTGTCCGGCGACCCGGCGGTGGAGCTCCTGCCGGTCGGCGCCCCCACGCAGGCCGTCGGGGCGCGGGCCGTAGGCGCGCCGGCCGTGGGGGTGCGGGTCGCGGAGTCCGCCGCCGGCGACGTACTGGCCCGGCTGGTCGCGGCCGCGGAGGCCGGGCGGCGCATCGCCGACGCCGGCGCCGTACGCACCATCCCGGCCGCCGAGCCCGACGGCTGCCCGCTGGGCCCGGACGTGCCCGCCGGTGACGGCCGGGCCGCGCTGACCGGCGTCGACGCGGGCTCGCTCGAACTGCACGGCACCTGGGCCGACCAGGGCGGGGCCACCGCTACGCGGCAGCCCCGCCGGACCGCGCGCAGCCGGGCGGACGGCGCCCCCGTACGCCTGGCGCTGCTGGACCTGGCCATGCCGCGGGACATCGACGCCGCCGTGCACCGGATCCCCGGGGTCCGGCTGGTCGACATCGAGTCGCTGGCGGAGACCTCCGCCGACGCCCCGATGGCGGCCGACGTGGACGCCGTACGTGGGATAGTCGTCCAGGAAGTGGCCGCGTTCGGGGCCGCCCAGCGGGCCGCGCACATCACGCCCACCGTCATCGCCCTGCGGGCGATGGCCGCCGAGGTCGTCGCCATGGAAGTGGCGCGGCTCGACGGACGGGTACCCGATCTCGACGAACGGCAGCGGGCCGAGGTCACCCAGACCGTGCGCCGCGTCGTCGACAAGCTCCTCCACGCGCCGACCGTGCGCGTCAAGCAGCTCGCGAGCGAGCCCGGCGGCGCCGGGTACGCGGAGGCGCTGCGCGAACTCTTCGACCTCGACCCTCAGACGGTGGCTTCCGTCAGCCGGGCGGACGCGGCCGATCCGAAGAACGACGACCCAGGACGGGCATCATGAACACACGTCCCGACCGGCCCCTCAGGCTCGGAACGCGGCGGAGCAAGCTGGCCATGTCCCAGTCCGGGCACGTCGCCGAGGCGGTCCGGGCGGTCACCGGCCGAGCCGTGGAACTCGTGGAGATCACGACCTACGGTGACGTGTCCCGGGAGCACCTCGCGCAGATCGGCGGCACCGGCGTGTTCGTCACCGCGCTGCGCGAGGCGCTGGTGCGGGGCGACGTCGACTTCGCCGTGCACTCGCTGAAGGACCTGCCGACCGCGCAGCCCAACGACCTGGTCATCGCGGCCATGCCGAAGCGGGAGGACGCGCGCGACGCGCTCGTCGCCCGCGACGGCCTGACCTTCGAGCAGCTGCCCGACGGCGCGCGGATCGGTACCGGTTCGCCGCGGCGCACCTCGCAGCTCCACGCGTACGCCAGGAGCCTGGGCAAGCGGATCGAGACCGTCGCCATCCGCGGCAACGTCGACACCCGGATCGGGTTCGTCCGCGCCGGTGAGCTCGACGCGGTCGTGCTGGCCGCCGCCGGCCTGAACCGGCTCGGCCGCGGCGACGAGGCGACCGACCTGCTGGCCGTCGACTGTGTGCTGCCCGCTCCCGGCCAGGGAGCCCTGGCCGTGGAGTGCCTGGCCTCCGACGCGGCCCTCATCGCCGCGCTCGGCGAACTCGACGACCCGCACACCCGGGCCGCCGTGACCGCCGAGCGTTCCCTGCTCGCCGCCCTGGAGGCCGGCTGCAGCGCACCCGTGGGCGCGCTCGCCGACCTTCCCCCACTCTCGGCTCCGCTCGAGTGGGGGGACCCCCTGGTCGAGGGGCAGATTGTCAATGAAATGCGCCTGCGCGGCGTCGTCGGCACCCTCGACGGCTCGACGCTGGTGCAGCTGTCCACCACCGGACCCGTGCCCCAGTCGTATGACGAGGCCATGGCGCTCGGCCGCGAACTCGCGGACGAGATGCTGGCCAAGGGCGCGGCCGGTCTTATGGGGGAGCGATCGCTTTGAACCCCTCACGTCCGACCACCTCCGCTTTTCCGGTCGTCGCCGCCCACGGACTCGTCACCTTCCTCGGTGCCGGCCCCGGCGACCCGGGTCTGCTGACGCTGCGCGCCGTGGAGGCGCTGGCCGCCGCGGACGTACTGATCGCCGAGCCCGAGGTGCTCGACGTCGTACGGACCCACGCGCGGGCGGGCATCGACACGCCGCAGCTGACGGTTGCTGACGAAGTGTCAGCCGCCGCCGGGGTCCCGGTGATCCGCGACGCCGCCAATCTTGTCATGGAGGCCGCACGGTCCGGCAGGCGGGTCGTCCGAGCCGTCACCGGCGACCCCGGGCTCGACGGGAACGCGTCCGGCGAGATGCTGGCCTGCGCCGCGGAGGGGATCCCCTTCGAGGTGGTGCCCGGTGTCGCCACGGCCGTCGGCGTACCCGCGTACGCGGGTGTCCCGCTGCGCGGGGAGCAGGGCACGGACGTCCGCTTCGTGGACGCCCGGCACGCGTCGGCGCAGTGCTGGAGCGAGGCGGGCGCCAGTGGCGGCCGCCTCGTCGTCACGGCGACGCTGGAGACGGTGTCGGCCGCGGCCGCCGAGCTGGTGGCCGCGGGCCGCAAGCCGGAGACCCCGCTGACGGTGACCGTCGGCGGTACGACGACCCGGCAGCGCACCTGGAGCGCGACGCTGGGCACGATCGCCCAGGTGTTCAAGCAGGGCAAGGTGCTCCCGTCGCCGGAGGGCGCGCGCCCGGTGATAGCCGTGGTCGGTGAGCAGGGCGCCGCCGAGCGGCGCGAGGAGATGGCCTGGTTCGAGTCGAAGCCGCTGTTCGGCTGGCGGGTCCTCGTACCGCGTACGAAGGAGCAGGCCGCTTCGCTCTCCGACCAGCTGCGTTCGTACGGCGCGGTGCCGCACGAGGTGCCGACGATCGCCGTGGAGCCGCCGCGCACCCCGCAGCAGATGGAGCGGGCGGTCAAGGGGCTCGTCACGGGCCGCTACGAGTGGATCGCCTTCACCTCGGTCAACGCGGTCAAGGCGGTGCGGGAGAAGTTCGAGGAGTACGGGCTCGACGCGCGCGCGTTCGCCGGCATCAAGGTCGCCGCGGTGGGCGAGCAGACGGCGGCGTCGCTGGTCGAGTTCGGTGTGAAGCCGGACCTGGTGCCGAGCGGTGAGCAGTCGGCGGCCGGGCTGCTGGAGGACTGGCCGCCCTACGACCCGGTCTTCGACCCGATCGACCGGGTGTTCCTGCCGCGCGCCGACATCGCCACCGAGACGCTGGTGGCCGGGTTGATAGAGCTGGGCTGGGAGGTCGACGACGTCACCGCCTACCGGACGGTGCGGGCGTCGCCGCCGCCGGCCGATACGCGCGAGGCGATCAAGGGGGGCGGGTTCGACGCCGTGCTCTTCACTTCGTCGAGCACCGTGCGGAACCTGGTCGGGATCGCGGGCAAGCCGCACAACGTGACGGTCATCGCGTGTATCGGGCCGGCGACGGCCAAGACCGCGGAGGAGCACGGGCTGCGGGTGGACGTGCTGTCTCCGGAGCCGTCGGTGTCGAAGCTGGCGGAGGCGCTGGCCGCTTACGGGGAGGCTCGTCGGGAGGCCGCGAAGGCCGCCGGGGAGTCGGTGGCCCGGCCGAGCGAGCGTCGGCCGGGGGCGCGGCGGCGTCGTACGACGTGAGCGCGTTAGACGGGCCGGCCTGCGGCCGGATGCGGGTGGTGCGGAGGGGTTCGGGCGCGGGATGCGCTCGGGCCCCTTTTCGTTGGCGGGGGTGCCCCGTTCGGACGGGCGCCCACCGCCCGAAAGGCCCCTGAGCAGCTGGGATACGTTGTGCGTTTCATCGAGGCGGCACGACGGGGGAAACCGAATGACGCAGAATCCAGGATGGGGATCCGGACATCACGGCGGTTGGGGCGGATATCCACCGCCCCCGACCGCCAAGCCCGGAGTGATCCCGCTGCGGCCGCTGGGTGCGGGCGACATCATCAGCGGGTCGTTCTCGACCCTCGGCCGCTACTGGAAGCAACTGGGCGGCGTCTTCCTGGCCGTCCACGGCATCTGGCTGCTGATCGTCGTCGCCGCCGTGGGCATCGCCTTCGCCGCGGTGCACGAGCACGTCGCCCCCGTTTTCGACGCGACCGACGGCCGGGCGCCGGATCGCGAACATCTGACTCCGATCCTCCTCGCGGGTGCCACGCTCCTGTTCCTGCTGGTCGTTCTCGGAATCACGTCGTTGGCGCTCTCGGTCTCGCTCCACCAGACCGTCCTGCGCAACGCGGTCCTCGGCCGTCCCGTCGCCTTCCGCGCGCTGTGGCGGGCGACCTGGCGGCGGGCACCCGCGGTGGCCGGCACGGTCGTCCTCGGCGGACTGATCGCCGCCGCCCCGATGCTCGTCGTCATGGCGGTCTGGCTGCCCATGACCATCGCCGGCGCCGGCGCCTCGGACGATTCCGCACCCGGGACGGTCGTACTGCTGCCGTTCCTCCTGATCCTCACCATGCCACTGATGGTCTGGCTCACCACGCTGTTCGGCCTGGCGCCGGCCGCCGCGGTCATGGAGCCGGCCGGGCCCGTCACCGCGCTGCGCCGCTCGGCGCGCCTGGTCAAGGGCGACTGGTGGCGCGTCTTCGGCGTCACCATGCTCGCCGGCCTCATCGCGGGGCTGGTCGCGTGGCTGATCCAGCTGCCGTTCCACCTCGTCGCCCTGTTCACGCTGATTCCGGCGGTGTCCGACGTACCCGACGGCGGGGTTCCCCCGCTCGGCGCGCTCTTCCTCTTCGTCCTGCTCGTGCTGGTCGGCGGGATCGGTGGCCAACTGGTCCAAACCGGCTTCATGCAGTTGGTCAGCGGCCTGTTGTACGTCGACCTGCGGATCCGGCGCGAAGGCCTGGCGGCGGAACTCCTCCGCGCGGTCCCGGCCGGTTCGGCCGCTCCCGTGCCGTCGTCGTCGCCGGTCGGCTGACCCGAGGCACGCGGCCGACCGCGCCCCCGGTCACCCGGGGGGGGACAGGACCGGCCTCGCGGCGGGGCCGGGGCTGGCGACCATCGGCGCAAGGATCGACAGAGGGGGACTCGTGGGCGAGTTGGATGCTCTGCTGGTGGGTGCGGTGGGGGTGGGGGACGCGGAGGCCGTACGGGGGTTGGTGGAGGCGGGCGCGGATCCTGACGCGGTGGGCGGGGACGGGCTGCCGGTGTTGTGCGCGGCGGTGACCGCGTTCGCGGTGGAGACCGTACGGGCGTTGGTCGAGGGCGGGGCGCGGCCGGACCGGGTGCCGGCGGACGGTACGACTCCGCTGTTGCGGGCCGTCGAGGGTGGTTCTCCGGCCGTGTGGGAGGCCTGCCTGGGGGAGCGGGCTCGTGAGCGGCTGCCCGAGGGGGAGCGGGTGCGGCTGCTGGAGGTGGCTCGGCGGTGGTACGAGGTCGGCGCGGAGGCGGAGTTGCGCCGGGTGACGGGGGCAGAGGGGCCCGCGCGGATCGAGGTGGTCGCGGAGGGCGAGGTCGCGGAGGGCGAGTTCGACCGGGTCGAGGAGATCACCCTCGGCGGGCGGACCGTGCGGGGTGGTCACGGGGCGGTTCTGACCCGGTTGGAGTGGGACTTCCGGATCCTGGCGCCGGTGGAGGAGTTGATGGGCCGGGCGACGAAGTACGAGTACGAGGACCACGTCGACAGGTCGGCGGTCGAATGGATTCTCCTGGTGCGGAAGAGCGCGGAAACCTGGTTGCAGGTGGTGGAGCACCACCGACACCCCTCGCCCGCCCATCGGGCGTTCGTCGCCGACTTCCTGCGCATGGGCGACCTGATGGCCGGCGCGGTCGCGCACCCCCGTTGGTACGAGAGGCAGCGGCTCGCGCTGCTCCCCGGGTGGGCGGACGTGGAGCCGGACGGTGGGGTTCTGGGGCTCGTGCTCGACCTGCTCTGCGCCGAGGAGCACCCGCAGGCTCGGGCGTTCGGGCTGCGGTACGCCGGGCATCCGGACCCGAGGGTGCGGCGGCGGGTGCCGCCGCTGTTCCTGCGGCCGCTCGACCACGAGACGGCGCAGGTGGTGCAGGACCTCGGACGGGACGTCGACGCCGGGGTGCGGGCGGCTGCGGCGGAGGCGCTGGCGTGGGAGCCGCTGAGGCAGGCGGAGCGGGAGGCGCTGTTCGCCCTGCTTCGGGACGAGGATCCGCAGGTCAGGGAACGGGCCGTGTACGCGGCCGGTCACGGCTGCGACCGGTCGCCGGCCATCGCCGAGGCGTTGATGGAGCTGCTCGACGTCGGGGATCAGGACGCCCGGCTCGCAGTCGCCTACGCCCTGTCCCTGCGCGACGACCCGCGTACGAGGGAGGCGTACGCGCGGGTGGGACCGCTCGGCCCGGAGCTGGTGGGTGACCATCGGGCGGACGGCCTGTGGCGGTGGGAGCTCAGGAACGAACCCAACGGGTGAGGCCGGTCCAGGCGGCGGGGGTGAGGGCGAGCGTCGGCCCGTCGGTGACCTTGGAGTCCCGGACGTGGACCGTGTCGGCGCAGGCGCAGGTCGCGACCTCGACGCAGGCGTCGCTTGCGCCGTTGCTGTGTGAGGACTTCTGCCAGGTGACGGCCACCTCAAGGCAGTTGCCGCCCTCGCTGGCGCTGTAGCTGGACTTGAACCACGTGGGTCGGGTGCTCATGGATCTCCTAGCAGCTTGTTCAACAGGTCCCTGGTTTCCTGGGGGTTGAGGGCCTGCGTCCGCAGCATCGCATATTTCGAGGTCAGGATGCTGACCTCATCGAGGTCGGAAACGACCAGGCTGCCACGGTGTGTTTCGAGGTACGCGATGTGTTGATGTTCCGCTGTTTCCAGGAGGACGAACGGGCCGTCGAGAGCAGGGTGGGTCCCTTGGCCGAGAGGAAGAACCTGGACCGTGACGCCGGGGAGGTGCGAGCACGTGGCCAGGTGTCGGAGCTGCTCGTTCAGGACGGCGCGCCCACCGACTGGGCAGCGTAGGACCGGCTCCCAGATTACGAAGCTCGCCAGTATGGGCTGAGTCCGGCGCAGGGCGGAGTGGCGGTCGATGCGTGCGGAGGTCTGCGCCGTGATCTCGTCCGCCGAGAAGAGCGGTAGTCGACTTCGGAAGACCGCCTCGGCATAGGCCGGCGTCTGAAGGAGTCCTGGCATGACCTGGTTCTCGTACGAGGAAATGGCCTGAGCCGTCTTTTCCAGGTTCATCAAGGGCTCTGCCCAGGGCGGGATGACGTCGATCTGCGGCATCTTGAGCGCGGCGACAGTGAGGACGCCGGGGAGTCCGAGTACCCGGTCCATCAGTTCCGCCACATCCGGCATCAGCGGCCTTCTGCCTTGCTCGATGGAGGCGATGGTCTCTTCCTGGAGCCCGACCAGCTTGCCGAATTCCTTCTGTGTCAGCCCTTTTGCGGTGCGGCAGACGGCAACCTGCTCGCCGACCATCTTCATCACCGTGGCATTGGGCCGTGTCCTCTTACGTGGTGGCATGACCGTGAACTCCCCGCCCGTGGACGCGAACTACCCGTACCAACCCGTACTGATCGTCGCGTACGGGTTGCCGCACTGCGCCAGGTTAGTCACGCACCGCCACGATCGACGCGTGAACGTGGAAATCCATCCGGCCCTGCTGCGTGAGCGGTTCTACCCCCGCAGCCGCCAAACCGTCCGCTCTGCCAGGGAGTTCGCGGCGGTGACACTGCACGCGTGGAGTGTCACATGCCGTCGGGACGACGTGTTGCTCTGCGTGAGCGAGCTGGCGACCAACGCCCTGCTGCACGGGGTCCCGGCCGGGCGCGGCTACCGGTTGCGGATGCTGCGGTTCGGGGAGGTCGTACGGGTCGAGGTGCACGACAGCGGGGGCGGCCGGCCTCGGATCGAGAACCGGGACACGGGGGCCGAGGGCGGGCGGGGGTTGTTGCTCGTGGCGGGGGTCGCCGATCGGTGGGGGGTCGGGGCGCGGGTGCCGGGCAAGGTGGTGTGGTGCGAGTTCGGGGTCGGGGCGTCCGGCGCGGGGACGGGCGGTGGCAGCGCCTAGGCTGGGTTCCGACTGCTGTCGATGCTCGAAGAGGCGACTGAGAATGAGCGCGTACGGATCCTTCCCCGGCTCGCGGCCCCGCCGGCTGCGCACCACCCCGGCCATGCGGCGCATGGTCGCGGAGACGCGGCTGCACCCTTCGGACCTGATCCTGCCCGCGTTCGTGCGCGAGGGGATCTCCGAGCCGCTGGCCATCTCCGCGATGCCGGGCGTTGTCCAGCACACCCGGGACACGCTGCGGAAGGCCGCCGCTGAGGCCGTCGAGGCGGGCGTCGCGGGCATCATGCTGTTCGGCGTGCCGGCCGACGAGAACAAGGACGCGCTCGGCACCGCCGGCACCGAGCCGGACGGGATCCTCCAGCTCGCGATCCGGGACGTGAAGACGGAGGTCGGGGACGACCTCGTGATCATGTCCGACCTGTGTCTGGACGAGTACACCGACCACGGGCACTGCGGGGTGCTGGACGAGCACGGCCGCGTCGACAACGACGCCACGCTGGAGCGGTACGCGGAGATGGCGCAGGTCCAGGCCGACGCGGGCGTCCACGTCGTGGGGCCGAGCGGCATGATGGACGGCCAGGTCGGCGTCATCCGTGACGCGCTGGACGAGACGGGCCACGAGGACGTGGCGATCCTCGCGTACACGGCGAAGTACTCGTCGGCGTTCTACGGTCCGTTCCGGGAGGCCGTCGCGTCGAGCCTCCAGGGCGACCGCAAGAGCTACCAGCAGGACCCGGCCAACGCCCGCGAGTCGCTGCGGGAGCTGGCGCTGGACCTGGAGGAGGGCGCCGACATGGTCATGGTCAAGCCCGCCGGACCGTACCTGGACATCCTGTACCGGGTCGCGCAGGAGGTCGACGTACCGGTGGCGGCGTACCAGATCAGCGGCGAGTTCGCGATGATCGAGGCCGCCGCGGAGAAGGGCTGGATCGAGCGCGACCGGGCCATCCTGGAGACCCTGCTCGGCATCAAGCGGGCGGGCGCGGACACGATCCTGACGTACTGGGCGACCGAGGTCGCCGGCTGGCTGCGCCAGGAGCGCTGAGCCCGGCCGCGCGTGCGGTGAGGCCCCCGGATCCCGGTCCGGGGGCCTTTCGCGTGTCGTTGCGGGGGCGTGCGTGCGGGCGCACCCTGGAGGGAGAGGCCGACTGTGGAGGTGGTCCGCGATGCCCACGCTCGTCGGATGGCATGTCGAGATGGAGTTCTCCGAGGAGGGCCACCGCACCGGTGCGGCGGCGATGCTCCGGCTCGCCGACGGCTCCGAGATGAGGGCGCGCGGCTACGCCATGCGCCACCCGTCCGACCCCGAACAGCTGCGGGTCGGTGAGGAGATCGCCGGCGCGCGTGCGCTCATGGATCTCGCGTCGCAGATGTTGCAGAAGGCGCACACCGAGATCGACGAGGCCACGGGTCGGCACTCCCACCCGCTGTAGCGGCGCCGAGCCGACGGGCCCCTGCCGGACCTCGGGGTTCGGCAGGGGCCCCGTGCGCGACGGTCAGCGGGTGCGGCGTTCGAACAGGGCCGATGACAGGACGACGGCCAGGGCGAGGATGCCGGCGCACCAGGACAGCGCCACCCAGGGGGAGTTGCCCGCCGGCTGGTCCAGCAGGAGGGCGCGCAGGGACTCGATCACCGGGGTTAGTGGCTGGTGGTCGGCGAAGCCGTGGAGCCAGCCGGGCATCGTGTCGATCGGGACGAACGCGCTGGACGGGTAGGGCAGGAACATCATCAGGAAGGTGAAGCCGCCGGCCGCCTCGGGGGTCTTGGCGAGCAGGCCGAGCGCCGCCGCCAGCCAGGAGATGGCCATGATGTACGCGAGCAGCAGGGCGGCCGCAGCGAGGAAGCCGAGGGGGCCCGCCTGGGGGCGGAAGCCGATGGCGAGGGCCACGGCGAGGACGAGGGCGGTGGAGTGCAGGTTGCGCGCCACGGAGGCCGTGACGTGTCCGGCCAGGATCGGGACGCCGCCGACGTCCAGCGAGCGGAGCCGGTCGACGACGCCGTTGCGCATGTCGTCGGCGACGGCGACGGCGGTGCTCGCCGCGCCGAAGCCGGCGCACAGCAGCATGGCGCCGGGGACCACGTAGGTGACGTACGCGGTGCCGGTGTCGATGGCGCCGCCGAAGAAGTAGACGAAGATCAGCATCAGCATGACGGGCAGCATCAGGGCGGTGATCAGGGCGTCCGGCTGCCTGCTGCTGATGCGCAGGCTGCGGCCGGCAAGGGCGAAGGCGGTCGGGGCGAAGGCGGTCGGGGTCGTCACGGGGCTGCTCCCGTCAGGGTGAGGAACACGTCGTCGAGGGTGGCCGTGCGCAGGGTGAAGCGGTCGATGCCGGTGCGGTCGGGGTCGAGCTCGTCGAGCAAGGCCCGGACGTGGGCGGCGGTGCCGTCGGTGGGCAGGCCGAGGGTGAGTTCGTCCGGTACGAGGTGCACCGCGCGCGGGGCCAGCGCCTCGTAGGCACTCCGGTCGGCCAGGGTGAGGTCGAGGCGGTGTCCGGCGACGCGGGACTTGAGTTCCGCCGGGGTGCCCTCGGCCGCGATCCGTCCGTCGGCGAGCAACGCGACGCGGTCGGCGAGCCGGTCGGCCTCCTCCAGGTACTGGGTGGTGAGCAGCACGGTGGTGCCGTCGGCGCGCAGTTCGCGTACGAGGTCCCAGAGGTCCTGGCGGCTGCGCGGGTCCAGGCCGTTGGTCGGCTCGTCGAGGAAGAGCACCTCGGGGCGTGAGACGAGGCTCGCGGCGAGGTCGAGGCGGCGGCGCATGCCGCCCGAGTACGTCTTCGCGGTGCGGTCGGCGGCTTCGGCGAGTCCGAAGCGTTCGAGGAGTTCGGCGGCCCGGGCCCGGGCGCGGGGGGCGTTCAGGCCGCTGAGGCGGCCCATCATGCGCAGGGTCTCGGCGCCGGTGCGGAGCTCGTCGACGGCGGCGAACTGGCCCGCGAGGCTGATGCGTTCGCGGACGCGGGCCCGTTCGGTGGTGACGTCGTACCCGGCGACGCGGGCGGTGCCCGCGTCGGGGGTGGTGAGGGTGGCCAGGAGGCGCACGGTGGTGGTCTTGCCCGCGCCGTTGGGCCCGAGGAGGGCCAGGACGCTGCCGCGCGGGACGGCGAGGTCGATGCCGTCGAGGACGCGGAGGGCGCCGTAGGACTTGGTGAGGGTGGTGGCGTGGATGCCGAGGGCGGTCGTGGTCATGGCGGACCCAGCTCCCTTCTTCGCTTCTTCTGCGTATGGGCTACGCGCTTCTGTGTAAGTAATACACAGAACTAGGATGTGGGTCAACGATCCAGGAGGGAGAGTGGGCGCCATGACGCGGGAACCGGCGGACGATCCGGCACGGGACACCGGGCTCCCGGCGAGCCTGGAAGTGGCCTGGGGACTGCGCGAGCGCCCGGCCAAGGGCCCCAGACCCACCCTCACCCTCACGAAGATCGTGGACGCGGCCGTCGCGCTCGCCGCCGCCGAGGGCACCGACGCCGTGTCCATGGGCCGCGTCGCCAAGGAACTCGGCGTCTCCACGATGTCCCTCTACCGGTACGTCACGGCCAAGGAGGAGCTCTACATCCTCATGTCGGACGCCGGCGTCGGCACCCCGCCCGAACCCGCCGGGGACCCCGGCGCGGGCTGGCGCGAACTGGTGACGCAGTGGGCGTACGCGCAGCGCGCCGTCCTGATGGCCAACCCCTGGATCCTGCGGATCCCGCTCACCGGGGCGCCGGTCAGCCCCAACCAGCTGGCCTGGATGGAACGCGGGCTCGCCGCGCTGGCCGACACCGGACTCGACGAGGGCGAGAAGATCTCGGCGATCATCCTGATCGGCGGGCTGGTGCGCAACGAGGCCACCATGGCCGCCGACATGATGGACGCCATCATCAAGTCCGGGGTCGCCCCCGACCAGGTGATGGCCCGCTACCTGCGCACGCTGCGCCTGATGACCGGCCCCGACACGCATCCGGCGCTGACCCGGCTGCTGGACTCCGACGCGTTCACGGGCTCCGACGAGCCCGACTTCCAGTTCGCCTTCGGCCTCGGCCGCGTCCTGGACGGCCTCGCCGCGCTGATCGGCGAGCGGTCCGCGCGGTAGGCGTGGTGGTGGGGGCGGGGCCCCGGGAGGTCCCGGGGGCCCGTCATGGTGGGGCGGGGGGTCAGACCGGCTGCTCCGGGGCGGTCGCCGTGATCACCGCGAACGGGCCGCCCTGCGGGTCGGTGAGGACGGCCATGCGGCCCACTGGCATGTCGAAGGCCGGGGCGATGACGTTGCCCCCGGCGCGGGTGGCGGCGGCCTGGATCTCGTCGACGCTGTCGACGTGGAAGTACGGCAGCCAGTGGGGCGGCGTACCGGGCGGCAGGTTGTCGGGGCCCATCAGGCCGGCGACCGCGCGCCCGCCGACCTTGAACTCCGTGTACCCCTCGGTGCCCGGCATCTCGGACGCGGCCGTGGTGACGGGCAGGACCGACGCGTAGAACGCGGCGGCGGCGGCGACGTCGACGGTGGTCAACTCGTTCCAGATGAGGGCGCCGTGCTCGTTGACGATGCCCGCGCCGTCGAAGGTGCCGGGCTCCCACAGCCCGACGACGGCGCCGGTCGGGTCGGCGACGACCGCCATCCGTCCGAGGTCCATGACGCCCATCGGGCCCATCATGACCGTGCCGCCGGCGTCGGTGACGGACTTGAGGGTGGAGTCGATGGCGTCGGTGGACAGGTACGTCGTCCACACGGTCGGCGGCAACGGGTCCGGGACGCTGCCGTCCGGGTTCAACGCCTTCATGATCCCGGCCACGGGCTTGCCCTTGAGGGTGCAGACGGAGTAGCCGCCCTGCTCGGCCGGGCCGACCTCGCCCTGCCAGCCGAAGAGGTCGCAGTAGAAGTCGAGGGCCGCCTGCTGGTCGGGGACGAACAGGTCGATCCAGCAGGGAGTGCCGGGCTTGTAGGGGCCGTTCATGTCGGGCACGGATGCCTCCGGATGGGCGCGGGGGCGGCCGGGCCGCCCGTCGGGGGAGGGACGGGCCGTCCCCTACCCGGACGATGCGGGACGAACCGGCCCGTCCGGGTGACGGGCGCCTGGCCGGCGGGGGGTGTGGGGCGGGGCCGTACGGGGCCGTCCGGCCGGTGGCCCCTTGGACGCCGGCCGGGCGGCGGGGCGGGGTGCGGCCCGGGGTGGGGTGGGGTGCTGGGAGGCGGCCCCAGGGTGACTTCGGGGTGGCTGGGGGCCGCCGTGGGTGGTGGCGGGGGTGGTGGCCGGCGTCAGGTGGTGGTGCGGCGGCGGTGGCGGCCCGTGCCGGCGGCGAGGGCCGCTCCGAGGGCCACGGCGAGACCGGCGCCGCTGAGGGCCCAGCCGGTGGCGCTGCCCGTGGCGGCGAGTTCGCCCGACGGCTGGTCGCCGATCGGCTGGAGGCCGCCGTTGGGCACCGGCGCGTTCCCCGAGCCACCGGTGCCGGGTGCGCTGCCGCCGGGGGTGCCACCGGGCGTGCCGCCCGGGGTCCCACCAGTACCGCCCGGCGTGCCGCCGGGGTCTCCGCCGGGCGTGCCGCCGGGGTCGCCTCCAGGAGTTCCGCCGGGCGTGCCGCCGGGGTCTCCGCCGGGCGTGCCGCCTGGAGTTCCGCCCGGGTCTCCGCCGGGCGTGCCGCCCGGCGTGCCGCCCGGGTCTCCACCGGGCGTACCCCCAGGGTTCCCGCCCGGCGTGCCGCCGGGGTCTTCGCCGGGCGTGCCGCCGGGGTCGCCTCCAGGAGTTCCGCCGGGCGTGCCGCCGGGGTCTCCGCCGGGCGTGCCGCCCGGGTCTCCGCCGGGCGTGCCGCCCGGGTCTCCGCCGGGCGTGCTGCCCGGGTCTTCGTCCGGGGTGGGGGCCGGGGGCAGGAGGGTGGTCAGGTGGCGGGGGGAGCGGGAGCCGGCCCAGGGTGGGGGGGTTTCGGCGTCGACCTGGGACGTGCCCCAGGAGAAGAAGGACACCGAGCCGGTCGGGGTGTCGGCGGCGAAGCGGACGCGGACCGGGACGTCGAAGGTCCCGCCGGCCGCGATCGGGCCCTGGGTGAGACCGGCCGCGTAGAAGAAGCCGCCCTCCTCGGAGAGGACCTCGACGGGCTGCCAGGCCGGCGCCCCGTCCGCGCCCGTGCGCCGGACCTCCACCGTGATCTGCGAGGCCTCCATCGCGACGAAGTCCGGCCGGGACATGATCAGTCCCAGGTCGAACGCGGCCAGCGCGCCCTTCCCGGTGTTGTCCACGCGCACCGAGAGGTTCGTCCAGTCGCCGCCCGCCCGCACGCTCTCCGGTACGCCGCTCACCGTCAGCGCCGGGCCCACGACGTGGACCGGGTCCTCGTCGCCGCCGGCCGCGCCGGTGATCCGGGTCGGGTACGAGGACGTGGGGGAGGTACCGGTCGAGTTGCCGACCCGGCTCCTCCCGTCCGACGTCAGGTCGAACAGCACGACCGGGGTGTCCGCCGCGAAGCTGATCCGTACGTCGATCGTGCGGACCTGCCCGGCCGGCACCGCCGCCGAGGTGCCCAGGACGTAGCCCAGGGCGGGCGCCGCGTCCGGGTCGTCGACGGGCGCCGCCGCCCGCCAGACACCCTCGGCCGTCCGGTACTCGACCTTGACGTGGGCGGACGTGAACGCCCCCGCGGCCTGCGCCACGCCCAGCTCCGCCGTGTAGCCGGGCACGGCCACGTGCCCCGAGTTGTCGACGGTCACCGTGAGCGGCGTCCAACTGCCGTCGGCCGGGAAACCGCCCTGCGGGATGCCCTGGACGGTGACCTCGGGCCCCATCAGGAGCCGGTCCGACGACGTCTCCTCGGCCGATTCCGCCGATCCCGCCGATGCCGAGGACGGTTCCGAAGTCGGCGCCGGCGGTGCTGCCCGGCCGGCCTGGGCCTGGGCCGGTACGGCCTGAACCGGGACCTGAACCGGGACCGGGACCGGCGCCGCTGCCGGCGCGGGCGCCGCCGCCTCGACCGGCGCCGCCGCCGCCGGCGCGGCCTCCGCCGCCTCCTCCGGCTCCGCGGCCCCGTCCCCCGCCGGCAAGGCGTCCGGCACGGTCACCGAGGGGTGGTCTTCGGCCATCGCCGGCGCCGCCATCAGCAGTGTTTGACCCGCCACCGCCGCGGCGGCCGCCACGGCCATGCGCTTGAGCTGCATGTTCTTTCCTCCCCGGGCTCCGAACGCATGCCCGGACCCACCCCAAACCCCTTGGAACGCGCCCAGGTTAGTGAGCCGGAAGGAGCCGGCGGGGAGATATGGAAATCAGAAATGCGTACGGCCCCGGCGGAGTGAGCAGGGGTGCCGGGGCCGTGCGCGAGTTCACCCGGCCGTGCGCCGGGCCGGTGTCAGAGCTTCTCGGGGGTGCGGATCCCGAGGAGGGACATGCCCTTGTTGAGGGTGCGGGCGGTCAGCTCGCACAGGAACAGCCGGTTCTCACCGACCACGAGCTCCGGCTGCGGCTTCACGACCGGGCACTCCGTGTAGAACGTCGTGAACAGCGAGGCCAACTGGTACAGGTACGCGGCCACCTTGTGCGGCGCGTACTCCGCGGCCGCCTCCTCCACGAGCGCCCCGAACGCGTCCAGGTGCAGACCCAGCGCCCGCTCCGCCGGCGCCAGCTCCAGCTCCGGGTGGGCCACCGGCGAACGGTCGCCCGCGTTGCGCAGGATGGACCGGATGCGGGCGTACGCGTACTGGAGGTACACGGACGTGTCGCCGGTCAGCGAGACCATCTGGTCCAGGTCGAACTTGTAGTCCCGCGCGGCCGAGGTCGACAGGTCCGCGTACTTGACCGCGCCGATGCCGACCTGGAGGCCGTTCTCGACGATCTCCTCCTCGGTGAGCAGCCCGCGCTCCGCGTCCTTGTCGCGGACCACGCCCGTCGCCCGCTCCACGGCCTCGTCGAGCAGGTCCACGAGCCGTACGGTCTCGCCCTCACGGGTCTTGAACGGCTTGCCGTCCTTGCCGAGGACGGTGCCGAAGGCCAGCTGGACGGCCTCGACCTCGTCGTTCAGCCAGCCGGCGCGGCGGGCCGTCTCGAAGACCATCTTGAAGTGCAGGGACTGACGGGCGTCGACGACGTACAGCAGCGTCGAGGCCTTCAGGTTGCCGACGCGGTCACGGATCGCGGACAGGTCGGTCGCCGCGTAGCCGAAACCGCCGTCGGACTTCTGGACGATCAGCGGGGTCGGGTTGCCGTCCTGGCCCTTGTACTCGTCGAAGAACACGCACAGCGCGCCGTTGGAGCGGACGGCGACGCCCGAGTCCTCCAGCAGCTTGCAGGTCTCCACCAGCATGTCGTTGTAGCCGGACTCGCCGACGACGTCCGCGTCCTGGATGTCCATGTCCAGCTTGTTGAAGACGGAGTAGAAGTAGATCTTCGACTCGTCCACGAACCGCTGCCACAGGGCGAGCGTCTCCGGGTCGCCGGCCTGGAGGCCGACCACGCGGGCCCGGGCGCGCGTCTTGAACTCCTCGTCGGAGTCGAAGACGGCGCGCGAGGCCTTGTACAGCCGGTTCAGGTTGGACATGGCCTCCTCGCCGGAGACCTCCCCGTCCGACTTGTGGTCCAGCTCGTGCGGGTGCTCCAGCAGGTACTGGATCAGCATGCCGAACTGGGTGCCCCAGTCGCCGATGTGGTGGCGACGCACCACGGTCTCGCCCGTGAACTCCAGGATCTCCACCATCGCGGCGCCGATCACGGCGGACCGCAGGTGGCCGACGTGCATCTCCTTCGCGACGTTCGGCTGGGCGTAGTCGATGACCGTCGTGCCCGGGTTCGCCGCGAGCGCGACACCGAGGCGGTCGTCCGCGGCGCGCGCCGCGAGGGTCTCGATGATCGCCCGGTCGGTGATCGTGATGTTCAGGAAGCCGGGGCCGGAGACCTCGATCTCCCGGATCAGGTCACCGGTCGCGATGGCCTCGACCACGGTCGTCGCCAGCTCGCGCGGGTTGGCCTTGGCCTTCTTCGCGAGCGCGAGGATCCCGTTGGCCTGGAAGTCGGCCCGGTCGCTACGTCGCAGCAGCGGGTCGGTCGCACCGGCCTCCGGCAGGGCGGAGGCAAGGGCGTCCGCGACGCGCTGATCGACGGAAGAAGCGAGGGAAGGGACCGAGGCCATGAGCTGCCGTTCCTGTGAGGTTGCACGTGAGGACGCACTTGGGTGTTCCGACAAGTGCCGAGTATCCCACGCGGGCGCCGAAGGCCTCGCGGGATATCAGCGGGACACCAAGGAGCGGAAGCAACCCCGGAGCGCTCCCCTCCGTCTGGGAGAATGGCTGAAGCCAGCATTCGAGTAGAAGGACGTGTCGTGGCTCAGAGCAGCACCGAGACCGACTGGGTCTCCCGTTTCGCGGACGAGGTCATCGCCGAGGCGGAGCGCCGAGCACCCGGCAAACCTGTCGTCGTCGCGTCCGGACTCTCCCCCTCGGGCCCGATCCACCTGGGCAACCTGCGCGAGGTCATGACCCCGCACCTGGTCGCGGACGAGATCCGCCGCCGGGGCTTCGAGGTCCGCCACCTCATCTCCTGGGACGACTACGACCGTTACCGCAAGGTGCCGGCCGGCATTCCCGGCATCGACGAGTCGTGGGCGCAGCACATCGGCCGCCCGCTGACCTCGGTCCCGGCCCCGGCCGGATCCGCGTACCCGAACTGGGCCGAGCACTTCAAGGCCGCCATGGTCGAGGCGCTGGCCGAGCTCGGCGTCGAGTACGACCCGATCAGCCAGACGGAGCAGTACACCTCCGGCGTCTACCGCGAGCAGGTCCTGCACGCGATGAAGCACCGCGGGGACATCGACGCCGTCCTCGACCAGTACCGCACCAAGCAGAAGCCGGGCAAGAAGCCCCAGCAGAAGCAGGTCGACGAGGCCGAGCTGGAGGCCGCCGAGGGCTCCGGCGCGGCCGCCGAGGACGACGGCAGCGCCGGCGAGGGCGGGTACTTCCCGTACAAGCCGTACTGCGCCGAATGCGGCAAGGACTTCACCAAGGTCACCTCGTACGACGACGCGACCACGGAGCTGACCTACGTCTGCGCCGAGGACGCGTTCACCGAGACGGTCAAGCTCAGCGAGTTCAACCGGGGCAAGCTCGTCTGGAAGGTCGACTGGCCGATGCGCTGGGCCTTCGAGGGCGTCATCTTCGAGCCCTCCGGCGTCGACCACTCCTCGCCCGGCTCGTCGTTCCAGGTCGGCGGCCAGATCGTGCACATCTTCGGCGGCGAGCAGCCGATCGGCCCGATGTACGCGTTCGTCGGCATCTCCGGCATGGCGAAGATGTCCTCCAGCAAGGGCGGCGTCCCGACGGCCGCCGACGCGCTGGAGATCATGGAGCCGCAGCTGCTGCGCTGGCTCTACGCCCGCCGCAAGCCGAACCAGTCGTTCAAGATCGCCTTCGACCAGGAGATCCAGCGCCTGTACGACGAGTGGGACAAGCTGGAGGGCAAGGTCGCCGACGGCTCCGTGCTCCCGGCCGACGCGGCCGCGCACACCCGCGCCGTCCGCGTCGCCTCGCACGAGCTGCCCCGCACCCCGCGCCCGATGGCCTACCGCACCCTCGCGTCGGTCGTCGACATCACCGCCGGGCACGACGAGCAGACCCTGCGCATCCTCAGCGACCTCGACCCGGAGCAGCCGCTCACCTCGCTCGACGAGGTACGGCCGCGCCTGGACCGCGCCGAGAGCTGGATCACCACCCAGGTCCCGGCCGACCAGCGCACCCTGGTCCGCGAGGAGCCCGACACCGAGTTGCTGTCCTCGCTCGACGAGGAGGCCCGGCAGTCGCTGCGGATGCTCGTGGACGGCCTCGACACCCACTGGTCCCTCGACGGGCTGACCACGCTCGTCTACGGCGTGCCGAAGGTCATGGCCGGGCTGGAGCCCGACGCCAAGCCGACGCCCGAGCTCAAGGTCGCCCAGCGCACCTTCTTCGCGCTGCTCTACCGACTGCTCGTGACCCGGGAGACCGGTCCGCGCCTGCCCACGCTGCTCCTCGCGGTGGGGGCGGACCGGGTGCGCACGCTGCTGGCGGTCTGAGCCGGTACAGGTGAACGCGGACGGGCCCGCACCGCGAGGAGCAGCGTGGGCAGGCGCGGACCGGTCTCCCGGGTCACGAGCAGTCGGTAGAGCAGCGCGAAGAAGGTG